>JAHXHR010000059.1 GCA_025656505.1 Candidatus Thiodiazotropha sp. (ex Epidulcina cf. delphinae) | reverse complement strand
ATCTGGAATGGCCACAACCAGCATGATCAGGTGATGATCAATAAGGGCGGAATGCACTTATAGGGCTGTCTGAAAATTGGGGTCCACTACTAGCCGTGGGATCTACGGAGCCAGGCGTATCCTCAAGGACTTGGTGGACGACAATGAATGTGTCAGCCGTACCCGCGTGGGCCGCCTGATGAAACAGCAAGGCCTGGAGAGCAAGGGTAAACGTAAATTCAAGGCGACAACAAATTCCAACCATGGCCGCCCTGTCGCGCCGAATCGGCTGGATCGAGAATTCATGGTGGAGCAGCCGGATACCGTGTATGCGAGTGACATCACCTACATCCAGACCGATGAGGGCCGGCTCTACCGCCATTGGGCTATGACAAAGCGTACCGAAAAGTTGCGTGATTATTTGTCCGGAAAAGTCTTGTCATATCAGAGCATCTGGCAGTACATGCGGAGAAACTTTCTCAAACCAGACTGGTTAGCACAAATCTAGCACAGTCTGGAAATGAGAAACAAAAAAGCGGGGCGACTTTCGTCGTAACCGATTGATTTTACCGCTTAATATGGCGCGCCCGGAAGGATTCGAACCTCCGACCCCCTGGTTCGTAGCCAGGTACTCTATCCAGCTGAGCTACGGGCGCTTTTTATGGAAGGCGAATTCTGAAGATTTCTCGTCCTTTTGTCAATGCAGCTCACAAAGGGGTTTGTTCAGTAGAACGTATCTCTTGACAAGCCCATGACTTGGCAGGCATTGCTCCGCTCCTGGTCGAACGAGGGCTTCGAAGCAAATCCTCTCTCCGCCAAATAATGAGGGGGCTCGAATGGAGCCCCCTTGTTATTTGGCGGAGAGAGAGGGATTCGAACCCTCGATACGCTATTAACGTATACACACTTTCCAGGCGTGCTCCTTCAGCCACTCGGACATCTCTCCGGATTTCGGAGGCGCAAGGTTAAACCAGTTCACGCTTGGAATCAAATGACCTGGATTCTAAATCCGCTACAGGTGCCTGCTGAACTCGGCAACCACGGCATCTGCCTCCAGTTCACGGAAGCTTTCGGTGCTGATGTGGATCAACTTTCCATGATCGCCGGACTCGAAATAGAGATCCGGTTGTTGCAGAAGGCTGGCATCCACAACGGTCTCTATCCCGTAAGACATGCCCGTTGGCGGCACCGCCCCAGTCTCGCAATCGGCAAAGGCCTGTTGCAACTCTTCCTCCGAGATGAGGAAGAGATTCCGCCCGGTGAACTGGGCCAGTTCGTCCAGCAATACATGATGGGTTGCCGGAATCACCGCAAGCACATAGCTCTCGTCATCCCCCAACAGCACGGATTTCACCATTCTATCACCCGGAATATGGGCTGCCTCTGCCGTATGTAAAGCGGAATCGGTGCGACGATGTTCGATCACTTCGTAATCCGTCTCGTGGTTTTGTAGATACTCTTGGAGTGTGATTGCAATAGCCATTTCATCACCTCGTATACTCTCTTTGCTCTTTAGGAGTATAGTCCGTGGTTCAATAGATTTTAGTGGGACACTGGCAGTCCTTTCCCGAGAAGAGATAACCATAGTTTTGGTATGGCAAAAAGAAAGAAACACAAGTCTCGAACATTGGCCGAAACGGCCGACCGTCACCACCTCTATGAACTTTCCGTGCAGTGCTCGGAGGCGGAGATTGACTTTGTCGATGATACTTATAAGAAATTGCGCGGTAGACGAGCCAAGACGCTAAGAGAGGACTTCTGCGGCACCGCCAATGTCTGTTGCGAGTGGGTACAACGGCGCAAGGGCAACCAGGCCATCGGCGTCGACCTGGATGCCGAGGTGCTTGACTGGGGACGCGAGAATCGACTGAGTAGACTCAAACCGTCACAACATCAACGCATCACTCTGCTGGAAAAGAATGTGCTGAACGTGCGAACTGAACCGATGGAAATCATCTCGGCGATGAATTTCAGCTACTGGCTGTTCAAGGCGCGCAAACATCTGAAACGCTACTTCCAGCAAGTACGCCGGCAATTGGCGGATGACGGTATTCTCTTCATGGATGCCTATGGCGGCTACGACTCCTACAAAGAGATCGAGGAGGAGCGGGAGATCGAGGATGGCGACAGCCGCTTTACCTATGTCTGGGAACAGGAAAAATACGACCCCATCAGCGCAAACCTGATCTGCCACATCCACTTCGACTTCGAAGATGGTTCGCGTTTGGAACGGGCCTTCAGCTACGATTGGCGTCTCTGGAGCCTGCCGGAGATCCATGAATTGCTCGACGAGGTGGGTTTCAGCAAGGTGACTTTCTACTGGCAGGGATTCGACGAGGATGGCGAACCGGATGGCGTCTTCGTGCCTGTCACGAAGGGCGAAGCGGATGCCGGGTGGATCTGCTACATTACGGCAGAGAAGTGAACCCGGAAGGCCGCGCAGGGTAGCTTTCGCAATACTCCCTGATGAAGTCGGCAATGGAAAGAGGGGCATTGAGATCAAGCCGGGGGAGTTCTGTCTCCTGTTCGATCCGGGCATCGCTCGCAATTGCGATGACCGAGCTGTCTTCAGGAAAGATCAGCGGTTTTTTCAGTGAGGTCCTGTGTAGTTCTATCTTGGGGAAAGCCAGGTGCCTAAACCCCTCCACCAGCACCAGATCCAGGACGCTGGTACCCAGTCGCTCAAGTAATTGCGGCAAGCTCGGCTCCTGCTCCTCCGCTTCATCCACCATCAGCGCCCAACGCCTGGAGGTTGCAAGCAGCACCCGACCCGCGCCTGCCTTGCGCAATTCGTAGCTGTCTTTGCCCGGTCTGTCGAACTCGACCTGATGATGGGCGTGTTTGATCACACCCACTCTCATACCTGCATCCCGTAGCTGCGGTATGAGTTGTTTGAGCAGGGTTGTCTTCCCGGTGCCGCTGTAGGCGGCAAAGCCAAGCAAGGGACTAGTGTAGTGTATCATACTGATTGGTGATAATTAGTATAGGACACTACACTAAGTACCTCCCCGTTTCATGCCGTGTATCATGATGATCAGGTCGGCGGCGTCACGACTGATGCCCAACTCCGACACCAACTGTTCGGACCCTGCGCCTGCATGCACCATGCGAATGGCGTCGCTGTAGGGCGGCTCTCCCTGCTGACCGCTCTGTTCTATGTTCTCTTGTCGCTCTTCCAGGTCGCGTCCCTGACGCTCAAGACGATTCACCCGCTTGTCGACGCCGACGGCGCTGGAGCAAAGCGCTCCCACGGTCTGCTTGAGGGTCTCGATCTCACGTTTTTGCAGTTCCAGCATCTCACCCTGCCGACGTTCCTGCCGAAACCGATACCCCGACAGGACTATCAGCAAGAGAAGAATCGGTACTATGCCGAACCAGAGAAATGCGGAATCACTACCCGGCATTTCCCACCCCCTGCGCAACAAACCGACCCCGCCATACGACACGGAAGTGGATTGCAACCGAGAAATTGTAAAAACAGGAGACTAATCATCAAGCATACTCATCGATGTGCGGCTTTCCATCATCCTCGTCTTCAGGCGGTTTTCTCTGTTGTCGCGGTTCACGCTCATCCGTCGGCTTGGGTCGCTCACGCCGCATAGGCGGTTTGGTCGGTTTCACCGGATAGAGTGGATTGAGCGGGGTCTGTTCTCCAATCTCAGGCATACCGGGCATCCTATTCGATGAACATGCTCTCACTATAGCGGAAAAACCGCCTCCGGGAAGAAAACGGGACCGATGCTGGGATCCTGTTCAATACATGCTGATTTCTTGCCATTCCTCGTCAGTCAGCAGCTTGTTGAGATCGACCAGAATCAACAGGTTATCCTCCTGTGTGGCTACACCCTGGATATAGCGGGAACTCTCCTCTGTACCCACGTTGGGCGCCGCGTCGATCTCATTCTCGCGCAACTCGACCACTTCCGCCACTGCGTCCACGAGGATGCCGACCACCTGTTTTTCCGACTCAATGACGATGATTCGGCTGGCGTCATCCACCTCCGTGGAGGGCAATCCAAAACGTGTTCGGGTGTCGATCACGGTCACGACGTTACCACGCAGGTTGATAATGCCCAGGACATAAGAGGGAGCGCCGGGCACCGGTGCTATCTCAGTGACACGCAGTACCTCTTGCACTTGCATTACGTTGATACCGTAGACCTCGTCCATCAGGATAAAGGTCACAAACTGGATCAATGGGCCTTCGCCACTGTCATCATCGCTTTCAATATTCATGCTCACACCTCTATACCTCGTTGAGTTATTGTTGCCGGGATAAAAGCGGCGGGGCCGAGGCCCAGCCCGATCAGTTCCGCTCGACTCATCTGCTGTCGCCAATGCTTACCCTTGGATATGCCTCCTTGTCGGAGTACTAGGGGGCGTTCTCAATCATCGTTCGCGGCGTGATTCCAGCCCTTTTCCGCGCCGGCGGCGTTGCGATTCGTTGCAATAGAATGACTATTACGCCTCATCGCGCCTTGCCGGCACGAAAAATGACTCAGAATCACGCTCACTCAGCTAATTGAGAACGCCCCCTAGTGTAGTGCCCTACACTAGTACTCTCACGCGGCAAGCATCCCCAATACCCCGTCCACATTCAGCAATACGCTCAATTCTTGAATAATAATGCCGGCATACCAGGGCCGTTTCCCGCTCCCGGAACGCCATCGCACCGCTTCCTTCTCTATCTCCAGGGTACTGCAAACGCTATCCACCGCAAGGGCTAAATGCCCGTCACCTATCAACAACAGACGCTGTGGGCTTACGACCTCATTCCCGCTCAGTCTCTCGGGCATCAGCAGACGGGCGCTGTCGATAACGATGACCTTCTCATCCCGATTGACGACCACCCCCAAGGTCCAGGCAGGTTGTCCGGGCAGTTGACTGGCCCCCCCTTCGTAGTCGAGGATCCCCACCAACGCAGTAAGCGGTATCCCCAAGGTGATGCCGTTCACCTTGAATAGCAGCACTTGAAAGCCGTTCTCCGCCCAGGCGGGAATTTCGGTGAGTTGTTCCGGCCGTCCCTCCTGTAATACCGATTGTGGGGTCGGCGTCACCACGGATTGCCGTACATCCTCTATTTCAATATCGGCATCCGTCGAAGGCTCTTTAACTTCAACCTCGGGAGATGTCACCGGCGAATCGCCGATCTCCGACAGCAGGGTATCGAGGTAGCTTTTCAGCGCAGTATCGGGTTCCGCGATCCTGCTATCGACCTCCCGCAGATCACGGGGTTTCAGTGACCGCTTCATGAACCGGCACCTGCCTGCGCTATCGGCTCATGCTCACTGAGGAGATCCTGCGACAGCTTTTCATAGGCCATCAGGCCCCGGCTCTGGGGTGCGAACAGGGCGGGGGGAATGCCTGCCTTACTGGCTTCCCGGAACAAGGTGTCGACGGGAATCAGGCCGTGCCAGATCCGCCCCGGATAACTCTCGCGCATCACCCTCAGGCTGTCGATGGATGCACGGGTGCGACGATCGAACATGGTGGGAACGATCAGATACGGCAGGGGGAGATGTCGGGATTTGGTCACCATCTCCAGGGTATGCAGCATGCGCTCCAGCCCTTTGAGGGCGAGAAACTCGGTCTGCACCGGAATGATCAACCGTTCGCAGGCAGCCAGGGCGTTGATCATCAGCACCCCCAGGATCGGCGGACAATCGAGTATTACGTGATCATAGCGGCTCTGCAAGCGGTTCAAGGCCTGCTTGATCACCAATCCCATGCCTTCCAGCTTGCCCGCTTGACGATCAAGGGTGGCCAGGGCCATCTCCGCAGGCATCAAGTCCAACCCCTCGGTGCCGGTGGGATGGATCAGACTGAGCGGATCAAGTTGTTGATTCTGCGCCACTGCCCGAAACAGACTGTAAACACTCTCCTCAAGGGCGTCCGGATCATAACGAAAATAGCTGGTCAGGGAACCGTGGGGGTCGATATCCACCAGTAATGTGCGCAACCCCCACTGGGAAAGCACTCCCCCCAAGGAGACGGTGGTGGTGGTCTTGCCCACGCCGCCCTTCTGATTGGCCACGGTCCACACCTTCACCCGCCACCCCCAGGGAGATCGATCACGCGATCTTCATTGCCGTTCATGCCCAAAATCACCAGCGAGACACGGCGATTTTTCGCCCTACCCGCTTCACTTTTATTATCGGCTACCGGACGGTGTTCCGCATAACCGACCGCAGAGAGGCGATTCGGGTCTATACCCATACGGGTCATCAAATGTACAACACTGGCGGCGCGCGCGGCGGAAAGTTCCCAGTTTGAAGGAAACTCCTCAGTATTGATGGGACGATTGTCGGTATTGCCTTCCACCTGGACCTGGTTGGGTACTATCTCCAGCACCCGGCTGATATTCCTCAGCGCCTCCACCGCCGTCTTTGAGAGATGGGCACTGGCGCTGGCGAACAGCATTTTGTCTTTCATGTTCACCACCACCCGGTCCTCGGTGAAACTGACCTCGACCAGGTCTTGATCAACATACTCGCTGAGCATGTCCTCGATGCTGGCGGCAAGAAAGCCGAGTCTCTGCCCCTCGTCGGCAGGCATGACAGAGACGGCATCCGCTTCTCCGGCCAGATCGACGCCTTGCTGGTCATGGCTGCCGGGGCCCTGACGCAGTTCACTTTGAATCAAAGCGCTCTTCCGGCCCATCCCGGGCGTCTCACCCGAGTCGCGGCTGAGCTCCCCGATCTGGATCGGATCGAGGCTGCGCCGACTCTCCTGAAAGGCGTTGGTAAGGGTCTGAGAGAGCACCCGGTACTTGCCCTCATTGACTGAAGAGACGGAATACATGACCACGAAAAAGGCAAACAACAGGGTGATGAAATCGGCATAGGAGACGAGCCATCGCTCGTGGTTGACATGTTCCGCCTTACGTTTGCGTCTTTTTGTCATGGTTAGCCCGCATTTCTCACCAGGATTTGGATTTTTGGGGTAACCAGGCCGAAGCAGGTTGGATGATCGGGCGCAGAAGCATAGCCGGTCCTATGGTTCAAGCCCGATCGTTCAAGAGGCTCGGCCTGGTTGTTCCAAAAACCAGAAGTGGTGCAGGGATGCACCGTTAACGGACCTAAGGATGGAAATAGGACAGACTCTCCGATGAATGCCATATCGTGAGAGATGCTAATCTGTTCAACTTTCATAAGTTTTCCTGTTAGTACGGTCCGCCTGGTGAGAAATGCGGGTTAAACACTCATTGGAGAAAGCCCTTGAGTTTGGTCTCGATACTGCGCGGGTTGTCGCCCTCGGCAATACCGATCACCCCCTCGATGACCATTTCTCGAAATTTGGCAATGTTCTCGGACTGGGTCTTCAGCTTGGCGGCGATAGGCAGCAGGAACAGATTCGCCAGCCCGACGCCATAGATGGTTGCGACAAAAGCGGTTGCGATACCGCTACCCAGCTTGCTTGGGTCGGCCAGATTCTGCATCACATGAATAAGTCCCATGACGGCGCCGATAATACCGATGGTAGGCGAGTACCCCCCCATGCCTTCGAACACCTTTGCCGCCTGGACATCATGTTGTTCACTGGCGTCCACTTCCATCTCCATGATGTCGCGCAACGCCTCCGGTTCGTTGCCGTCCACCAGCAGTTGCATCCCCTTGCGAATGAAGGGATCCGACTCCTCGTCGGCAATGGACTCCAAACCCAATAATCCCTCCTTTCTGGCGATATTGCTCCAGTCCACCAGCTTCTCGATAGTGGTCGGCATATCCAGTCTTACCGGCAGAAATACCCGTGCCGAGATACGCAGTGCATGCAGAAATACCGGCACCGGGGTCTGCAGCAGAATGGCGCCTATGGTGCCGCCGGTGACAATCACCATCGCCGGTCCGTTGACCAGCGAATCGATATGCCCTCCTTCCAGCCAATTGCCGCCCAAAATCGCTAAAAAAGCGATAAGGATACCGATAAAGCTTAGAAAATCGAGTCTCATATCAGTCCCGTTGGCCCGGGTATCCCATGTTACATCCTATATAGAACGCTATCTTAGTGAGATATCCGTGCGAGAAGAGGCCCTATCTCGTCCAGTGCGAGTACACGATCCGACAATCCAGCCTTCTCAACCGACTGGGGCATGCCGTAGACCACGCAACTCCTTTCGTCCTGACTCCAAAGATCGGAGCCCGCCTGTTTCAACTTTCTCGCGCCCTCTAAACCATCAGCTCCCATGCCGGTCAGCACCAATCCCAAGACCCGATCCTTATAACTTACCGCTGCCGATGAAAGCAACAGATCCACGCTGGGATGATAGATCTGTCCCGACAACGGCTCGCTGATACGTACTTGGTAGTTGGATGGTCCCCGATCCACTCGCATCTGCTTGCCGCCGGGGGCGATCAGGCAGTGCCCCGGCATCAGCAGGTCACGATCCACGGCCTGTTTGATATTGATCGCGCAGACCGCGTCCAACCTCTCCGCATAGGCTCGGGTAAAGCTACCCGGCATATGCACCGCCACCACCACCGGTAACGGAAAATGCCGAGGCAACGCACTCAGCACCTGGCGCAACGCCACGGGGCCGCCGGTCGAGGCGCCGATCGCCACCAGTTCCAGGTGCTTGTCGGAGACGACGTCGGCCTGGGAGCTAACCGTGCGACTGACCTGACTGCGGTAACCCCTGACAGCCCCCCGCAACAGGGACAGACGGGATTGCCCCACGGCCCGCACACGCTCAAGCAGTTGCCTGTTGGCCTCCTCGACACTTCTACCTCTGCCGGTGGTTTTTCTCTCCTTGGGCAGAAAATCCATGGCGCCGGCATCCAGTGCATCCAATGTTTCCCTGGCCCCCTCCTTGGTGAGTGCGGAGAACATCAGGATACGTGTCGGCGCCTCCGCCATGATCTTGCGCACCGCGGAGATACCATCCACCACCGGCATCTCCACATCCATGGTTATCACGTCGGGTCTCAATTTCCTGGCGCTGTCGATGGCCTCCTTCCCGTTGCCGGCGAAACCCACCACTTCGATATCGTCCGCCTGCGCCAGCGCCGCGGAGATTCGGTTGCGGAAGAATGCCGAATCATCGACAATCAATACTCTCAATTTGGCGTCCATTGTCTCTGTTCAACCCTAACTGCTTTGGATGTACATCGGGGGGACACCCATGTTGTTCTCTCCATACTCTGTCGCCCTGGAAATGGCGAATTTCTCAGTATTTCTTGACATATTTACGCATCAGGCCGGGTACATCCATGATCAGGGCGATCTTGCCATCGCCTGTAATGGTGGCCCCGGCCATACCATCCAGCCCCTGCAACAGAGCGCCCAACGGTTTGATCACCACTTCCTCCTGTCCGATCAGATGGTCGACCACCAGACCGACCTGAATATTTCCCACATTGACGATCACCACATGCCCTCTCGTCTTGTCCTCGTCGGTCATGGGCTTTTGGGGAGTCAACCAGTTGCGTAGATAGAAGAGTGGCAGGGCTCGGTCGCGGACCATGATGGTCAATTGTCCGTCCACCACATTGGTGCGTTTAAGATCGAGATTGAATATCTCCACCACACTGGCCAGCGGCAGGGCGAAGGGCTGATTGCCCAGCACCACCATCAAAGTCGGTAGAATCGCCAGCGTCAGCGGCAGCTTGATGATGATGATGCTACCCCGTCCCCATTCGGAATCGATCTCGACCGAACCGTTCATCTGGGCAATGCGTGTCTTCACCACATCCATACCCACACCCCGTCCCGAAACGTCGGAGATCTCTGTCTTGGTGGAGAAACCCGGAGCAAAAATCAGATTGAAACACTCCCTGTTATCCAGACGGCCTGCCGCTTCGGCATCCATCATGCCCTTTTCAACGGCGTTTTGTCGTAACACCTCCGGGTCCATGCCTTTGCCGTCATCGGTGATCGAAAGCAGGATGTGGTCACCCTCCTGGGCGGCGGAAAGGACCACGGTGCCACGTCTCGGTTTGCCTTTTTCTTCACGCTCGTCGGGCTGTTCGATACCGTGATCCACCGAATTTCGCACCAAATGCACCAGGGGATCGGCCAGGGCCTCCACCAGATTCTTGTCCAGATCCGTATCCTCGCCCTCCATCTCCAGGTCGATCTCTTTTTTCAGACTCCTGGCCAGATCCCGCACCACCCGGGGAAAGCGGCCGAAGACCTTTTTGATCGGCTGCATGCGGGTCTTCATGACCGCCAGTTGCAGATCGGAGGTCACCACATCGAGATTACCGACCGCATTGGCCACGTCTTCGTCATTCAGGGTGGCCTTCAGCGTTGCCAGACGATTGCGCACCAGCACCAGTTCTCCGACCATGTTCATAATATCGTCGAGTCGTTGCGTATCCACCCGCACCGAGGTCTCGGCGGGCGGCTTGTTCGCCGGCGCGGCCTTGGGTTGTTTGGGTGACGGCTTGGTTGCCGGTTTTGGCTCGGCCTCTGCCGCCGGTTTGGTTGGCTGTTTTTTCGGTTTTGCCTTGGCTGCCGGCTTTGGCTGGGCAGGTGGCTTGGCGGCTTGCTTCTTGGGTTTGCTTTTGCCGGCGGCGGGCTCAGCCGACTTGACCTTGTCGGGATTGAACTTGCCCTCCCCGTGAATCTGATCGAGCAGTTCTTCGAACTCGTCTTCGGTGATTTCGTCATCCACGGCCTTGGATGGTTTAGGCTTTTTAGCAGCGACCTTTTTCTTCGCAACCGGTTTCTCATCGGGCAGTTTGTCAGCATCGAACTTGCCCTTGCCGTGGATCTCGTCGAGTAGTGCTTCGAACTCATCCTCAGTGATCTCATCGCCGGCTGATGCCGGTTCAGGCTCCTGGATGGCATCCAGCAGTTCTTCGAATTCGTTGTCGCTCAGCTCTCCCTCGCCCTCGGCTTGTTCCTGATGCTCTGCTTCCGCCTCCTCTTCCTCAGCAGCGTCCTCTTCATCGGCAACCGCCGCAGGCTCCTCGTCCTCAGGCACGGCAAACCGGTTGAGGCATTCGATCAACTCGGGGGCGGCATGCTCAGGCATAACGCCTTTGCGTACTTCCTCGAACATGGCATTCACCACATCCAGGACTTCAAGCACCGAATCCATCAGGTCGGGGCCGACGCTACGCTGTCCCTGGCGGAGGATATTGAAGACATCTTCCGCCCGATGGCAGACCTCTACCAGGGGTTCGATGGTCAAAAAACCTGCACCGCCCTTGATGGTATGAAAGCCTCGAAAGACGGCATTCAGCAGATCGTAGTCGTCCGGTTGCTGTTCCAGATCCACCAGCTGCTCGCTGAGTTGTTCCAGAATTTCTCCGGCCTCGACCAGAAAATCCTGCAGGATCTCGTCGTTGACATCGATGCTCATCTAACACTCCCGGTGCGTCACCGAACTATGCAGCTTTTTTTATCGATCTATATATCGGTCTTTACTCGAATAACTAAAATCCAAGGCTGGAGAGCAGATCATCCACATCGTCCTGATTGGTCACCTGATCGCCTTGATCCAGGCCTGGAATAGCGGGACCGGCCAGTTCGTGAGGTACCTCTTTCTTCTGGCTTGCATCTTCCATCTTGTGGCCGGTGATGCGCACCAGCATGACCAGTTTCTCTTCCACGTCGTGAACCAGGGCGATCACTTTGCGAATGATCTGACCGGTGAGATCCTGGAAGTCCTGGGCCATCAACACATCGGATAGGTTTTTGTGCAATACACCGGCATCCGTCGTGGTGTTGAGTAGAAAGAGGGACAACGCATCACTGAGCTCCTTGAAGTCCTGCTTGCTGAGCAGCCGGGAACGCAGTCTGTCCCACTGTTCGGAGAGTTCGCCGGCCTGTTTCTCGATCTGTTCCACCAACGGCAGACTCTCCTCCACGGCAGTGAGAGTGCGATCGGCCGACTGCTGGGTCATGGTGATGACATAGGTGAGGCGCTCCTTGGCATCCGGTATCTCCACATTGGTCATATCGGAGATATGGGCATCGAGCAAAAAACCGTTAATGGCGTCATGCAGTTCACGTGTCAGACGCCCGACTTCGAGAAACAGATCATCATTTCTACCGCTTGGCGATAAAGAAGAAATCAAACGTTCGGACGCTGCTTCATCGCCCGCCTCCAGACTGGCAACGAGGGCCTTGGCTGTTTCTAAACGTTGTTGGTTATCTGGCTGTTGCCCCATGCTATGGCTCCCGGCACTGTATTGGATTAACCCACTCGTTCGAAGATCTTGCCGATCTTCTCTTCCAGGGTAGTGGCTGTGAAGGGCTTGACTACATAGCCGTTGACACCCGCCTGCGCGGCCTCGATGATCTGTTCGCGTTTGGATTCCGCGGTTACCATCAGCACCGGTAGCTGGGCCAATTTCTCGTCGGCCCTGACCGCCTTCAGCAAGTCGATGCCGGTCATCCCGGGCATGTTCCAGTCAGAGACCAGAAAGTCGTAATTCCCATTCTGCAACATGGGGAGCGCAGTGAGTCCGTCATCCGCTTCCTGGGTATTGTTGAACCCCAGATCGCGCAAAAGGTTCTTGATTATGCGCCGCATTGTGGAGAAATCATCCACAATGAGGATCTTCATGTTCTTATCCAATGCTACCTCCCACCTGTATCCTGCCGGCTGATTTCAATCAATGGAATCTCAGACCAACCATTACTTTTCTCTACTCTTCGTCATGCACCAATGAAAGCCAATCCGTCAAACGCGATCGCAATCGCAACGTCGCCTGACTGTGTATCTGGCAGACCCGTGATTCGCTGACACCCAGTACATGCCCTATCTCCCTGAGATTCATCTCATCGTCGTAATACATGGCGATGACCAGACGCTCACGTTCGGGCAGACCGGCGATCGCCTCCGCCAACGCCTTCTTGAAGGCATCTCTTTGCAACCCGTCGAAGGGGCTGTCCACCGCGCCGTCCCGCGTAGCCGGAAAACCGTCGTTGACGGCGGTCAGTTCGTCCAGGCTGAAAATACGGCAACCTGTGGAGTCCCGTAAAATCTGGTGATAATCCTCCAAACTGATGTCCATCGCCTTGGCCACCTCCACGTCACGGGCGTCCCTGCCTGCGTTGTTTTCGATTTCGCGCATCGCCTCGGCCACCATCCGCGCCTTGCGATGAACCGACCTCGGGGTCCAGTCACTGCGCCGAATCTCATCCAGCATGGCGCCGCGAATGCGGATCCCCGCATAGGTCTCAAAGCTGGCGCCCTGCGTCGGATCGTAATTTCTGCTCGCCTCCAGCAGACCCAACATGCCTGCCTGGACCAGGTCGTCCGCCTGCACATTGGGCGGCAGCCGGTTCATCAGGTGATAGGCGATTCTCTTCACCAGTCCGGCATGCTGATCCACCAGATCATTGAAATTCTGCTGTTGCTGCATGGCGGTGTATGTCGCTAAGCCGCTCACCGTCATATCTCCCCATAATGACTAGAAAATTGAATCACGCGTTCAATGAAAAACTGCAGATCCCCACTCACTCCTGTGGGCACAGGCCAGTTATCGGCCTTTTTAGCCAAATTCTTGAATGCCTGCGCCACGCGCGAACGAGGATAGGCCTCCACGACCGGCTTCTGGCTTCTGACTGCCTTGCGAAGTTGCTCGTCGTAAGGAATACTGCCCATATAAGTAAGCATAACGTCTAGGTACTGATCCGCTACCCGGCACATTTTGTTGTAAAGGTTCCGTCCTTCCTGCACGCTCTTGACCATATTCGCCAGTATACGAAATCGGCTGACGCCATGCTCGCGATTAAGCAGTTTGATAATGGCGTAGGCATCGGTGATCGAAGCGGGCTCGTCGCACACTACCACGATTTGCTCCTGCGCCGCACGACTGAAACTGATCACCAGATCGGAGATGCCCGCCGCCGTGTCGATCAGTAGAATATCCACGTCATTGGCCAATTCGCTGAAGGCGTGGATCAAGCCGGCATGTTCCGCCGGACCCATCTCCGCCATGCGCCGGATACCGGAGGCGCCGGGCACCACCTTCAGTCCCTTGGGACCGATCACCATGATCTCTTCCAAGGAGCATTCGCCCTGCATCACGTGTGACAGGTTGCGCTCCGCATGCAGGCCGAGAACCACGTCCAGGTTGGCCAGCCCCAAATCCGCATCCAGCAGCACTACCCGGCGATCGAGTTCCGCCAACGCGACCCCCAGATTGGCCGAGATATTGGTCTTTCCCACGCCGCCCTTGCCACCGGTGACGGCGATCACCCTGACCGGCTCCGGATTGACCATCCTACGCAATCCCGTCGCCTGATCTTCAAGCTGTTCAGACATGTGCATGTTCATCCATTCCTCCGAAGGCCATCGCCAGGTAATCCTCGTCGGGACCGCTATCCGCCGGTTCAGCCATCTCGATGGCCTGTTTTATCAACGTGTCGGCGCGGGCGGTGCGGATATCCTCGGGCACACGCTGACCGTCGGTGACGAAAGCCAGCGGCAGCTTGGCCTCCAGCAACGCGGATAAAACACCCCCGAGGGAGGCGGACTCGTCCATCTTGGTCAACACGGCGCCGATCATATGTACAATACCGAAGGAACGGATGGCATGACTCAGGGCGGAGCGCTGGGTGGTGGCGGAGAGCGTCAGCAGCGACTGCACAGGATGGTTGCCTGTGCTCAACAGCGCCAACCGTTCGGTCAGTTGGAGATCCCTTTGCCCCATCCCGGCGGTGTCAATCAGCACCAGTCGTTTTTCAGCAAAGGCATGCAGGGCGTTGCTGAGTTCTTCCGGGTTGGCGATGTTGCGCACCGGCACATCCAGGATGCGGCCGTAATTCTGTAACTGCTCCTGAGCGCCGATGCGGTAGCTGTCGGCCGAGATCAACGCCAGATGGCGATTGCCGTGGCGCAGACAAAACCGGGCCGCCAATTTGGCAATGGTAGTGGTCTTGCCGACACCGGTGGGACCCACCAGGGCCAGGGTACCACCTTGATCGAGAAGATCCTGTTTCACCGTCGGTAGTTCGCCGAGCAAGTGCGTCAGGGCCTGATGCCAAGCCTGCTCGGGGGATTGCGCATCTTCAACCCGATAGGCCAGCTCCCGACAATGCACCGCATCCAGCCCCAATCCCATCAATCGGCGCATCAGATCCTGGGTCTGGGGGCGGCGATGCCCCATGTCGCGCCAGGTAAGCTCTGACAGTTCGTTCTCCATCATCCGGCGCAACGCCTGCATCTCCCGGCGCATCTCCCGTAACACAGGGTCTTGACTCCACTCCACCCTGGGTGTTCCGAGTGCGGGCTTGCGGCCGTTTTGGCTATCCGCCACCGATCTATCGGAGATCGCTTCCTCGACCTGTCGCATCCGCTCCGGAGATGCCTCGGCGATTGGCGAAATCGCAGGTCTGGCTGCTGACGCCTGAGGCTCTGTTTCCATGGGGGTCGGCTGAGTAGTGCTAAAGACAGACTCATCGTAGTCCACGGCAGCCACCAGTTCGATTCCCCCCTGCACACTCTTGTTGGAGAGGATAACCGCATCCGCACCCAGTGCTTCCCGTACTTGGCGCAGGGCCTGTCGCATCTCAGAGGCAAAAAAACGTCGAATCTTCATAGTCCGCAATCCCCGGTTCAGGCTTGAGGATCACGGTCACCCGGAAGCGGGTTACCCACCTGTCAGCCTTCTCCTCTACTCGCCGGTGTTGGTGTTTCCAATCGTCGAGACCACTTTGATCTGTCGATTGTCCGGTATTTCGTTATAGGAGAGGATGTGCATGCTCGGCGCCGCATGTTTAGCGAATCTCGCCATCCAGGGCCTGATCGGCGCCGCCACCAGGAGTATGCACTCCTGTCCCTGTGCCTCCATCGCCGCATTGGTCTCAGCCAGCGCATTCTGCAATCTCTCTGCCAGTCCGGGTTCGAACCCTGCCTGGCCCTCATCCGAGGCCTGTAAGGTTCTTTGCAATAACTGTTCCAACGCCGGATCCAGCACCGCCACAGGAATTTCTTCAGCTGTTCCAATAAGTTGCTGCACAATGCCCCGCGACAGAGCAACCCTGACCGCTGCCGTCAAAACGCCGGGGTCTTGACTCCTGTGGGCCTGCTCCGCCAAGGTTTCGGCGATGGTGCGGAAATCACGGATCGGCACATGTTCCGCCAGCAAATTCTGTAGTATCTTCGTCACCACGCTCAGCGAGAGCGTCTTGGGCATCAGGTCTTCCACCAGCTTCGGCGCGCTCCTGGCCAACATATCGAACAGTTGTTGGCTCTCCTCGTGACCCAACAACTCACTGGCCTGGGTTTGCAGAATCTCGCTCAGATGGGTGGCCACAACCGTACTGGCATCCACCACGGTGTAACCCAGGGTCTGGGCATGATCCTTCTGCTCGGGATCGATCCACACCGCTTCAAGTCCGAAGGTGGGATCCTTGGTCGGCGCACCCTGTAACTCACCGAACACCTGTCCCGGATTGATCGCCAACTCCCGGTCGGGAAAAATATCCGCCTGAGCCACCACGACACCATTGATCGAAATCCGGTAACTGTTGGGGCTCAGATCAAGATTGTCACGGATATGCACCGAAGGGATGAGAAACCCCAGTTCCTGGGAGAGCTTGCGTCTGACCCCTTTTATCCGATTCATCAGTTGCCCGCCCTGATTCCGGTCCACCAGCGGGATCAGACGATACCCCACCTCCAGTCCGATCAAATCCACCGGTTGGACATCTTCCCAGCTCAAGTCGCGCTGTTCCGGTTGCTCCGCCGGTTCTTCGATGAGCGGCTCTTCCACCGGCTGCATCCGCCGTTGCTGGATCATCCAGGCCCCTGCCGCCGCCGCGGCCGCCAGGGTGAGAAAGGCAAAGTTCGGCATGCCGGGCACTATGCCCATCAGAAACAGCACCGAAGCCGCTACCACCAATGCCTTGGGGCTGGTAAAGAGTTGACTGACGATCTGCCCTCCGACATCCTGATCGCTGGCCACACGGGTGACGATGATTGCCGCGGAAGTGGAGAGCAGCAGTGACGGAATCTGCGCCACCAAACCGTCACCGATAGTCAACAATACATAGTTTTGCAGCGCGGTTGAAAAGTCGAGGTCATGTTGGACCATACCGATCGAGAGACCGCCGATGATATTGATGAACAGGATCAGTATCCCGGCCACAGCATCGCCACGGACGAACTTACTGGCGCCGTCCATGGCGCCATAGAAGCCCGCCTCCCGAGCCACGTCCTCGCGCCGTGCCCTGGCCTCGTCCTGATTAATAAGACCGGAATTGAGATCGGCGTCGATGGCCATCTGCTTACCCGGCATGGCATCCAGGGTGAAACGCGCGCTCACTTCCGAGACACGTCCCGCGCCCTTGGTCACCACCACGAAGTTGATGATCACCAGGATCAGAAACACCACCAGACCGACCGCATAGTTACCGCCGATGACAAAGGAGCCGAAGGCCTCGATTACCTTACCGGCGGCATCCCCGCCGGTATGGCCTTCCAGTAGCACCACACGGGTGGAGGCCACGTTGAGCGCCAGGCGCAGCAAGGTCGCAATCAACAGCAGACTGGGAAAGACCGAGAACTCGAGCGGCCGACGGGTATACACCACCACCAGCATCACCACCAGCGAGAGCGTGATGTTGAAAGTAAAGAACATATCCAAGGCAATCGGCGGTAGCGGAATCACGATCATCGTCAACAACATCACCAGCACCAGGGGCGCCCCGAGACCGCGTGCTCCCACCTGCTTCACATTGTCGAAAATCGCTGTGGCATCCATCATCTTTACTCGAAACGGTTTTGAGTCGGATGTGTACGCTTCGCGCACGGTCCATTAATTCGTACTGATAAAAGGCATGAGCGAAGCGAATACATAGACTCAAAACTCATCACTTAAAAACGCTGTACTAAACATGCCGATACTCCTCCGGCACCGGCAAATCATCCGGCAACTCCGGATAATCCCCGCCCTCGCTCCGGTAGGCCCTGAGTTGAAAGACATAGGCCAACAGACGGGCTACCGCCAGATACAGGCCGGCGGGGATAAAGGCATCCAGTTCGGTGTGGTAGTAGATCGCCCGCGCCAGCATCGGTGACTCGACCACCTGCACCTTGGCCTCGGCGCCTACCTTACGGATGTTGAAGGCCACCAGGTCGGCCCCCTTGGCCAATAGTTTAGGTGCATGCATGTGTTCAGGATCGTATTTCAATGCCACCGCAAAGTGGCTCGGATTGGTAACGATCACGTCGGCCTTCGGCACTTCCTGCATCATGCGCTTCTGGGCCATCTCGCGCTGCAACTGGCGAATACGGCTCTTCACCTCCGGTTTGCCCTCGGTCTCCTTCATCTCGTCACGCAGTTCCTGACGGGTCATCTTCAGTTGGCGTTTGTGTTCCCATAACTGGAAGGGAACATCGATGGCGGCAATCAGGATCAAGGTGGTGGTCAACAGAATCACCGACCAGCCGATCAAACCACTGAGACGGCTGAGCGCCTGAGAGATGTCCATCGCATGCAGCGCCAGAAATTGCTCCAAGGAGGTCCACAGCAGCAGGATGGTAGTGCCACCGATGAACAGGAACTTCGCCATTGCCTTCACCATCTCCACCAGGCCGCGCGCGGAAAAGACACGTTTCATGCCCTTCAACGGACTCAACTTACTCAATTTCGGCATCAGCGCCTCGGCGCTGATGGAGAAGCCGCCCAACGCCACGGAACTGAAGATGGCTGCCAGCACCACTAACAGGAAAAAGGGTGAAAGGGCGATGAAGACCTGGGCCACCCCCTCTCCCAGATGGGCAAGCATGGCATTGATATCGAAAATCTCCTCACGGGTCAGGACAAAACCCCGGCTCATCATCGCCGAAAGATTGTTGCCGATAGCGCGGCTCATGGCGACAAGGCTGACCACGCCGATCATCGTCACCACCATGGTGTTCAATTCCCGGGAGCGAGGCACTTGTCCCTTGCGTTTGGCATCATCGAGCCGTTTCGCCGAGGGTTGTTCTGTTTTTTCCTGGCCGTCTTCGTTCTCAGCCATGGCTCACCCCGTGACCCGCAGGGTCTGCATCAGAAGTTGGAAGGCCTCATCCAGGAGTTCATTGAAAACCGCGAAGACATTCGGCAGGGTCACCCACATCAGCGCGAACCCGAGCAGCATGGTAATGGGAAAACCCACCGAGAAGATATTTAGCTGCGGCGCGGCGCGCATCACCACGCCCATGCCCATGTTGACCATCAGCATGGCGCCGATGATGGGCAGGGCGATGAGCAGGCCGCCGGCAAACAAACGGCTGCCCCAGGCGACGATATCGAGCAACCCGTTGCGCGAGATCCCGTCCACCGCCACCGGCATGGTCGAAAAACTGTCTGCCAGCAGTTCGATGGCCAGCAGATGACCGTTAAAAATCAAAAACAGCAAGGTGGCGAAAATCAGGTAAAACTGGGCAATCACAGGCACCTGGACACCGTTGGTCGGATCCACCATCGAGGCAAAACCCAGACCCATGCTATAGGCGATCACCTGACCACCGAAGATCAGCGCGCCGAACACCATCTGCAGAATAAAACCCATCAGCACGCCGATCAGGATCTGCTGCAGCATAATCATAAAGCCGGTATGACTCAGTACGTCGGCCTGTGGCAGCGTCGGCAAGGACGGCGCCACCAGCAGCGTGATCAGCAGCATCAGAAACAGACGCAACCGCACCGGCACCTGGCGCGAACTGAACAGCGGAGCCGCCAACAGCATGGCGCTGATGCGCACCATCGGCCAGAGATAGGCCGCCATCCAAGCATTGAATTGCGCTTCATTGAAGATCATGACGCTCCAGTAGGCACATCATTCACATCGCCTTGTCTGTGCAAAACCGGCCACAACCGGATAGGCTTTCAATCGGGTATAAATGCTCAAAGAATCAACTCCGGTATGCTCTCGATCAGATCCAGCGAGAAGTTCATCAGCAGTTGCAACATCCAATGGCCGGCGAACATCAATACCAGTCCCACCACCACCAGCTTGGGGATGAAGGTCAGGGTCATTTCGTTGATCTGGGTGGCGGCCTGGAACATGGCGATGATCAGACCCACTGCGAGGGCGGGCAACAGCACTATGCCGGTAAGTATGCCGATCACCTGAAGGGTGTTCTGGCCGATGGACATCACGATATCCGGACTCATGGTCTCTCCTCCCGATTCAGAGTAGGAAACTCGATGCCAGGGTGCCGAACACCAGCGCCCAGCCATCGATCAACACAAACAGCATGATCTTGAACGGCAGCGAGATAATCATCGGCGAGAGCATCATCATACCCATCGACATGAGAATGCTGGCTACCACGATGTCGATAATCAAGAACGGAATGAACAACAGAAAGCCGATCTGAAAACCGGTCTTCAACTCACTGGTGGCGAAGGCCGGCAGCAATAGGGTGAAGGGTACGTCATCCGGCTCCTCGAATTCGCCGAAGTCACCGATTCGAGCAAACAGGGCCAAGTCGTCCTCGCGGGTCTGCGCCAACATAAACGTCTTAAACGGCTCCGAGGCCGCTTGCAGGGCCTGCACGGTATCGAGTTGCTCGACCAGATAGGGCTGTAGGGCGACCTGATTCACCTCGGTGAAGACAGGCATCATGATGAACAGGGTGAGAAACAGGGCAAGGCCGATGAGGATCTGGTTGGACGGGGTATTCTGGGTCCCGAGCGCCTGTCTCAGGATGGCCAGCACGATGATGATACGAGCGAATGAAGTCATCATCATCAACGCCCCCGGCAACAGCGCCAGGGCGGTCATGAAAAACAGGATCTGGATGGTCAGGGTATAGGTCTGAGCGCCCTCGCCGTCCGTTGTGATACTGAAGGCATCCACCCCAGGGGCAGCCTGCAGGAGGGTGCTGCAGAGTAAACCGGCGATCAGCAGCCAGCCTCTCATTGCGGCCTCTCCCGCTGATCATCCGCCGACTCGCCCTCTCCACCCGCGGCACTCAACCGATCGCGGAAATGCTCCCGAGCCTCCGCCAATACATGCAGGGTGCGCACCTGACCGGGGGCCACACCCAACAGCAGGCGGGTATTCTCCACTTCGACCACCACCACCCGTTCCCTGGCGCCCACCGAGGCGCCGCCCAGCACCCGCACCAGTCCCTTTCCCGCCATCGGTAGCTGAGCGTAACGCTTGAACAACCAAGCCCCGCCTATGATCAGAGCCAGGATCAGCAGCAGACCACCGGCGGTACTCAACAGGCCCTCCACACCCAACGGCGAAACCTTGACGCCGATCTGCTTCTGGGTCGTTTCGACAGCCGGCAGGGAGTGACTGAAAATCAGGCAGATGAGAGGCCAGCGGGTCATCAGCTTAGTCTCTTTACCCGCTCGGACGGACTGATGATATCGGTGAGCCGCAGACCGAACTTTTCGTTCACCACCACCACCTCGCCCTGGGCGATAAGGGTACCGTTGACCAGCACATCCATCGGTTCGCCGGCCAGTCTGTCCAACTCGACCACCGAACCCTGATTCAGTTGCAGCAGGTTGCGGATATTGATCTTGGTGCGACCGATCTCCATGGAAATGGTAACCGGCACATCAAGGATCGATTCCATATTCATGGCGCCGACGCCTGATTCATCCTGCAACTCATCAAAGGTCGCAGCGGAAGCCTGCTCGCCACCCTCTGTTTCGGTCTGCTCACCCAATGCAGCGGCCCACTCATCGGCCAATGCTTCATTCGGATCGGTATCTTTGTCTTCGCTCATCTTCTCGCCCTCTTGGGAAATCACCGCACGATTCGCCGCAGCCGGATAGCTACGGCAGGCATGCGCTTACTTTTCACTGGGGATCTCCGCCACCCTTTTCTCCATTTCCAGATAATCATGCAGACCCTTGCGCCGATTGTGCTGGATCCAATGATGGATCTTCAGGGCGTAGCTGCCATCCGAAACCCCCAACTTGGCCTTGAATATCGGTACATCCGAGGCCTCAATCTCGACCTCTTCCGGCATCTCGAAGGGAATGATGTCGCCCTTCTTGAGGCCGGCCAGTTGTTTGATGCTCATCTGCACATCCGTCAGGTTGCTGCAAAGCTCGATCTTCGCCCCCAGGATCTCTTCCTTCAGGGAGTGCTCCCAGCGCTCGTCCCGCTCACCTCGGTCACTCTGCACCCCGGCATCCAACAACTCACGAATCGGCTCAACCATTGAGTAGGGCATACAGATATGGAAATCACCGCCGCCGCTCTCCAGATCCACATGGAAAGAGGTCACGACCACGACCTCGGACGGGCTGACGATATTCGCAAACTGAGGGTTGACCTCCGAGCCGCTGTATTCAAACTTGACCCGGAATACCGGCATCCAGGCGACGCCCAGATCATCGAAGGCCCGCTTCAGCAACAGTTGAATCACGCGATTTTCAGTCGGGGTGAAGTCACGGCCCTCGATCTTGGTATGGAAGCGACCGGAGCCACCGAAGTAGTTATCCACCACGCTGAACACCAGCTTCGGATCGATCACGAACAACCCCTTGCCCCGCAGAGGCGGCACTCGAATCATATTCAGACTGGTAGGAACGAACAGGCTATGAACAAACTCCGAAAACTTCTGCATCTGGATGCCGGATACGGACAGATCGGCGGTGCGTCGCAGCATATTGAAAAGACTGGTGCGGAATAGGCGCGCAAAGCGTTCGTTGATCATCTCAAGGGTCGGCAGGCGTCCGCGAACGATCCGGTCCTGACTGGTAAAGTCATAGGAAACCGTCCCCCCCGCATCGGCCACCTCCGACTCGGTAGCGACATCGCCGTTATCGACGCCGTGCAATAGGGCATCGATCTCCTCTTGTGAAAGCAGGTCGTTGGTGCTCATTGCATTACAAAACTGGTGAAATAGAGGGCATCGGCCTCTCCCGGACCTTGCAGTTCCTTAACCACCCCGTTGAGCTCCTGCAGCATCTTGGCTTGCAAGGCCTCTTTGCTGCTGCGCGTCCTCAGTGACTTTGCATTAGCGGTGGAGAGAAGGTTCAGTAAATTGTGGCGAATCATCGGATCATTGTGCTCAATGAATTCGGCCAATGACTCAGAGGTGACTCGTACACTCACCCCGACCTGCAGCAGGCTCGGACGACCCGGCAGGTTGACCACAAACGGAGGCGCGAGATCGAGGTATTGAACAGGCCCCTGCTCAACCTCAGGCTCGGCTGTCTCCTCCGTTATCGCCGGATCTTCCTCGGCGACTCCATTGCCGCTGAGCAGAAGATAGGCTGCGATCCCGCCGCCTATCAGCACAACCGCGACAATTACGATAATGAGAATAAGCTTGGTCGTGTTTGGCTTCTCTTCGCCAAGATCAAGCTCTTCAGTTGCCTGTTCATTTGCCATGATGCCGTTCCTCAAAGGTGGTATTCAACTCATATGCAATTAAGGTGCCATACAAAACAAAGCAATTTTATTTTTTAATACAATCAGTTAATTTCTTTAATACATCACGAGACAAAATCTTGACTCTTCAAACCTGCTGCATCAGGCAAAATTCCGACATTGCTGAAATGAAGGAAATAATTCATGTTTGGCGTCCCACCGGTATTCTTTCATGGTGGCATTGAAAGAGCGCTAGCCAAGCCAGCTAATCGCTCTTCACGAGAGAGAACAAACGACAGGGCGGGGAAAAACCCTTTATCAGTTGCTGATTAAGTGCTATTAATCTGGTAGGAGGTAGCCCGAAGGCTACCCCCTCCCTACAGAACGGTACGTACCGGCCAGGTATACCGCTCCTCGATCAGTAACCGAG
>JAHXHR010000058.1 GCA_025656505.1 Candidatus Thiodiazotropha sp. (ex Epidulcina cf. delphinae) | reverse complement strand
TCAGGGGACTGGCGGACGATCTGCGGCAACGGGAGATCCTCGACAAGCCGCTGTTACTGAGATTCATCGCACGCTGGAGCGGGCAGGCCGACGAACTGAAAGCCGGCGAATACCACCTGCCCCAGGGGGCGACACCGTTGGTATTGCTTGAGATCCTGACCTCTTCCCAGGTGGTGCAGCACGCCTTGACCATCATCGAAGGTTGGACGTTCAAACAGATGATGGCCGCCGTGCGGCGCCATCCGGCATTGCAACAGACCCTGCAGGAGATGAAGGATGAGCAGATCATGCAGCGCCTGGCGTTGGGCGATCCGCACCCGGAGGGTCGCTTTTATCCCGATACCTATCATTTCCCCCTGGGCGCCACCGATGCCGAGTTCCTGAAGCGCGCCTATCAACGTATGCAAACGACCCTGGAGCAGGCGTGGCGGAGCCGGGAAAAGGGGTTACCCTTGAAGACACCCTATGAGGCGCTGATTCTGGCCTCCATCATCGAGCGAGAGACAGGTCTGCCCGAGGAGAGGGGAAAGATCGCCGGGGTATTTGTCCGACGACTCAGGCGAGGCATGCGCCTGCAGACCGATCCCAGCGTCATTTATGGCATGGGAGACGCCTACGACGGCAATATCCGCAAGCGTGATCTGCTGCGGGATACCCCCTACAACACCTATATCCATAAAGGGCTGACCCCGACCCCCATTGCCTTGCCGAGTGGGGCGTCGATCCATGCCGCTCTACATCCCGAGGATGGCGATCAGCTCTATTTCGTGGCCACCGGCGATGGTGGCCACTACTTCTCCACTACCCTGGAGGAGCACAATAAGGCGGTACGTAAGTATCAGTTGAAGAAATGATGAACACCCAAACCACCGGGCTAGCCCTGCCCATTACCCACAAATATTTCCACCCTTTAAAAACAATGAGTTACAAACCATGCCCCTAACAGCCAACAAAAATATGAACCTAACGAAAACAACAGGTTATGTCATGTCTGTTCCCATATTTCAGACTTATGGGTAATGGGCAGGGCTAGCCCGGATGTTTCACCCGGGAACGTGATGATCGGTGCGAGGGCGCATTCAGCGTTGCCCGGTAACACTTCGTACTTTGCTAATGCTCTAAATATTACATGTTAAATCAAAAGGTTAACTCATATTATCAGCGGCCGGGTGAAATGTCCGGGCTAGGGCGTTTCATCACCGTCGAAGGTGGTGAAGGTGCTGGAAAGAGCAGTAATCTGGCGTTTATTCAGGCGCTCCTGGAGGCGGCGGGTAAGCAGGTGCTGTTCACCCGTGAGCCCGGCGGCACGCCGCTCGGAGAGGCGATCCGGGAACTCCTGCTGGGCCACAAGCACACCGGCATGGCGGATGATACGGAACTGCTGTTGATGTTCGCTGCACGCGCCGAACACCTGCAACGCAAGATCCTGCCCGCCCTGGAGCAGGGCGCCTGGGTCCTCTGCGACCGGTTTACCGATGCCAGCTTCGCCTACCAGGGGGCCGGGCGGGGAATAGCCGATGATCGCATTGCCCTCCTGGAGCGGTTCGTGCAGGGAGCGCTGCGACCTGACCTGACCCTGTTGCTCGATCTGCCGGTGGAGACGGGAATGGAGCGCGCCGGAAATCGCTCGCAACCCGACCGCTTCGAGCGCGAGGCGGAGACCTTCTTCAACAAGGTCAGGGAAGGGTATCTGCGGATCGCTGCCAGGGAACCGGAGAGAGTCAGGGTGATCGACGCCTCTCCCGCGTTGGAGGCGGTGCAGAAACAGATCGTGGATGTCATGCAGGGTTATCTGGACAGCCTCGATGGATGAGCGGCGTTATCGGCATCTGCCCTGGCAGGATGAACAGTGGCGCTATTTGCAACAGGCCATGCTCCAGGGACGACTGCCCCATGCCTTACTCCTCTCCGGTCCCCAGGGCCTGGGAAAAGAGCGCTTCGCCCTCAGTCTGGCCCAATCCTGCCTGTGTCGGGACAGGGATGCATCGGGTCGCCCTTGCGGTGTCTGCCGTCATTGTCAGCTGATGTACAGTGGCAATCACCCCGATCTTCAATGGGTGAGAGCGGAAGAGGGGAGCAAGAGCGGAGAGATCAAGATCGAAGCCATCCGGGCGCTGACCGCCGGGGCCACCCTGACTGCCCATTCGGGCGGCCACAAGGTGATCGCTATCCAGCCCGCGCACCGGATGAACAATGCCGCGGCCAACAGCCTGCTCAAGACCCTGGAGGAGCCGACCCCCGGGACAGTGATATTGCTGCTGACCGATCAACCTGCCAAGTTGCTCCCCACTATCAGGAGCCGTTGTCAGAAGGTATTGTTCCAGCCCCCTGACGAACAGCACGCCCTGGTCTGGCTGAGCGATAAAGTCACTCACGCCGACCCCGCAACGCTGCTTGCGCTCGCCAATGGCGCCCCGCTGAAGGCCGTTGCCCTGGATGATGCGGCATTGTTGTCATCCCGCGGAGAGATGCTGAGTGATTTTCTGGCCCTGGGGGAGGATCGCCGGGATCCGGTGAGACTGGCCAGGCAATGGAATCCGTTCGACAGATCGTTGCTGCTGGAGTGGCTGGCGGGTTGGGTGATCGATCTGCTGCGTCTGAAATCCGGCGCCGATTCCCCACAACTCTTCAATCGGGACCACGGTCAAGCTTTGCAGAACACGGCCGACAAGTTAAACTCAAGGGCATTGCAGCGGTATCTGACCCGCATCTACCAAGCGAGGGGCTTAGTGGACGGCAATCTGAACCCGCAATTGACCCTGGAAAAACTACTCATCGAATGGCTCGCCTGTTCCCGGCAGGCGGCATAGCAGGAGGATTAGGTATCGTATATGGCCGGTGGACCCAAACAAGGCATTCTCTCTCTTACCATCAAGGACAAAAACGCCTTGTACGCGGCCTACATGCAGTTCGTTCAGTTTGGCGGACTGTTCATCCCCACCACCAAACAGTATCGTCTGGGCGACGAGGTCTTTATGCTGTTGACCCTGATGGACGAAGCCGAGCGCCTGCCGGTGGCCGGCAAGATTATCTGGATCACGCCGGTGGGGGCAGAGGGGAACAGGGCTGCAGGGATAGGCGTCCAGTTCAGCGATCAGGATGGCGGCGCCGCGCGCAATAAGATCGAGACCTATCTGGCCGGCGCATTGAAATCCGATCGCCCGACCCATACCCTCTAACACTATCCAGTTCCTTTGTCATGCTAGTGGATTCCCATTGCCATCTCGATCGTGTCGGCCTGGAACTTTATAACGATGACTTCGGACGCTTCATCGCCGCCACCCTGGATAGCGGAGTCGGTCGCATGCTGTGCGTTTCCATCGATCTGGAATCCTGGCCGGCGATGGTTGCCCTGGTTGCGGACTATCCTCAAATCTCGATATCGGTCGGCGTACATCCCAACGATAAAGAGCGGCGTGAACCGACGCCTGAAGAACTGGTAAAGCTATCACAGACACCCAAGGTGGTGGCGATCGGCGAAACCGGTTTGGACTACTTCCACGGCAAGGGCGATCTGGATTGGCAGCGTGACCGTTTTCGCCGCCATATCCGTGCCGCCAAGGCCGCTGAAAAACCACTGATCATCCATAGCAGGGACGCAAAATCGGATACCCTGCGTATCATGCGGGAAGAGGGGGCTGATGCGGCAGGCGGTGTGATGCACTGCTTCACCGAGGATTGGCCCATGGCGCAACAGGCCCTGGAGATGGGTTTTTATGTTTCCTTCTCCGGTATCATCACCTTCAACAACGCGGCACCACTGAGGGAAGTAGTGAAACAGGTGCCGATGCAACGCTTGTTGATCGAGACCGATTCACCTTACCTGGCCCCTGTGCCCTATCGGGGTAAACCCAACCAGCCCATGTATGTACGCCAAGTAGCGGAGTGTGTGGCGGCGTTGAAGGGACTCACCCTTGAAGCGGTCGCGGAGCGGACGACCGAGAATTTTTATCGCTGTTTTGCCGATGCCGGCGCGCCGATCCAATGAGTCTGTGAGCAAGGGTTTTTAGGTTTAACTATCCCCCAGGCCCGATCTTCTGCAACTTCTGCTTCATCTCCAATGCCCGCGCCTTATACCCGGGCGCCAACGAATGATTAGGATTCAACGCTAAAATCTTATCCCAAAACCCAATCGCCTCATCTAATTCCTGTCTTCGAAACAGTTGCATGGCCTGCCGGTGATAACCATCGGTCAATCTATCCCGAATCGCCAGTTGTGCTTCTTTGGCCTTGGCATTATCCGGATCATAAGTCAGCACCTGCGTATAGGTCTGATAGGCTTCTTCAAATTTTCCTACGTTCTGTTGATCCTGCGCATGTTTAAACAGTTTCTGCGCTTCGATCTTGTCCTCAACCAGAATCAGTTTGTTGATCGCGGCCTCATCGGAGTCGAGAATGATCAGTTTTTCCAGGGTTATACGCGCCTCATCCAGGCTACCTAGGCTGATCAGTTGATCGGCGTGCCCGTTATAGTAGCTGGTCAGTAGCGACAGGATCTCTTTGGATTGGGGATGATGACTGCCTTCGCTCTCCAGCAGGTAGATCGCGGCGGCCGGATCGCCTTCGCTGTGCAGTTCTTTGGCGGAGCTGAGTATTTCATCGACTGTCGCCATCTCACTGGGCTCCTCTGCAATCCCAGGCTTCATGCTTGGTGTTTCCGGCGTCTCTGCCAGGGGTTCTGCCACAACCGGTGTTTCCTGTGCAGCGGGTTCCGGTTTGGGTTGAGGTTTTGGCTTGCGTTTTTTGGCCATAGGCATTTCGCCAGGCACCCTGATGCGTTGCCCAGGCGCTAGCTTGCTGGGGTTTTCCAATTTGTTGTATCGGGCCAGGATGACGAACTTCAGCGGGTCGTTGAGAAACTTCTTCGCAATGATCGATAAGGAGTCGCCGGGTTCAACGTCATAGAAAAAATTCTTCAAACCGAGATACTCGATGGGGTCGGCATTCATCTGTTCGAGGAGCTTGGTGGCGATTTGCAGAGTGGGCTTTTCCTGCAACGCCCAGGTGAGCTGGTTGTGGGCGTTGTCGTAGTCGCCTTGCTCCAGTTGTTGCAACGCTTTGCGCACCCGTTGTGAGGGGGGCAGCGAGTCAGTGGGTTGCGGGATGGTCTCCACCTCTTCCCGGGGTTCTGCTTCGACGGCGGGTTCCGGTTGCTTGCTAGGCATCAAGCCCTCGCAGGCGGAAATACTCAGGGTGAAAACAGTGATAGTGAGGATTTTGACAAAATTCCGGGTATCCTTTTTTACGTGTACCTTCTTTACATCTTTCACAGCATTTTTCTCATATTGAACAGGTAGGATTTCAGCGTACTGCTGTCCGGTGGACTTCCTTTCATCCCACGGAAGGGTTTGAGGAGATGCGCATAGAAAAACTAACGTTTTGATGGTTTTTATCCCTTCATTCCGACGGTTTCTCTATGGGAGAAGGGGGGCGCTTTTTTGGTATTTGCTATTGCCATGGCTATCGTCCTTTAAGTAATCGGCCACAACAATCAGCGATATGGGTGTCGGGCTGTATTATTTGAGACTGTGGTGTAAGCGTCTGACTTCACTGGCGGCCAGGCTGACGCGACCACTCTGGTCAATATAGCAGATCATGTTTCGGTGGGCGCGGCAACACTGGTCGATCGCGCCTGTACCAGAATCAGGGTGACATTATCCCGTGCGCCCCGATCCAACGCCAGGGTTATCAGTTGTTGTATCGCTTCCTGAAAGTTGTAACGGCCCAGAATCCCGGCGATCTCGGCGTCCGTGACCTCCTTGTTCAGGCCGTCGCTGCAGAGCAGGAACAGGTCGCCGTCGCAAGGTTCGAAGATCTCTGCATCCAGGTCGAGATCCTCACCGGCGCCGACCGCACGGGTGATGTAGTTGGCGATCGGGGATTGTTCCGCTTGATCGGTGGTGACTATACCCTGTTCGATCAACTCTTCGATCTGGCTATGGTCCCGGCTGAGCTGCTTGAGCGCCCCCCGGCGATAGAGATAGATACGGCTGTCTCCCGCCCATTGGTAGATGCAGTAGCCTTGATAGGCGAGCAGGGTCACTACTGTGGAGCCGATGATTTCGCCGCCGTGTTTTTGCGATTCGAGCTGCAGTTTGAGGTTGACTTGCTGTAGGCGTTGTTCGACGTCACCGGCTAGGTGGCCGAGGGATTCACCGGGATCGGTCGATTTGAGATCTCTTACGATCATCCCTGATGCCAGATCACCGGCGGCATGACCGCCCATGCCGTCCGCTACCACCCAGATTCCCAGATCGGCGCGGTCGAGACAGGCGTCTTCGTTGATCGAGCGCACCTTGCCTTTGTCGGTGCGGTGGGCGGAGACCCAGTAGAAGCTGTTCTGGCTCATTGAGGCTGGGGGGCTTCGGAGGGTGTGAGTCCCATGGTGTAGGCGCCGGTCTCGATCTCTTCCCAACCACGTTGCGTCCATGCGCCGTCTATCAGGGCGCTGGCGCCCTTGATCTGGGGAAGCCCTTGACAGACCAGCAGGGAAGGGGATATGCGTTCCGAACCCTGGGTCCACCACAGACTGTAGGCGAACAGCAGCTTTTTCATCAGGTGCGGAAGAAACAGGGGGTAGATGGTGCGCAGGGATGATTGATCGTCCAGGTGGGCGTGCCAGGCGTTATTCAACGGGGTGGGGCCCCTCCCTGTTTGAACGGGCGGATCTTCAACCTTTACGGTCGGTACGCCGGCGGAGCGCAGCTGTTGTTCAAGGGACTCCATCTGAAAATCGTCTTCCAGGCAGGAGAGGGCGAGGCTCTCCATCCGCGCAAACCAGGCCTCGGACTGCTCCATGAACAGGAACAGGTTGAAGTTGGGGTCGAGTTTGGCCGCCAGGGTGAAGGGATAGTAACGCCCGACACGATCCACGCTCGGCATCAGGATCCCGGCCCAGCCGTGTTCGCCGCAAATGCCGGGGGAGAGGGCAAAGCGCCACAGCGGGCTGGTGAGATAGTTCTCCAGCCAGAAATCCCCGAGTTGTTCGCGGCTGTTGGCGATCGCCTCCTGCATCCAGGTCTCCCAGGGGGCGATGAATCCCCGTGGCAGGCGGCGGGTGACGAAATCGCCCAGGGACGGGATCTTGCCGTAGAAACCCGGGAAGTCTTCGTTTTGCATAGAGTTTAGAGTCTGTTCGGACACCGGAAATCTGCCAATTCTCGAAGCTGAAAGGGATTGAGGGCGCCACTGGCGCGCAACGCGAAACGGGATTTGCGTCCACCGACATCGAACTCCACTTTGATTGTTTCGGGGGAGTCGGTCGGCGTGGTTTTGGCCTGATCGATGATACGGAACCAGCCCCAGGGCCCATCTTCCGTGAGACCTGAAGGTTTGTTGCCTGCGGGCGGAGCGAGCAGGATCTTGGTATCGCTGACGCCGGAATCATCCGGCCAGATCAGTCGGTTCCAGCGTGCGGGGCCATGGTTGTAGCTGACCCGCTGCTGATTGAGCAACAGGGTGATCTGGGTGATGGTGGTATCCATACTCAGCGGTTTGATCTCAAAATTGATCTTGGGATCCTGGCTGCCGGCGCTGAAGAAGGCGTCACGAATCACTGCGGCCCGCTGGAACTGACTGAGGGTGCCGGTCGGTATCCCCAGCGTGCGGTTGCCCGCCGCGTTCCAACGCCAGACCCGGCGGGAGGTGTCGACGAAGTCCTGGAGATAGCTGTTGAAGAAATTGTCCATCATCCCGCCCGGGGCGAAAAAACGCCCGAAATCGCTGATGGTCGCCTCTCTGGCGCTGCTGCGGTCGAGGGGGTAGCGACCCACCAGGCTGCGCTGGCAGAAGGGGAGTAGCCGGGTGTTCCAGACCGCGTTCAGATGGGCCCTGACGCCGGAGACGGTGAGATTGGAGCTGCCGTCCGCCAGGGAATTGAGTATCTCCGCCAGGGGGCCTGGTTGCCGTTTCGCCTCCAGTTTGAGGCGGCTGACGACGCTGCCCCCGGCGGTGGGGTTCCTGGCGGCATTAAAGGCCTGATTGGATTGGTTACCGGCGGATGCGATGGCGTTCATGTGGGCATACAGCTCATTCAGCATCCCCAGGGTCCTTTCCAGGGGTGCCTGTTCGCCCTCCTGGGCCTGGGTCATCCGGTTCAGGTCGGCGAAGTGTTGATCGACCGGGGTGGTCAGCAGGGCGTCCTGGGGCCTCTCGCTCGATTCATCCGGGGCGACTTGCAGGATCGAGGCGAGCCGGCGAGTGATTCCGGAGGTGTTCCTCTCCACCAGTTCGGCGGCCTTTTTTGCCCCCCCCGGCAGGCTCGGCAGGCGGGAGAGGCTGGTCTGCTCCTGAACCAGGGTCAGGTAGCGGCGCAGCGGCGAAGTCGGGCCCGAGAGGATATTCAGGATCTCCACCGCCTGGCGCATGTTGTTGAACGATTTGATCCTGATATCGGCCAGCAGTTGTTCCCAGATGCGAATGTACTCGTCGTAGTAGAGATCCTTGACCCGACCGCTGAGTCGTACCAGATCGGTCTTGCCGATGATCTTCTCCAGATCGGGCCCGAGGATCCACTTCTCCTCCAGGAGCTGATTGGCGATCACCAGATGATCCTTGAGAAACAGCTTGTGATAGCCTCCGTAGGTGAACAGGGCCGGGATCTCCTTGTCCAGAGATTCCCCGGAGCGGCGGCTGAACACCAGTTCCGCATCCGCGCCGATCACCTGGGTGAGGCGCACCGGCGGGATCGAGCCGCCCTGGGTGGTCCGCTTCATGCGGTTGTAGACCCGATCCGCCAGGGGCACCCGCAACAGATCGCTGCGCACCCGGCCGACCAGGGCCTGGTCCAGCGGCAGAGTCGGCGTCATCGGCATCTTTTCCAACAGCGCATCGAGATGGTCGGACAGGGCCTGCCGGGCCTGGGCGTTCTCAGCACCGGGCAGGTTCAACTGCCATTGCAGCAGCAACCAGGCCTTGACGGTCTCCGCATCGAAATGCTCCTTGTCGTCGAACATCAGATAGACCTTCAGGGCCTCGTAGAGGTAGTCGGGATTGTTGCCCGGCTGGGTCAACTGATCTTCCAGGCTGAGGATGATGCGCGGAAGGAACAAATTCTTCAGGCTGTTGTGGTAGGCGCTGATGGCCTCGCTGCCGAGTTTGTCGCCCTGATAGAGTCCCAAACCCATCAACCAGGGTATCTCGGCCTCCTGATCGGCATAGCCGCCGGGGATCTGCCTGACCGAATCCAGGGCGGGAACCACATTGGTGAGGGTCAGGTCGTCCGGCGCCACGGCGTTCACCTTCTCGTCGGCGGCATTGGCCTGCACGGCGACCAGGTCCACATAGCTTTGGTTACGGCTGTAACTGGTGAACCAGGCGATCCCCGCCAACACGGCTAGGGAGATGGCCCCGGCATAGCTCAGTCGTTGCAACCAGGCGCGCTGTTTCTCCACCCGGGTGTTGACCCCCGCCAGGTGGGATTCGGCAAAGACCAGATCCTTGAACAGGCGATTGATGAAAAAGCTGCGGCCGGTGCCGGAGAAGGCCGGTGCGATCTGGCGGTTGAGGCCGAACTCCTGGGCCATCGACCCGAGCAGGCGATCAATGGGGGTGCCTTCCTGGGTGCCGCTGGTGAAGTAGATGCCCCGCACCATCGGGGTCTCCTGGAAACGGTTGGCATTGAACGCCTCGTGGAGAAAGCTCTCCGCCGCCTCGCGCAGGGCGCTGAACTGTTGCGGAAAGGAGTAGATCAGCACCCGGCGCTTGGCGTCCCGTTCCTGTTCCAAGCGATCCAGCAGGCGCACGTCGATACGCTTTTCCAGTTCTCTGAACTCGTTTTGGAAGTGGCCGATGCCGGCGTCCTGATCATCCTTGTCGGTGAGGGGGAAGGTCATGCCCCAGACCTGGCTGCGCTCCTCCCGGCCCATGTTCTCGAAGAACTCATTGAAGCCGGCCAGCAGATCGCACTTAGTGAACAGCACATAGATCGGGAAGCGGATGCCGAAGTGATCGATCAGCTCCTTGACCCGCATGCGGATCGCCTTGGCGTGATTGATCCGCTCCAACTCCGTCTGTTGCAGGATGTCCTCGACACTGATTGCCACCAGCGCGCCGTTGATGGGTCGGCGCTTGCGGTGCTTTTTCAACAGATCGAGAAATCCCATCCAGGCGGCCCGGTCGACTTCTTCATAGCTGTCCTGGGTAGTGTAGCGGCCTGCGGTATCGAGCAGCACCGCGTCATCGGTGAACCACCAGTCGCAGTTGCGGGTGCCGCCTATGCCTTGAACGGCGTCGTTGCCCAGCTTGTCTGCCAGGGGAAAGTGCAGGCCCGAGTTGAGCAGGGCGGTGGTCTTGCCGCTGCCCGGCGGACCGATGAACATATACCAGGGGAGTTGATAGAGGTATTGGCGATTGTGTTTGCCGCCGACCTTCGACGCCTTGAGTATCCTGATCGCGTCGTCGAGGCGCCGGCCGAGGATCTGCACCTCTTCCTCCGATTCCCGGGATCTCGCCTCCCCGGGGTGGTTCTTCTGACCGACCACGCTCTCCAGCATCTGCTGGTTTTTCTTGCGCGCTGCCAGATAACGGCGCAACTGATTCAACCCCCACAGGAGAATCACTATGCCAATGGCAATTAGCCGTGCGGCCGCTGAACTCAAGGGTTCGGCGCCGGCGATGGCGATCAGCGGCCCGACCAGCCAGATGATGACTGAGATTGCAATCAATCCCAGCACGGCAACGAACCAGCGGTTTTTTATGATTCTCAGGATGGCCTGCATGTTGTTAGCTGATGCCTATGGTTTTATCAGGGTGATCTCCACACGACGATTGCGTGCTCGACCCTCCTTGGTGTCATTGGATGCAAGGGGTTCGGCGGAACCCCGCCCTTCGCTCTGTATCCGTCCCGGCAGGGAGAGATCGAGCGCGAGTATCTTCGCCACCGACTCGGCGCGTGTCCGGGAGAGGTGCCAGTTGGAGGGATAGCGAAGACTGCGAATGGGTATGTTGTCGGTATGTCCCACCACCAGGATCTCACCGTCGAGTTGCTCCATTGCGCCGGCGATGCGGTTCAGCAAGGGCAGGAACTGATCGCTCACATCCACGCTGCCGGACGCGAACAAACCGTCACCGGCAATGCTCACGCTGCCTTGGGCATGGTCCTCTTCCACGTCGATCTTACCCTGGGTGATTTCGTTCGCCAGCAGGATGCGCAGGGTCAGCGCCGGTTCCGGCGCCGGCGGCGGTTTGCGCTCCACCACGGTTTGCACATTGCGTGCGATGTTGTGCAACTCGGCATGCACCGGATCGGATTTTACGTTCAGGCTGAGATTGAAACCGAAGTACATCAATAGCAGCAGCACGCTGGAGACCGCCAGCACCACCCATAGGGGAACGTATTGAACCAGTGCGTTCTGTTTGAGGTAGACCCCCTTCCAATTGCCGGAAAGATCACGTTCATACTCGTCATGATGGTTACGGATGGTGCGGTAGAGATTGTCGCGCAGGGACTGTAACTGGGCATAACCATCGGGCAATGGGCGGAAGCGTCCTTCGAAACCGAACGAGAGACAGATGTACATCAACTCAAGCAGTTCGATGTTCTTGGCCGGATTCTGCAGCAGCTTCTGCAACAGTTGAAAAAACTTCTCGCCGCCCCATGCCTCGTTGTGCATCGTCACCAGCAGGCTTTGATCGCGCCAGATGCTTTGATTGCCCCAAGGGGTCAAGAGGACCATCTCGTCGGTGGCGGTGCATAACACATAACGCGCCCAGAAGATCGTCTCCTTATCGACCCCGAGATCCTGCGCCTTATGCTCGAATGTCCTGAACTTTTCGATAATGCTGCTCTTGAGGGTCGCCGGATCGGGATGCGAAGGGGTATCGCGCAAACGACCCAACAGGGAGAGCAGGGATGAGGCCGCTATCTCCAGTTTATTGGCGCCCTGCCGCGTCGGCAGATGCGGCGCGGGAGCAGCCCTGGGTGGTGTTTTGGGTGACTGGGGCGCCGGCTGAGAATTTGAGACAGGGCTCTTGCCGCCGGGTCTCGGGCGAATCACGGTGCGGTCGCCTGTCTCAGTGGGCTTCATCCCAAATGGGTCGTCATGATCCATTGTCAACTACCTTTTATTGCCCACAGTTCGAGTTCCAGGCCTGGGAATTCACCTCCTATATGTATGGCACATCCTCCTGATGTTTCAAGCAGATTCCAGTAGTCGTTGTTCTTGTCCAACTCGAAGTAACTGAAGCCCGCGTTATAGGGTATCTGTCTGGGTGCGACGGATAATATACGCAGGCCGATACCGGGCAGTTGAAGATTGACCAGGTCGCGGATCTTCTCCACCGGCCCGATCTTCGTCTGGCTTGGAAAACGCTTTTGCAAGGCGTCCGCCGCCAGATTTGCATTCACCGCCAGGACAAAGCTCGCGTCGCTCAACAGCGAGCGGTCCGACACGGCGGCAACCCGGATACCGTACTTTCTCTCTTCGAGGGGAATGGGCATCGCCTTTTGCTCCAACACCATGCTCAGTGAGCGTCGCAGTTCGCGTATCACCGGGGTGAAGGTTTCCTGCAACGCCTGGTGTTGGTAGATGGCGAAAGCGGGTGGGCGCTTACTGCTGCTGGTAAAGGTGGCCAGTTCGCCCGCCAATTGCAGCGCCGCTTCGTAGAAGACGATGGGATGCAGCGGCGTGACGCTGCTGAAATGGGTGTAGAGGGGTTCATAACGGTTTACCACCTGTAACATCAGAAAGTCGGCAACCTCGGCGATGCCCTTGCCGCCGTCCACAAGACGCGAGGCGATGGCGTCGGCGCGATGGTGCAACAGTCCCTCGATCTCTTTCACATAACCGTCAAGCCGCGGTGAAATTTCGCAGTCGAGACAGGGCGGGATGAAATCTTCATCCAACAGCAGCATGTCATCGGAACGCCGTTCAATGACCTTGGCGACCGCCAGATGGGCGAACTCCTCAAGCTCCGATGAACCGATCAGCAGCCTGACCGTCGGTTTGGCGACCTGCAGGGTGGAGGTGTTGGAAGAGCCGGAGACGCCGTCTTTGGTCTCGATCTCTTCGGCCACATAACGCTCCAATCCCTCTTCCTGGTCGGCAAAGCGCACATTGGCGGTGCCGGGGCGCGACAGGGGCAGGGCGAGATAGACAACCGTCCCTTTGTGCTCTGCGGAGATATCCAACGGCGGAGGGGGGTTGTCGTTGCCGGGGATGTCGAAGACAGTGCCGTCGGGCAGGACGCCGCGGCAGGATTCCACCGCCAGCCTGCCGAGGGCAAGCGCCTGTCTGTCGATCTTCATCTGGGTGAAGCCCCAACTGCAGGGTGTCAGATCAGCGCAACGCGCCTGGAGCATATTTTCCAGGAAACGCTCCTGTTGCTGAAAGTGGTGCGGTCTGAGGAACATACCCTCCGACCAGACGATCCTAGACATCCAAGACATTGGTTTCGGCTCTTTATGTTATTTACTTTTCAAGAGATTGATGCCGTTCTCGCCAAACTCTATCACAAAGGTCGTTTCGTCATGTACGTCGATCTCGATCGATCGTCGCCAGGTGGCATTCTCGATGTCACGATAGGCGCCGATGACGCCGACATAACGTGTGTCGGGTTGCAGATCCCGCTCCAGGGTCTTTACTTCACCGGGTTGGAAGTGCAGTTCATCGCGCATCAGCATCTCTTCGCCCAATAGGGCGACGTCTTGCTCGAACAGATTGAAGAAGTCCGCATTGTTGAACACACTTAACGATTTCAACTCGTAGATGCGGGCGACGATGGGCGAGGGGCGGCCGTTGATATCGGGATTTACGCTATGCTCCGCATTCATTGAGACCTTAACGCTGGAGACACTCGAACAACCCATCATCAGCAACAGATAGAGGGGTCCTAGCAGGAGGTTTTTTATGATTGCTTTCATCTGCCTTGTTTCCTATTGGCTTGGTGTTCTTGGGTCTGATCGCTTGAGCGACTCCAAACGGCGAATCTGCTCTTCATAGGCCTGGGAGAAGGTGCGCCCGAACAGTTTATGGAAGTCATCTTCCGCTTCGTTTGCGATCTCGCTATAGAGTTTGGTGAACAGTTCCCAGGTCTTGGCCTGTCGATAGAGGGGCAGCTTTTCCAGCAGCGCCGATTGGCCCAGGCGCTTTTCCAGCATCTCCGGTTTAAAACGCTGCAACACGACCTGTAGCGCGGCCTGCATGCCGACCATCACCGCCAGCATATGCGCTTCAATGTCCTCATGGGCCTCTTCAAACGCGGTGAGAGGGGTGAGGTAGCCGCTGCCGGTGCTTGGATTGACGATATGGTGCAGCGCCTCTTCGATGTTGATGGAGAACTTCAAGGGGTTGTTCTCGACCGGTTGAATCATGGTCTGCGACATGCGGAACTCACCTTTCGTCTGCGCCCTGGCGCGGAGGATCGACATCGTGCCGTCGACACTGGCTCTCAACACCTGGCCGAGATTCTCCAGCAGCTCCGGTAGGGGGCGATCGTCGAAACGGCTTGCAGGGATGTTCATACCCTGGGCCAGCGCCCGGCGTAGGGCCGCCTCGTCGCTCGGCGCGGTCGGGGCCGTCACGGGTTTCTCGAGGGGGGGCCGGGGCGGGGCGGGGGCGGGGGCGGGCTTGCCTGCCTTGCGCCCCGGTCTTGGGATCGATTCCTGGGGGATGACCGGCGGCGCCGCTTTCTCTGCTTGGATAGGCGGTGATGCCTGGGGCTCAGGCAGGGGCTCATCAGTGAGCGGGGGAAGGATCTCGGGTGCTTGATCGGGGTATTGCTCAGGCTCACGCACACCCATGTCGTTATCCAGGTCCCAGTCTTCCGGTATCGGGGTCGGCTGATTGAAGTAGGCATTCAGGTCGGAGGTATGGTCCGCTTGGGAAGAGAGATCGCTTTGCGCTATCTCCAAGGAGGATTCATCCGTATCCAGGCCGGGCGGTTCCTGCTCTTCGAGTGAATACGCTGCTTCAGGGACTTGCTCGGGTTGTCGTGTGTCGACGGGGGCGGTGGAGAATGCCTGTTCCAACTCCTGTCCGGCGCTCTCATCCACCATTTGCGCAAAGGGGTCGTCCAGCCCTTTGAAGGCATCGGATTCAGCGGATTGGACGGCCGGTTTCTGTAGCGTTACGCTGATTTCATAGTCACCGATGCTGATCGTATCCCCATCCTGCAGGGCAACCCGGTTATCCTTGCCGAGGGGTTTGGCGGCCCGGTTCAAAAACACGCCGTTGGAACTGACATCCGTGAGATGGAAGTCGCCGTCACTGAAATCGATCTGAGCATGGCGTCCGGAGATGAACCGTTCAGGATCCGGCAATACCCAGTCGTTCTCCTCCCGGCGGCCGATGCTGCCACCCTGTTGGTCAAACGTCACCGACATGCCGCTTGCCGGAGGATTGCCCGCAATGCGCGTGACCTCGAGATTGAGTTTCATGGATTGGCTATCGGAAAGCATCTTTATCAGGAAAAGTTATAGCTGAATTCATCATTTTCCACACCGATGTGGATTTTTCCAATCGGACGGCCCTCCATCTTCTCGGTCAACAGATGACGGCTGATCTCCGGAAGCATGGTATTGGTGAGAATGGCATCCACCATTCTGGCGCCGCTTTCCACCTCGGTGCAACGACTGATAATCAGTTTGATCACAGCTTCGTCATAGCTGAGCGGAATGCCATGGTTCGCCTGGATGCGTGATTCGATTCTGCCTAGTTGCAGCCGCACCACCTTGGCGAGAACTTCGTCACTCAACGGATAGTAGGGGATCACCACCAGACGGCCCAGCAGGGCAGCCGGGAAGACCTTCAGCAGAGGGTCGCGCAGGGAGCCGGCGACGGCCTCCGTTTCCGGCATCAGTTCCGGGTCCTTGCACAGGTTATCGATCATCTCCGTACCCACATTCGAGGTCAGCAGGATCAGGGTGTTCTTGAAATCGATATGCCTGCCTTCGCCATCTTCCATCCAACCCTTGTCAAAGACCTGGAAGAAGATCTCATGCACGTCCGGGTGGGCCTTTTCCACCTCATCCAGCAGCACCACGCTGTAGGGTTTGCGGCGCACGGCTTCGGTGAGGATGCCGCCCTCGCCGTATCCCACATAGCCCGGAGGCGCGCCTTTCAGGGTGGAGACGGTATGCGCCTCCTGGAATTCGCTCATGTTGATGGTGATGACATTCTGCTCACCGCCGTAGAGTGACTCGGCGAGGGTCAGTCCGGTCTCGGTCTTACCCACACCGGAGGGGCCGCAGAGCATGAACACGCCGATCGGTTTATTCGGGTTGTCGAGGTTGGCACGGGAGGTCTGGATGCGGCGTGAGATCATTTGCAAGGCATGGTCCTGCCCGATCACCCGTTTCGCCAGGGTGTCGCTGAGATTGAGGATGGTTTCGATCTCGTTCTTCACCATCCGCCCGACCGGTATCCCGGTCCAGTCACCCACCACAGAGGCGACCGCCTGGGCATCCACGCTAGGCAGGATCAGTGGGTTCTCTTCCTGTAGCGTGCTGAGTTCCGACTTGAGATCCATCAGACGTTTCAGCAGTTCTTCAGCCGATTCCTCTACTGAGGCGTCCGATGTTATGGTCTCCTCTTCGGTTATTGACTCCTCTTGAGGCGTATTATCAGTGGTGAGGGACGCGTCGCTATCGCCACCACTCAATCCCTTCAACTTGTTTTGTAGCTGCAGCACCTCTTCGACCAGGGCTTTCTCCGCTTTCCAGCGTTCCGTGAGTTGTTCCAGGCGACTGCGTTCCCGCTCCAGCTTCTCGCCCGTCGCGGTTTCGCGCTCCTCGGTATCCATACCGATGGCCTTCTCCCGGCCGATGATCTGCAACTCGGTCTCAAATGCCTCGATACGGCGTTGGCTGTCCTCAACCTCGGCCGGCACCGCCGCCTGACTGATGGCGACCCTGGCACAGGTGGTATCCAGCAGGCTGACCGACTTGTCCGGCAACTGGCGGGCGGGGATATAGCGGTGGGAGAGCCTGACCGAGGCATCGAGGGCCTCGTCCAGGATCTGTACCTGGTGGTGCTCTTCCAGGGTCGAGGCCATGCCGCGCATCATACGGATTGCCCGCTCTTCGTCCGGTTCATCGACCTGGACGACCTGAAAACGCCGGGTGAGGGCCGGATCCTTCTCGATATATTTCTTGTATTCGGCCCAGGTGGTGGCCGCGACGGTACGCAGGGTGCCCCGGGCAAGGGCCGGTTTCAGCAGATTGGCGGCGTCACCGGTGCCGGCGCTGCCACCGGCGCCGATCAGGGTATGGGCCTCGTCGATGAAGAGGATGATCGGTTTTTCCGAGGATTGTACCTCTTCGATCACCTGTTTGAGCCGATTCTCGAACTCGCCTTTCATGCTGGCGCCGGCCTGCAACAATCCTACGTCCAGTACCCGCAGGGAGACATCCTTGAGGGGAGGCGGTACGTCGCCACGGGCGATATGCAGGGCGAAACCCTCCACCACGGCGGTCTTGCCCACGCCGGCCTCACCGGTCAGGATGGGGTTGTTCTGACGCCGGCGCATGAGGATATCGACGATCTGGCGGATCTCCTCGTCACGCCCGACAATCGGATCGATTTCGCCGTTTCCGGCCCGTTCGGTCAGGTCGACCGAGAACTGGTGCAGCGCCTGCTGCTTGCCCATCTGCGCCGGTGCGATGGCCTCGCTGGCCTCGCCGGGCGCAGCGCCCCCGCCGGTCTGGAATCCATCGCTGGAGCGCAATGCCTGTTCGGGGGAACCCTCGACCACTTCGGCAAACCGGTCAGTCAGGGTATCGACGCTGATCTTTTTGAACTGGTCGGAGATTCGCAGCAGGGCATTGCGCAGACTGTTGGTTTTGAGTACGCCCACGATCAGATAGCCGGTGCGAACCTGGACATCGCTGAACATCAACGTACCGTAAACCCAGGCGCGCTCGGTGGCCTCTTCCACATGGGAGGAGAGGTCGGAGATCGAGGTCGAACCGCGCGGCACGATTAATCTCGCTCATGACTGAAGACCTCTAAGTTCACAGGGTTGTAGGAACAGGTCGTCACCATCCCGTCCCAGGAGTTCCTGAGCAAGCCAGCTGGTCCAACCCAGGCGGCTTTCACCGTTCAGGCACAGCGGCGGCACCTGTTGCTCTTCCAGGATCAGGTTCAACTCCCAGTCCTGCTCATCACCGATGTAGTTTTTCACCACCGCGATCAACCGTTTCAGACTTTCGCCGCCCGGTAGCATACGCTGATAATCGGCGAAGTTGACGGCGCCCATCACGATGCGGAATTTCTGTTGTCCCTGCCACACCCGGTCACCGAGGATGATGGTGGCGCCCAGGGCGCTGATGTCGGTCGACGCTCCCAGCCGGCAGCGGCTGTTGTCGGGCAGGTCGATCCAGGTCCCGATGAATTCATCGATATGCGCCGGGAGCTGAAAAAAGTCCTGCAGGATCGCCTCCAGGCCCTCTGCATTGCGGGTCTGGTTGGCGAGTCTCCCGGCATAGTGCAGTTTCGCCAGATCCGGCATCGCATCCCGGTTGCGTAAATAGGGCGAGCCGATGCCGAACAGCGAGCCCAGATAGTTGCCGAATTTGTCCCGCTCCGGCCGGTCGAAGCTGACCGTCGGTTGACTGTTGGCCCAGGCCCGGTAGAAGAGGGTCAACAGGCGATGATGGAACTGGTCGAGAAAACCGACCTGGGTGGTATCGTGATTGTTGTGCAGGCGGTCGTGGACAAACTCAGTGAGATGCAGGGGTAGCGGGCCGTTGGGGCCGAACAGACCGAAAAAGTAGACGCCTAGGCGTGGCGGCAGTTGCCCTTTGCCTTGACGAAACGAGGAGAGGGTGGAGGGTTGAAAGGCCATGGTCGGATCCTGACCGAGCCGAATCCTGTCACGCTTGGCATGCAGCGATTCGCTTAACCGGGGCTCTTGCGGATAGGCGCACTCGAGCCGGCGCATCGCCTGATAGAAATCGAAGCGATAGGGTGCCTGTTGCAGCCTGTTAAACAGACCTACAGCGTTTGTCTCAGACCCAGCCTTACCGGCCATCGCATGATCTCTCCGCGTTCAAGTGTGACAATCACGGTCTCGGTGAAGGAGTTGATGGCCGTGTATTTCCGAAAAAACCGCTCCATCATCGCACCGAACAGAAAGGCGCCGCTGCCTTCAAAGGCCGCCTCTTCCAATGTCAGGGTGATCTCCAGACCATGGCCGAAGGCGATCGGGCCCGGACTGGGCAGACGTCGATTGACCGGCTTTGAAGTGATCGAGACAACCCCCTCCACCTGTTTACGCATCGAAGGGTCGCTGGTGTCTGCATAGAGTTGCAGAAAATCCTTCAGCGCCGCTGTACTCTGCTCCTGGTCTTCACTGGCCAATGAGAGATAGTTGAGGGAGAGATGGTTGACAAGACGCCAACTGACAGCCCCCTGGGCAGTGGAGGGTTTAGGCTTGGTGGGGGAACCGATACAGCGAATATTGTTCACCGGCGTGCTGCTGTCGAGGGTGAATGTCGAGCCGCCTTGCCCCAGCGGAATATGCATCGACAGATCACGATTGGTGCACAGGGTGGTTACGGCCAATTGCCGCAGATCGCTTTGGTAGGGCGCTTCATCGCCATCCACGATGGAGACGAAGACTTCACTGCCGATATAGCTGGATCGGGTGCCTTCACGTTGCTGTCTGGAAGAGAGGAGCCTTGGCATCCTATGGGTGGCGAAGTAGGCCTGGGGCTGATCGTTGGCGATGAAGTCGTTGGAGGCATAGAAGGGATAGAAGGTCTGGCTCTGTTCCGTGTTGCTGCCGAATCCCTTCACCCCGTTGACTTCATAGACCTCATAGTCCATCGGACGGGTGCGATCGGGCAGGATATGGTATTCCGCTTCGCTGTCGGTCAGATGAATGCGGTCAGCCCGTTTGGGAAACAGGTTGATGGTAGGCGAACAGTTGAGCAGGAAGTTGGCTTCGCTGAGACTGCCTTCCAAGCCTGGGTCGCTCTCATCGAGCAGGATAAACAGATCCAGTAGCTGACCGTCGCAGCCGCTGATGACACGCTGCAGATCGTATAATTCGGTGAACATGAAGCGCTCGGGGAGGGCATAGTATTCGGCCAGGAAGCGGTAGCCCTGAAACGAACGGGGGCCGTAAGGAAGCAGGGACTCGTTCTTTTCGAACCCCATGATCCGCACTGGACCGGGTTTGGCGGTTGTGCGGTGGGTTTTCGCTTCCGGGGCGCGTCCGACGATACGCAGGGTATGCCCGGCCAGGGCCTCAAAGAGGCGCATGCCGGTTTCACCGCCGGTGAGAAACAGCGGCAGGCGGTCCAAGGCGAGTTTGTTGAACGGGATATCGCCGGTGGTATTGAATCTGAGGCGGATAGCCGCCTTGGCCTTATCCTGTTTACCGATCCCGGCCAGGGTGATCGCTGCCGGGGATGCCTGATAGTCGACGCTCTGCAACTCCACCGGCCAGAGGGTGACATCTTGTGCGGTACGGTAAATACAGGCGGTATGGCTCCCTTTGCCGAGACGGCCGCGCAAGGTGGAGTGGCGCGGCAGCAGAAAACCGTCGCCCAGGGAGGGCTCCAGCATATCGGCCTGGAACTGCACCACCATCATCGAGGGTGTCGGGCAGAGATAGTGGGGAAAGACCCGTTCCATCAGGTGTTGGGTAAAGCGGGGGAACTCCTCGTCCAACTTGAGCTGGATGCGGGCGGCGAGAAAGCTGAACCCCTCAAGCAGACGCTCCACATAGGGATCGGCGCACTCGAATTCGTCGAGTGAAAGGCGGCTGGCGATCTTGGGATAGGATTTAGCGAACTCCGCTCCCATCTCGCGCATGTACTGCAGTTCCCGGTTGTAATATTTGAGCAGTCGCGGGTCCATCGGATCAGTCCATACCCGTGCTGAAGGCGTCGGACAGGGTCACGCCGCCTTCCTCCAGGTCGATCTGAGTTTTGATCAGCAGATGGGAAGGGGTCGGCACTGCCCATAGCCGGCCTTCTATCTCGAACATCAGGCGATTGTGGCTCTCCTGACTTGTGTCTTTGATAGAACGGACCTTGACCGTCTGCGGCAGGATGCGCGGTTCAAAATCCTGAACAGCCTGACGCACCATGCGTTCGAGTCTGCTGAGATCCATCCCGGATACCAGATGTCCGGAGAGTTCGCTCAGGCCGTAGTTGAGTACGGAATGCTCGACTTCCGGATAGGCGTCCAGGTCTTCCGTGGTGGAGAGGTTGGTGGTATTCAATAGCCAGGCCAGATCACGCAATACCGACTGACGCAAGCGGCGCATGGAGATGACCCTTTTATCCTGTGATTCACGGGTCTTTCCCGGCTCATCGTCGGTGAGCCGATCCAGCAGCGATGGCTGTAGCTGTTGTTGATGCTTATATGCCTTCAATCGAGTTGGTTCTCCGCCTGGGTGGTTTTGTGTGGAGCGAATACACGTTATCGCTGGCGCCGGATGGAAACGATTAACCCGGTGACCTAATATGCTCATTCGGCTCCGCTATCTGTGTGAAATAGGATTTGCCCTGTACTTAACAGGGGATATTCATCCACGTCCGTGGTAAACATCCGCTGCCCCAGGCCGATATAGTGTCCCGCGAACGGCTCTTGCCATACGGTCTTTCTGGATAGTTTCAATGCCGAATCGATCTCGCTCTCCGTCGCGGGATAACGCGCCGGAATCAGTGCAACGGCTTCGCCCTGGTTCTCAAAGGTCAGATGGGCGGGCGCCCAGACCATGTCGCGCAGATCCTCCGGCGGATCGATATCGACCTGCTTGAGACGCTGCATGGGGATCCAGTAGTAACGGCCGTTGACGATGGCTTCCAGCATCGGTCCGAGGCGGGTGTCCGCATCGGCAATCCACTCGAAGGGTTGTTCATCGATCATGCCGGAACCGCCGGGGGCGAGGTCGAAGGCCTGACTGCGTAACTGATCCGATTGGGCGTATTCACCCTTGCCTGAGAGATGCAGCGCTTCGATGAGAAAAGCGCTCCACTCCGGCGGATCGCCGAACACCAAGGGCGACTTGTCACCGGAAAAAACCTGCCGGCGGAACAGTTCGCAGCGTATCGCCTCCCGGTAGGTTTGCGCCATGGGTAGGTTGAGTGAGTCGAGTTCGCCGGCCACATCCAGTTGGGTCAGGGCACGCTCCCATTCACCGAGCACGCACAACAGTTGAAAGAGAAACACCCGAAGTTTGGCGTTCGACGGTTCACGGCGAACGGCCTGTTGCAACGCCTGTAGGGCGCCGTCCGGGTCACCTTGCTGTAAGAGTTCTTCTGCGCGCATCTGTCTCGCCTTGTCACTATAGTGAATGCAACCTAATTAGGTCGCCGGGTTAATAGTGTGGTGTAACGTATAAATCGATCAGTTTATACGCTAGTGTAGTGTCTCATATTGTTTGACGATATCAGCGTGACGCCAGGCCATTAGCCGCTAGGCGCGTTGTGCAGGGAATGGCGCGCCCTTTCCAAGCAACGCAACAACGCGGATGATGGCCTGGCGCCGCGCCCGAAGGGAGGCCCGCCAATGCCTCAATCCTGCGTTGCACCCCAAGGGCACTTCCTGCGGGGCGACTTGAGGCATTGGCGGGCCTCTGATATCGCCAAACAATATGAGACACTACAGCTAGACCCCCCACGGCATCTCGAAATGGGTTATGGATTCAATGTGCGACAAGTGAGGAGCGCCATATCCGTCCACGCCGCCCATCCGCCGGAGCGGCTGAGACGAACGGGTGTCCGGCAACGAAAAATCCGGAAATCCGTCGGCCGTTCACTGCTCATTGCAGAGAACATGAGGGGTGACCATGCATTCCCATCCTCTCCCGAAGGAGAGGGGGCGTCTCGTTTGTCGCCAGGGTATGGCAATCATCCCGCTTGGCGCTTACTCCTGCTTGTTGGTCTCCAGGTTCCAGGTTCTGTCCGTGGTAGAGCCGGGCTTGCCGGTATGATCGATGGGGGTGTATTCCCATTTGACCTTGCCGTAGGCGAAGGAGATATCCTCCAAAGGTTTGCTCTCGTCTCCCGAGGTGCCGCCCGGAATCACCGAGGTGACAATGCAATCCTCCATGGTGTATTTCATGAAGGTGTGCTTGTCGCCGGTAGCCAGACAGAGTTCCACTTCCACTTTGGGGATGTGCTCACCCTTGGCGCATTTGATATTGAGATCCGGGGTTGCGTTGTCAATGGTTTTCATTGCGTTGAAATTAGCAAAATCCGCACGTCCACCCGTGCGGCCTCCGGTCCCGCTTGCCCCGGATGTGGGCTGAGTCACTCCATGGTTGAAGCTGATGATCTCGATCCATTTTGAGTGGGCGTCATCGGTGCTTTCACCATCGATGCCTTCAATTTTCATAAACATGTCAACGGCCATAATTCAATCCTCCAATGAGTAGTTAGTAGCGTCGTATCAAGCGGTTTTCTCGGAAGGCAGTTTGGATACCAGACGCAGTGATACCGTCAATCCTTCCAGTTGGTAGTGCGGGCGTAAGAAAAACTTCGAGGTGTAATAGCCCGGATTGCCTTCGACTTCGGAGACGACCACTTCCGCGGCCGCCAGCGGTTTGCGGGCCTTGTCCTCTTCCGAGGCGGTTCCCGGGCTCGGTTCGACGTATTTCTGAATCCATTTATTGAGCCACTTCTCCATATCGTCGCGTTCCTTGAAGGAGCCGATCTTGTCGCGCACGATACACTTCAGATAGTGGGCGAATCGGCAGCTTGCGAAGAGATAGGGCAGCCGCGCCGCGAGATTGGCATTGGCAGTGGCATCCGGATCATCGTATTCCGAAGGTTTTTGCAGTGACTGGGCGCCGATGAAGGCAGCAAAATCAGAGTTCTTACGATGTAGCAGGGGCATGAAGCCGTTCTTCGCCAGCTCCGCCTCACGGCGGTCCGAAATGGCGATTTCGGTCGGGCATTTCATATCCACGCCGCCATCGTCGGTGGGGAAGGTGTGCGTCGGCAACCCCTCCACCGCGCCGCCGGATTCGACGCCACGGATGCGGGTGGTCCAGCCATACATTTTGAAGGCCCGGTTGATATTCACGCCCATCGCGTAGGCGGAGTTCGACCAGGTGTATTTGTTGTGCTGAGCCCCTTCGGTATCCTCTTCGAAGTCGAACTCTTCCACCGGGTCGGTCTTGGCCCCGTAAGGAAGGCGTGCCAGGAA
>JAHXHR010000057.1:13743-24344 GCA_025656505.1 Candidatus Thiodiazotropha sp. (ex Epidulcina cf. delphinae) | reverse complement strand
GTAGAGCGGCAGCTCAAGCAGATGCAGCTTGGCTGACCAATCAGGATGTCCGGCAGACTGGACCAGGGAAAACGGCACCAGGGACAAACCATAGAAAAAGACACCCACAGCCAACCACTGCATGACCAGATAGCCGTTTTCAGCAAACTCCTCTCCTACCCATAGATTCAGGCCGTCGAAGGAGAACACGGAAATCACCAACACCAATGGAAACAGGGCGATAAAAATATAACTCAGGCCTTTATTGAACAGTTGTGCAGCGTGTTGACGATCATGGTGACCGCCAACCGCCAGGACCGTCGACTGAGCCGGTAAGAGTACAGCCACAAAGGCGCTGGGAATAATCAGTAATCTGGACACGATCTCATAGGGGGTGGTGTAGAAAGCGACTGCGGTTACCGACAACACAGCGCCGATGATAAACCGATCCATGGAGACCATCATCGGAACCACCATGTTGCTGATCGTCATCCAACCGCCGAATCCCAATAATGGTCTGATGTGACCGCGATCCAGCGAATAGCTCTGGCGCATCTCAGGCAGGATGCGCAACAGCAGCAGCAGGTGTGCCAGGGTGGCCAAAAAACGGCCCGCCACCAGCACGGCCACGATCGGATGGAGACTGACCGAAAACGGTAAAACGGCAACCGGCCCGACGAAGGTGAGGATGCCCATGGGTATCCTGATCGCCGTCAGCAGGTCAAATCGCTGATAGGCTTCGATCACTCCGCGCAGACCCACTGTTATTATCACAAGGGGGATCGATGCTGAGAGAAGATAGAATGCCTGGAGCGTCTCCTGAAACAGTTCGGGCGGGACCTTCAATACATTGCCGACGAGCCAGGGAGATAACCAGAGTATTGCGGCAAAACCGATTACCCCGAGCATGGCCATCAAGGTCAAAGCGGTCCAAACCAGACCGGGTATCTCCCGTTCCCGGCTTTCTCCAAGGTATTTTGCCACCAACACGGTCAAGGCCCGGCCCAGGCCAAAATCAAACAGGCTGAAATAACCCACAAACATCCAACTGATGGCCAGTAATCCGAAACGCTCCTTGCCGATCTCATCGATCAGAATCGGTATCGTAATGATCGCTACCAGAAAGGGCGCGGCGACACTGAGCAGGTTCCAGAAGATATTCTTTGCCAGACGGCTACCGCGTGTCAGTTCTCTGTGTCCGGCATTCATGGCGCTGTCGTGAGGAGGGGCCTAGGCGAATTCGTTTCCATCCTGAAGCAATAAAAACCTATGATCTATGAAGAGGCGCAAACATCGCAGAGGGGTGACGCGATGATCAATCCGGCTTCTTGGCCCAGACGGTCATTCGTCCTGTTTGCCCCATGGCGGCTGCCGGCATGGCAAGCGGATAGAGGATCTGATAAAGGCGCGCCGGATCCTCTGGCTTACCGACAACCCAGCGACTGACGCGATGATAACCTTTATCATCCAGCAAGTGGCCGATGCTGGCAAACAGGCTGCTCAGGGTCCGCTGATGATGAATGGCGTGCAGGGTCCAGCCCGTCTTGGCGAGCATGGCTTGAATGGTGTCCGGGGTGTAGTGATAGAGGTGGTTGGGCAGATGCAGGGCGTACCAGCGCTCTTTAAGGAGCTTGAACTCGAGTGACTCGGCGTTCGGCAGCGAAAATGCCAGCCAGCCTCCCGGTTTCGTCCAGTCATAGAGCTTTTCCAATCCCGCCACAGGATCGTGCAGATGTTCCAGCACCATCCAGCCGCAGATCAGATCGAAGTCGGTCGTTTCCAGTGCGGCCGACTCCAGTGAGCCGGTGTGGACTGGATATCCCAAGCGCCTGGCGGCTTGCGCTGCATGGGGGGAAAACTCGATGCCGTTGACCTGCCATCCGACACCTGCCATTTTTTGCAGATAGGCGCCCGAAGCACAGCCGATTTCCAACAACCTGCCGGGCGCCATCTTCGGGATATACTCGGCTCTGACATCGAGGATGGATCTCAGCCACTGCTTCAGGGCCGCCGCCCCTCCATTGTTACTGCTTGCCTGCGTCCCCTGATAGGGGCCATAGTCATCAGGGTAGTAGAGACCCATGCTCGCCGGCGTCGGTCTCGGGTCTGTCCTCATCAACCCGCATTCACGGCACTTGACGAGGCGGAACTCGCCCGGAAGGTGATTGATGCGGTCATGCCCGGTCAAGACGAGATCATCACTGGAACTACACCCTAGAGGGCAGGGTGATTTTTCAAGTTCGATATCAGGCATATCTGCTGTCATCTCGTCCATACCGGTCTGGTTCAGGCCCTGCGCCAAGCATCAGGCAGCTTGGCGTGAGCCACCCAGTCTATACATTGTACCGAAGTTGTCCAACCATGAATGAGCCTGAGGCGGGGCATGTTTCTGATCAGGATCAGGGTTGCCCCGTTAAATCGATTGGCAGCTTTTCAAGGCTCCTTCGCTGGTCTTTGCGGATTGAGTGATGTGCCAATCCTTAGCGTCAGTGATTCCGGCGCTAGGCAGACCTGATCGTTACAGGCCTGAATGTGGATGTCTATCGCCAGTGTTGATGGATTGGATGGGCTTCTATCCTTTTGTGTGACGAAGGCTTGCAAGCGCAGTTTGCCTGTATAGACGGACAAGGGCTCCTGCTGGAAGGCGAGGGACTGCAACTCTCCCTGGGGATAGGTGACAGGACCCATCCGCCAACTCGTGCCCTGTTCCGTTAGGCTCATTCGGGTGGCGATCAGGTCCTTTCCCATGGGTAGGTTGGAGTTGATGTGCCAGGCTTCCGGGATATCGATCTCGACGGTCAATAACGATCGGGCCGATGCCTGGGTAATGCTTCCCTCGATGCGGATACCGCCCTGGGCGGCATAGGCCCGTGCTCCCAACTCGCCGTGATGGTGGTCGGCGACGGCGCTGAGCAGGTAGGCATAACTGTTGGGATTGAGTTCGATGGCAGGGGCGAAGCGGGCGATCAATGCATCGGTCAGACGGCGATACGCGAGGTTTCCGCTGCGTTGCCAGAGGCGTTGCAGCAGATGTATGGCCACCGAACTGCCTGAAGGGACGGCATTGTCCGAGCCTTCATCCTTGGGGCGGCCCATGGCGGTGATGCCGGCGTCCGCCTCGTTCATGAAGAAGCCGTCGCTGTCCTCATCGAGAAAGCGTTTGATGAGTGCATCGGCCAGCTCCTCGGCCCGTTGCAGCCATTTGGAATCTCCCGTCAGGTCGTAGAGATAGAGTAGCGCCTCGGCCAAATAGGCATAGTCTTCCTGGGTGGCGGCGATGGATGAGCGGCCGTCGAGATGGACCCGCCAGAGACGACCCTCGCCTTGGCGGTTGTGTTGCCAGAGAAATTCAGCGGCCTTTTCCGCCGCCTGTCGATAGGCAGGGGCGTCGAGGATATCGGCGGCCTGGGCGAATGCGGTGATCATCATGCCGTTCCAGGCGGTGACGATCTTGTCGTCGCGCAAGGGGGGGATGCGCCGGTTACGGACCTGCAGCAGGGTATGGTTGATGCGATCGAGTCTTCGGCGCAGGGCATCGAGCCCCATCTTGTGCTGCTCGGCATACGCCTCCAATCCCTGTTCGAGGTGGAGGATGTTGCGTCCCTCGAAGTTCCCCCCTGGCAAGACGTCATACAGGGACTTGGCCAACTCGGCATCCTGTCGGCTCAGGGCGGTGTCGATTTCCTCGGCAGTCCAGGTGAAGAAGAGGCCCTCTTCACCCTCGCTGTCGGCATCGGTGGCGGAATAGAAACCGCCTGTCGGGGCGGTCATTTCCCGCAGCACATAGTCGAGGGTCTGCATTACCACCCGGCGATACCGTTCGCGGCCGGTGAGACGCCAGGCCCCCAGGTAGACACGACTCAGGTGGGCCTGATTGTAGAGCATCTTCTCGAAGTGGGGAACCAGCCATTCGTAGTCGGTGGCGTAGCGGTGAAAGCCACCGCCGACCTGATCGTAGATGCCGCCGCGGGCCATCTGCTCGAGAGTCACTTCAAGCATCTGCAAGGCCTGACCGTCCCGGTGGCGCTCCGCCTGGTCGAGGAGTAGGTACAACCAGGGCTCGTGGGGGAATTTGGGGGCCTGGCCAAAGCCGCCCTGGAGTTCGTCAAAGGCGCCATGCATGGCCTCCTGAGCCTTGCCGATGACCGCTTGATCCAACGCCTTTGTCCGGCCGTCGAGATCATTGTTCCGGGCGACCGCCGCAGCCACTCGTTCGCCCTGTGCCTCCACATCCTCCCGGCGTTCCCGCCAAAGCTGTTGCACTTGTTGCAACAGGGACGTGAACTGCGCGGGAGGGTAGTAGGTGCCGCCGAAGAAAGGTTTGCCCTGGGGGGTGAGAAAACTCGACATCGGCCAGCCGCCGTGGCCGTTGAGGAGCATTACTGCGGTCATGTAGACCTGATCCACGTCGGGATGGCTCTCACGGTCGACTTTGATGGCGACGAAGTGTTCATTCAGTATGGCGGCGATGGCGGGATCCTCGAAGCTCTCCCGCTCCATGACATGGCACCAGTGGCAGGTGGAGTAACCGATGGACAGGAAGACCGGTTTGTTCTCTCGTTTCGCCCGTTCGAAGGCATCTTCGGACCAGGGGCGCCAGTCGACAGGATTGTGCGCGTGTTGCAACAGATAGGGGGAGTCCTCCAGGATGAGGCGGTTGATATAGCGCGGTGTACCGTCGTCTTTGAAGTGTTCCGTGCGCGGCCGATAGCCGACGCCCTTGGCGAGATAGGCGGCATTGAGTTTTTGTTGTATCTGCATGGGCCTGGTTAATTGATAGTGATCGGTTACGGCATCGGCGCTTGCAGCCTGGCCGGCCAGTAGACCAAGGATCAGACCGCTAGCTAAGCGGTGGGCCATTCGGAATCTCAGTTTGACCGGCTGATCCATGGGCCGGTCGGGATCGATCACCCTCACCTGTGTCGATCCGCCTGGGAAAAGGACTCGTTTCATGTTCGTGTCACCTGTTACGGCACAATGGTCGGGATGCCGGTCAGTTACCGGCAATGCCCTCAAAACCCCCGTCCCTGAGGCGCTGAAGTCATTTATTATATGTTCGATTTAGTCTAATGAGATCGATATCCCGGCCTAAAGTTGCGCTGGTGATCTCAATTAGATGAGACGGTAAGAGGGAGAAAAACTCAACCGCTGTGGAAATCGCTGCGCCCTGTGTCAGAATAGCGGGACTATGCAACAATCAATCACCAGTAAACTTCGAACCGGACTCATCCTACTGTCGCTACTCTTCAGCGTGACGGATGCCGCGTTCGCGGACGATTACGATGATGCCGTATCCGCACTGAGCGATGGCGACTACCATGATGCCTACCAAGACTTTAAGCGGCTTGCCAGGCGGGACCACGTCGAGGCCCAGTTCCAGCTCGGCATGCTCTACCTTTTCGGCAAAGGTGTCGGGCAGGATAGCGAAACAGGTGTCGAGTGGTTGAGGCAGGCCGCAGAGAGCGGCTCCTATCTCGCGGCCAATGAACTGGGGCGGATCTACCTGTCGGGCAAGGGTGTGGCGCGTGATGAACAGGAGGCGATCAAGTGGCTGGAGCTTGCAACGGAAATCGCTGAGCAGCATGAAGGGGAGGCTGAGGACGGGTGTGATTAGCCATCCTCGATCAACATGAAATTCAGCCATTTCGGATTCCGGGAGAATCCGTTTGCGATCACTCCGGATCCGCGCTATCTCTATCTCAGCAGGGTGCATGAAGAGAGTCTTGCCCATCTGATCTACGGGACGGGTCCGAACGGTGGCTTCGTGCTGCTGACCGGCGAAGTGGGGACCGGCAAAACACTGCTGTTGCGCAGCCTGTTGGCGCAACATCTGGACAAGGTGGAGATTGCCCTGATTCTCAACCCGAGGCTCTCCAGGCGTGAGTTCATCGCCGCTGTCTGTGACGAACTGGGGGTCGGCTATCATGGTCCCCCTTACTCCTTGAAGCTACTCATCGATACCCTGACGCAGCATCTGTTGAAGACTCATGCCGAAGGCAGGCACACGGTGTTGGTGGTGGATGAGGCGCAGAACCTCAATCCCCGTGTGCTGGAACAGGTGCGGCTGTTGACCAACCTGGAGACCTCCCGGCATAAACTGCTGCGCATCATCCTGGTGGGACAGCCGGAGTTTCAGCAGATGTTGGAGCGCAAGGAGTTGCGCCAGGTCGATCAGCGCATCACCGCACGCTACCATCTTTCGCCCCTGGATCCACAGGAGACACACCGTTACATCATACACCGTCTCGCGGTGGCCGGCGTGCGGGAGGATCTCTTCACCCCCACGGCCCTGCGCCTGGTGCATCGCTTCACCGGCGGCGTGCCGCGCAGGATCAATACACTTTGCGAGCGTGCGCTGTTGGCCATCTACGCCACGGGCAGGCAAAGGGTCGGAGTGGGCTTGGTGTGGCGGGCCGCACGGGAGGTGAAGGGGCGCAGGAATACCCGGCGTCGCTGGCTATGGGCCGGGATGGCGCTGCTCGTCGGGTGTGGCGTATTGTTTTGGGTTCTTCAGGCGACACAGGCGCCGGACTCAGTGATCGCTGAAGAGATAGTGGATGAACGGGCGATGCCTGCCCCGGTAGAGCAAGCGGTCGTCGAACCGCCCACCCGTCCACCCCCGCTCCCTGAACAGGTAGAGCCGTTCAGGCCACCGCCTGAACCCCCGCTACCGGCACCGGAGCCGGCATCAAAGCCTACCGCTGAACCTCTGGCGTCGGCAGAGTCCCCGCCTCAGCCTGTGGCGGATGGGCCGCCGACAGGGATTGGCCTGGAGAGGTTCTTTGCCGATCCGCAGAACAGCCTTGCCGTCTATCAGCGACTGTTTGGTCTGTGGGAAGAGTCACTCAAGCTCAAGTCCTCCTCCTCCACCCCCTGCCTGCAAGCGCCGGAGTATGGTTTGCGATGTCTCAAGGGGCATGCCGTTTGGAATGAGCTGCTGCGCCTCAACCGGCCACTGATGGCGCGGCTTGAACAGGGGGGGCGGGAGCGTCTGTTGGTGCTGAAGCATGTGGATGAGGAGTGGTTGCTGGTGGATACCGGCGAACGGGAGGGTGTATTGCGTCTGGCTCAACTGAAGCCCTATTGGACCGGCGGATTCGTCATGTTATGGCGTCCGTCGGCGGATGTGGCGCTGATCGGGGAAGGTTCGGCAGGCTCCGCCGTAACCTGGCTGCGTCAACGGCTGCAATTGGCGGACGGCCAGGCGCCGCCCGACATGGAGGGGCTGGATCGGTTCGATAAGGCATTGGAGAGGAGATTGCGTAAGTTCCAGCGACTCAGTGGTTTAGAAGGTGACGGAATCGCCGGACAACAGACGCAAATCCATCTGAATAATCTGGCGATCCCGAAGGGAACGCCGACCCTGGTGTCCGATGCGGCCCGGGCGGGGGGTTGAGATGTCCCTGATTCTCGAGGCGCTGAAAAAAGCGGAACGCCAGCACAAACTGGGTGAGGTGCCGGGCATCAAGGCGGACCAGCAACAAGGAGAAGCTTCCGCTACCGGCAGACTGGGCTGGGTGATGCTGACCCTGTTTGCCGCTATCCTGCTTGCATTGGGCGTCTACCTTGGCAGTTATGCGCCGCTGCCTCGGCAGAGCGCAGAAAACCAACCGGTCGCTGTGTCGCCGTCTCCCGTGGATGAGGAAGCGCCGCGCAAGGTCACGGTTTCGGCCGGCGCAGCACAGTCCCCCTTGTCTGCAACCCCAACCGCAAGTGAATCCCTGCCTGAGTCGGCGGATCCGGCACTTGTTCCGATGCCGGTCCCTGCCGCAGAAGCGCCGGCCCCCATCGCGGAACAGGAAACCGGACCGGTCAGGGAGCCCGAACCTCCATCGCCTCCCATGCCTCTGCACGAGATGCCGAGTGGTTTCGTCTCCAATCTGCCGATTATGAGCATCGATATCCACAGTTACGGCAAAAGCCCCGGCAAGCGGTACGTCCTGGTCAACATGGAAAGGTACCAGGAGGGCGACTATCTGGCGGAAGGCCCCCTGCTGGTGGAGATCCTTCCCGACGGCGCGGTCATGGAGCACATGGGGGAGCGGTTTATCCTGCCGATCGGCAATCGCTAAGGATCAGCGGTCGGGTGAAACATCCGGGTTAAGGCGAGAAATCCCCCCAAAGAGTCTGGATGGCGGCAATGGTTGCCAGGGGCGCCGTTTCAGTGCGCATGACGCGCGGGCCGAGGCGGATGCCGATAAAGTTCTGGCGTTCGGCGATACTGCGCTCATCAGAACTCAATCCTCCCTCGGGGCCGATGAGAATGCAGACGGATGAGTCGGGCCTGCCGATCTGCTGCAGGGTGTTGTGGCTGCGGTGATCGAGCAGTAAGGCGAGATCGCAGACCTGTCGAGAGAGGGCCTCGCGGATTTCGAGGGGGGGATCGATCAAAGGAAGGCGACAGCGACAGGATTGCTCGCAGGCGTTGATGACCAATCTCCTCCAGTGCGCCATGCGGCCGGCGCTTTTCTTTTCATCGAGCTTGACGACACAGCGTTCGGTGAAGATGGGCGAGATGCGGGTGACGCCCAACTCGGTGGCCTTTTGCAGGGCGAAATCCATGCGTTCACCCCGTGAGATGCCGATCATCAAATGGATCGGCAATTCAGGGCCGGGCTCATGCCGTAACCGCTTGCCGATGGACGCGGTTGCACCTTGTTTGCTGACGAGGGTGAGCGTGGCGGCATACTCGTCACCATCGGCGTTGAAAAGGATGATATCGTCGTCAGTCCGAAGCCTCAGTACATGGTGGAGGTGGTGGGAGGGTTCCGCTTCGAGGGTAATCTCCACGCCATTGCTCAGTGGTTGACTGGTATAGAAACGCTGGACTCTCATCTTTAGCCGACCAAGCCCTGGGCCGCTTCGGCATACTCAGTCTTTGCCTTGGCCCTGGCGGCGACGCGCTTGTCGATCAGGTTCTTCACCATGATCAGCAGACCCAGGCCGATGAATGCGCCGGGAGGAAGAATGGCAACCAGCATCCCGGGGAAATCCTCGATTTTCAGGCTTAAACCACGGGCGGCCTCACCAAACATCAAATGGGCTTGGTCGAACAGGGTGCCCTGTCCCGCCAGTTCGCGGATCCCTCCGAGGGTGAACAATACCAGGGTGAAGCCGATGCCGATGCTTAAACCGTCCACCAAGGAGTGGCGCAGGTTGTTTTTTGAAGCAAAGGCCTCGGCGCGTCCGATGATAATGCAATTGGTGACGATCAGCGGGATAAAGATACCGAGAATCTTGTGCAATTCGTGGAAGAAAGCGTTCATGCCCAGTTCGATGGCGGTGACGAAAGAGGCGATCACCAGCACGAACACCGGCAGGCGCACTTCCGGGCGCACAAAATTGCGAATCAGTGAAATGGTGCTGTTGGAGGCGACCAGGACCGCAGTGGTGGCGAGTCCCAGGCCGAGGCCGTTAACAGCGGTATTGCTCACGGCGAGCAATGGACAGAGTCCGAGCAGGGCCGTCAGGGCCTGGTTGTTGCGCCACAGGCCGTCGATGATGAGATTGGGGTAGCTGTTGTTGTCAGGCATGCCGTTATCCCTGTGTTGCCGTTGCGGGGGGTGTTGCCTGTCTGTCGTACAGGGCCTCTTTGTGCTCCTGTACATAGAGCAGGGTGTTTTTGACCGCTTTGACGATGGAGCGCGGCGTAACGGTGGCGCCGGTGAACTGATCAAATTCGCCGCCGTCGCGCTTGACATGCCATTTCTCCAGCGGCGGATCGCCGAGAGACTGGTCATTGAAGCCATAGATCCAGTCGGATCGGGATGCTTCCATTTTATCGCCCAGTCCGGGGGTCTCCTTATGGCTGATGACGCGCACCCCGGCGAGCGTGCCGTCATAACGGACCGCCACCAGGAGTTTGATCGGCCCGCTATAGCCGTTGGGCACGATACTGGTTAGTACTGCGGCTACCGGCTGTTGCATCTTACGTCCCCGGTAGACCCTGGTGCGCTCACTGCCCAGCCATTCAGGCGCCTGGACGACGATCACGTCCGACACCATGTCATTGTCCACCGTGTCGGGCGGCACCAGCGCACGCAGCGAGCGCAGCAGCGTCTCCCGTTCGTTGGCCGCGATACGCTCTTTGGTGGCGCTATGGGTGAAGGCCACCAGGGAGGCGCCCAGGATGGCGAAGGTGGCGAGGATGCCGGCGGCGATAAGTATGGAGAGTCGGCTATTCACGCTTTACCTCGCCATGGCCGTAGGTGCGCGGGCGGGTGTAGTAGTCGATCGTCGGGGCGGCCAGGTTCATCAACAATACGGCAAAGGCTACGGCCTCGGGGTATCCTCCCCAGGTGCGGATGATATAGACCAACACGCCTATCGCCGCTCCGTAGATCAACTGTCCGGTCCGGGTGGTGCAGGCTGTCACCGGGTCGGTGGCGATAAAGAAGGCGCAGAGGATCGCTCCACCGCTGAAGAGGTGAAACAGAGGAAACGGAAAACGCTCCGCATCGAACAACCAGAAGATGCTCGCCATCCCACCCAGTCCGGCAAGGAAGGCGAGGGGGATCTGCCAGGTGATGGTACGCTTGTAGAGCATCCAGACACCCCCCAGCAGGAACCAGTTGCCGACCCACTCCCAACCCAGTCCGCCAAAGTCGCCCCACAGCGGGCTC
>JAHXHR010000057.1:0-13733 GCA_025656505.1 Candidatus Thiodiazotropha sp. (ex Epidulcina cf. delphinae) | reverse complement strand
GAGACTGGTGAGCATCTCGTCCAGGGGAGTTGCCATGGTAATGGCGTCGAGGGTGAGTTCCGCGGGCAGCGTGGCGCTAAACTTGAACGCCAGGATCTGTGACAGACTCAGGGTATGCTCCGCCAACATGGTGGGAGGTAGCCAGCTTGTCATCTCCACCGGATAGGAGACCAACAGCAGCACATAGGCCGCCATCGCCGGATTGAAGGGGTTGTAACCGAGCCCGCCGTACATCTGTTTAACCATGATGATGGCGAAGGCCATGCCCAGCACAACCTGCCACCAGGGCAGCAGCGGTGGAACGGCGACGGCGAAGAGGATGGCGGTCACCACTGCGCTGAGGTCGAGGAGCACCGGCATCACCGGACGTTTGCGCAGTTTGATCACCAGGGCCTCGAAGGCGAGCGCCGAGGCGATGGCCAGCCCGACATTCAGTAAAACGCCCCAGCCGAAGTAGAATGCCAGCGCCGCAGTGCCGGGTAGCAGCGCCAGCACGACCTGGAGCATGATCCTGTCGACCCGGTTGGGGCGTTGCGTATGGGGGGAACTGAGGGTGTGGAATTCCATCAGTTTGGCTGTTCCGGATCTTGCTGTTGCCGGTTTGCGGCAGCGCCGTTGCGACGCTTGTCGACGGCCTTGATCCGTGCCTGTTGGGCCGGTGTCAGGTTTTGCGTGTTCTTGGGCCCCGGTTGTCGCTTGGCCTTCTTTTCCGCCGCTCGCTTCATAGCGGCCTCAATGGCGGCCTGTTTGGCAGCCTTCTCATCGCCGCTGTGGCCGGCCAAGGGTTTTTCCGCAGCGGGCGGTTTGTTCTTCAGGGCCTCTTTCTTTTTGCGCAGTCTGGCCTTGCGTTGGGCCTCCATGCGTTCAAGACGTGAGACGCGGAAGTCGTGACGCCGCTTTGCCAGTTCCGACTCGCGTCGCGTCTGTTCCAAGGCCCAGCTCTCCGCCTTGGCATAGCGATAGTATTGAACCAGCGGAATGTGCGACGGGCAGACATGGGAGCAACAACCGCATTCGATGCAGTCGAACAGGTTGTAGTCCTGCACCTTCTCCAGATCCTTGGCCCGGCAGTGCCAGTACATCTGTTGCGGCAACAGGTTGGCCGGGCAGACATCGGCGCAGCGGCCGCAGCGGATACAGGCCTTGGCGGGTTCCGGTCTCGGGACCTCTTCCGCTGTCAGACAGAGCAGGCAGTTGGCGCCCTTGGTGAGCGGCGCCCGATCGGTGGCGAGATCGAAGCCCATCATCGGTCCTCCCAGGATCAGTTGTTGCGGTTCCCCCCGGTAACCCCCTGCCTGGGCGATCAGTTCGCCGGCCGGTATGCCCAGTGGTGCGTGAAAATTGCCCGGTTTGCGGATGCCTTCGCCGCTGAGTGTCACCAGACGGGATATCAGGGGTCGCCCTTGGAGCACCGCTTCGGCGATGGCGGCGGCGGTGGAGACATTGTGGCAGATAACCCCGACCTGGGTCGGCAGTCCCGAGGTCGGAACTTCACGGCCGGTAAGGATACGGATCAACTGTTTCTCACCACCGCTGGGGTAGAGGGTGGGGATACGCACCACCTCGATCTTCTCCTCATCGTCCAGTTGTTGCAATAGGGCGAGGATCGCTTCCGGCTTATTGTCCTCGACGGCGATCAGGCACTCCTCGCTCTGCAGCATGTGTTGCAGAATTCGCACGCCGTTCACGACCCGGTCGGCAAAGTCCCTCATCAGGCGGTCGTCGCAGGTGATGTAGGGCTCACACTCTGCACCGTTGATGATCAGGGTCTTGATCGGCTTGCCGGGATTGAGTTTGACCGCAGCGGGAAAGGTGGCGCCCCCCATCCCGACAATACCGGCCTCGCGGATTCGCTGCCGCAAAATCCGGCTGTCGACAGAACGAAAATCGCTGATCGGTTGCGGCAGTGCCGCCCACTCCTCCAGACCGTCCGGCTCGATGACGATGCACAGGTCAGAGAGTCCTGAAGGGTGCGGAATCGGGTGCTCGCCGATCTCGACGACGGCGCCCGAGGTAGGGGCGTGCAATGGCGCCGTTACGGGCGCCGCCGAGTCGGCGATCATCGCTCCTTTGAGAACCCGCTCACCGACACCGACCATGGGTTGCGCCGCTGCGCCGATATGTTGTTGCAGGGGGAGTATCAACCGGCTTGGCAGGACGGCGTGGCGCAAGGGCCGTTGCCGCGAGAGTTCCTTTCGGTCGGGCAGGTGCAGGCCGCCGTGGAAGCGCCACAACTCACGGGTTTTTTCTTTTTTCGATTCGACGTACATAGGCTAGGGGGTGTTCTCAATTACCTGAGTGAGCGTGATTCTGAGTCATTTTTCGTGCCGGCAAGGCGCGATGAGGCGTAATAGTCATTCTATTGCAACGAATCGCAACGCCGCCAACGCGGAAAAGGGCCGGAATCACGCCGCGAACGATGATTGAGAACACCCCCTAGTATGTCCGAGCCGTGGCGGCAACCTCTTCCCGGCCACTCTGCGGGAACGGCCAGCGCCAGTTGTCGGCCTTTTGTTGGATCGGTTGCATGACGATACAGTCCACGGGACAGGGAGATAGGCAGAGTTCACACCCCGTGCACTCCTCGATAATCACCACATGCATCTGCTTGGCGGCGCCGATGATCGCATCCACCGGGCAGGCCTGCAAGCAGAGGGTGCAACCGATACACTCTTCCTCTTTGATCAGGGCGACGGCCTTTGGTTTCTCCTGCAAGGCTTCGGCTTCCAGGGGGACGGGATCGCGTCCCAGGAGATCGGCGAGGGCGATCATGGTTGCCTCGCCACCGGGGGGGCACTGATTGATCGCTGCCTCACCACTGGCGACGGCCTCGGCGTAGGGGCGGCAACCGGCGAAGCCGCATTGGCCGCACTGCGTCTGTGGCAACAGCTTATCGATCTGGTCGGTGATCGGGTCACCCTCCACGCGGAAGCGGATGCTGGCATAGCCCAGCAGCAGGCCGAAACCGGCGGCAAGTCCGGTGATGGTGAGGATGGCTGTCAGCATTGATCCGGCATTCTTACGAGGCGACCAGTCCGGCAAATCCCATGAAGGCCAGCGACATCAGACCGGCGGTGATCAGGGCGATGGCGTTGCCTTGCAGGGGTTCCGGGACATCCGCCACGGTGACCCGTTCGCGGACGCCGGCGAACAGCACCAGCACCAGGGAGAAGCCGGCAGCCGCACCGAAGCCGTACAGGGCGGATTCGATGAAACCGTGTTGTTCCTGGGTATTGAGCAAGGCTACTCCGAGTACTGCGCAGTTGGTGGTGATCAATGGCAGGAAGATACCCAATACCTGATAGAGCATGGGGCTGGTCTTGTGCATCACCATTTCGGTGAACTGCACCACTGCGGCAATCACCAGGATGAAGGCGATGGTGCGCAGGAACTCCAGTCCGAGGGGCGCAAGCAGGTACTCATTGACCAGATAGGAGCAGATCGAAGAGAGGGTCAGCACAAAGGTAGTGGCCAGTCCCATCCCGGTGGCCGTCTCAAGCTTACGCGAAACACCCATGAACGGACACAGGCCGAGAAACTTCACCAACACGAAGTTATTCACCAACACGGTGCTGATCAGAATGAGGGCGTACTCTTGCATGGATAACCTGTTAATTAATCGAGGCGGCTATAATCAGCAGCCTGTCTTTTGCGGTTGGTGGGCTGAACGGGTTCTCGACCGCGTAAGGATAATTGGCCGTCTCGACGGTTACAACTTGTCTATTTTAGGTATTTCGGCATTACTATGCTTAGATTATCGCTGTTCCCGCATTGATATACCGCAAACAGAGCAGATTTAACCCGCATTTCTCTCCAGGTGGGCCGGATCAACTGATAACACACAGACTGTCAGGTTTTCAGGCAGGCTTGAATGAGGATAAGGAGACAACATGAAATTAGAATCCCTGGCGTTGCATGCCGGTTACGAGTCCGAACCCACCACCAAGGCTGCCGCAGTTCCCATTTATCAAACCACGTCATACACCTTTGACAACACCCGGCATGGGGCCGATCTCTTCGACCTGAAAGTGGCCGGCAACATCTACACCCGCATCATGAATCCCACCACTGCGGTATTGGAGCAGCGTTTGACCGAAATGGAGGGCGGCATCGGTTCGCTGGCGCTCGCTTCCGGGATGGCGGCCATCACGTATGCTATCCAGTGCATTGCCGCCAACGGAGACAACATCGTCAGCACCAGCCAGCTATATGGCGGGACTTACAATCTTTTCGCCCATACCTTTCCGCGCCAAGGCATCCAGGTGCGGATGGCTTCGTTTGACGATTATGAGAAACTCGAGGGCTTGATCGACGACAAGACCCGCGCCCTGTTCTGTGAGTCGATCGGCAATCCGGCGGGTAATGTGGCGGATCTGGAAAGGCTGGGTGAGATCGCCCATCGTCACGGGGTGCCGCTGATCGTCGACAATACAGTGGCCACGCCCTATCTCTGCCGGGCTTTCGACCATGGCGCCGATATCGTGGTCCACTCGCTGACCAAATATATCGGCGGGCACGGTACGACGGTGGGAGGGATTATCGTCGATTCCGGTACATTTGATTGGGTGGCCAACAAGGACCGGTTCCCGATGTTGAACGAACCGGACCCCTCCTATCACGGCGTTGTCTATACCGAGGCATTGGGGGCGGCGGCCTATATCGCCCGCTGCCGGGTGGTGCCTTTGCGGAATACAGGCGCCGCGCTTTCGCCCCATAGCGCTTTTCTGATCATGCAGGGTCTGGAGACCCTGGGTCTGCGCATGGAGCGCCATTGTCAGAACGCCATGGCGGTGGCTGATTACCTCAAACGGCATCCGCAGGTGCAGTGGGTCAACTATGCGGCCCTGCCCGAGAGTCCGCATTATGAACGCTGTCAAAAGGTGACCAAAGGGCTTGCCTCGGGAATCCTCAGTTTCGGCATCGAAGGCGGCCTGGAGGCCGGCGCCCGGTTCATCGATGCCCTACAGATGATCCTGCGCCTGGTCAACATCGGTGACGCCAAATCCTTGGCCTGTCATCCGGCCACCACCACCCATCGTCAACTTAACGAGGATGAGCTGTTAACCGCCGGGGTGAGCGCCGATATGGTGCGCCTGTCCATCGGTATCGAGCATGTGGACGATATTATCGAGGATGTCAGTCAGGCGCTGGAAGCGGCCAAGGGATGATGTCCACTTGACGTAACCGCTTACCGGTCTTCCAAGCCAAAGCCGCTCAGGTTATTCTTGAGGACGATAAGACACTCGCCGAACTGGCTGAGGAGTCTGATGTCCATCCCGATTCAATCAACGACTGGCGCCGCCGGATGCCGGAGAACGCCAGTAGTGTGTTTGGCAGCGCCAGGGACCGATAGAAGGCCGGCGAGGCTCACGGCAAGGAACTCCACACCAAAATCGGCCCACTGACACTGAAGAACGATTTGTTGTCCAAAGCGCTTGGTCGTTAGATCAAGTGCGTGCGATTTCAACATGCAAAATTAACAATGCAGGAGTATCCGACCATGAGCCGAGAAATCATCCGCACCGATCAGGCCCCTCAGGCCATAGGCACCTACTCCCAGGCGGTCAAGGTGGGCCAGACCGTCTATCTCTCCGGGCAGATCCCACTGGCGCCGGAGACCATGACATTAGTGGAGGGGGGGATAGAACAGCAGATTCGTCGGGTGTTCGACAACCTGCAGGCGGTGGCACGGGCAGCAGGCGGCAGTCTTGCCGAGGTGGTGAAACTGAATGTCTTTCTCACCGAGCTGGGAGATTTTCCGGTGGTGAACCAAGTGATGGCCGACTATTTCGCCCAGCCCTATCCCGCCAGGGCCGCCATCGGCGTGGCGGCCCTGCCGAAGAATGCAGGGGTCGAAATGGATGCGATCATGCAGCTTGAATAGTGGGGTGGTTCAGGAAAAGTTCGAGAATTCCGCTAGGCTTCCTGCATATGCCCTAATGTTTTGTATGTGAAGCGATTTAAGCGGGAATTACGGCCGGATTAAGATGGACAGCCGATTCGAGCAGATGATTCAGGTCAATATTCAGGGGCGGGTGTTCGTCATCTGTCAGTCCCACGGGATTACCGACCCCACCATAATCGGCTACTATGCCGAGATATTGGAGCAGACGATCACCGCCGAGTTAACGGACGAAAGTACCCCTGTGGATTTCCAGCGAATACTCGCCGAGCAGGCCGACTGGCTGGAATCGGAGATCGCTCAAGTCAGCATGAATCCCCGGTCCGCCACTCCGTCGCAGATAACGGACGGGGCGGAGAATAAGGGCGATGGTCGGAAGCCTGCCGCGACGGCTGTTTATAAGGCCTCGGGTTATATGCCGGAAGCCAAGTCCATGCCGGAACTCCTGAAAGATCGCCGTGCGATCATAGAGCATTTGCTGGACAATGACTGCATCACCCTCAAGCTGGTGACCCCCACAGAAGCCAAGAAGTTCAAGCACGGTCTGCTTGGACGCGAACCCGAACAGGCCGAAGAGGAGCTGGTCGCCCAGTTGCGCAATGTATTGCACGATCAGGTGCGTAAATTTATCCGCAAGCATAACGGGGGCCCCTGGGCAAGCGCCACATTGCAGCATGACATACGCGTAAATATCACCAAGACGCGCACCCTCCGTTCCCTGGTGACCCTGTCGAGGCAGTTGTTGAACGAAAGGAAAGAGTGGTTATCTAAAACCAGGAACAGCTTGACCGGGCGGTTTTTCAGCGGCCGGGTGAAGATGGACAAATAGCGCTAAGTATTCAAGGGAGCGAAATGGGTAAGAGATACGATCATATCAGCGACAAACATATCGACTTCATTATTCGCCGGCAACTCTTCTTTGTTGCGACCGCATCCGCCGAGGGACGTATCAACGTCTCCCCAAAAGGGCTGGACAGCCTGCGTATCATCGACCCCAACCGGGTTGTATGGCTGAATCTCACCGGTAGCGGCAATGAGACGGCCACCCATCTGCTGGAAGACGGCCGAATGACACTCATGTTCTGCGCCTTTGAAGGCGAGCCCAAAGTATTGAGACTGTACGGCAAGGCAGCCGCTCACCGGGAGGGCAGTGAGACCTGGGATGCCCATATCGGCCGTTTCCCGCTACTCCCCGGCGCCAGGCAGATCATCATCATGGATGTGGAGCTGGCGGCCTCTTCCTGCGGCTTCGGCGTACCCCTTTTCGACTATGTGGGGCAGCGGGAGGCGTTAACCGAGTGGGCGGAGAAAAAGGGCGACAAGGGCGTCAGGGCATTTTGTGAAAAATACAATAAACGCAGTGTTGACGGTAACCCTACCGATTTAGCCTGACCCGTGGGGCCGGCTTTTTGCAACCCTAACCCATGGCGGAAAACAAGGATTCAAGGCGTAGGGTGCGGCCCTGCCGCACCGTGTCAAACAGGATGGCATCGTGCAGCAACAGAAAAGTGAGATCCGGCCCTATTCACCATAGAGGGTCATCATCACCTGGCGTTGATGGGGGCGAGTGCGGTGCTCCCACAGATAGATGCCCTGCCAGGTGCCGAGCGCGGCCCGGCCCTGGCGGACCGGGAGCGTCAGGTCGGACATGGTCAGGATGGAGCGGACATGCGCCGGCATGTCGTCCGGACCCTCCATGGTATGATCGAATAGCCGGTCCCCATCAGGCACCAGTCTGGCCATAAAACGCTCTAGGTCCGAGCGTACCGTCGGATCGGCATTTTCGCACAGAATCAGCGAGGCGCTAGTGTGTTGGATGAAGAGTTGGCAGATGCCGGTGCTGAAACCTGACCGGTTTATCACCTCCGCCACCTGGCCTGTGATGTCGTAGGTATCGCGTCCGCAGGTCTGAATGTGCAGTGTTTCCTGTGCCACCATCTTTGCGTTTCTCCCGGTTGATCTGGCATGCTTGCGTTGTGTTCCCCTCCAGGACGCAGAAATCGTCAAACCGAGTGGGACAAGACACAATCAAATAGTACAGTGAAAGCGAGCCACATTGATAAAGGATAGTTCGTCAAAGAGTCTGGCCGAACAGCCCGTCACGCTGTTGAAAGGGGTCGGGGCAAGGAACGCCGAAAAACTCACCAGGCTGGGTATTCACACCCTGCAGGATTTGTTGTTCCATCTGCCCTTGCGCTATCAGGACCGCACCCGGGTTCAACCCATCGGCAGCCTGCGTCACGGTGACCAAGTGGTCATCGAAGGGGATGTGGATCTGGCGGAGATCAAATTCGGCCGTCGACGTTCTCTGATGGTGTACCTCTCCGATGGTACAGGCGGCATCTACCTGCGGTTTTTCTATTTCAGCAATGCCCAACGTCAGGCGTTGGGCCGGGGTGTGCGGTTGCGCTGCTTCGGCGAGGTGCGCAACGGCCCCAACAGCCTGGAGATGGTCCACCCAGAGTATCAGCGGATCGACCCCGGTGAACCGTTGGCGGTGGAAGCGTCGCTGACCCCGGTCTATCCCACCACAGAGGGGGTGCATCAACTGACCCTACGCGGACTGATGCAACAGGTTCTGGCGTGTCTGGAGCAGGAGCCCGAGGGGTTGCGCGAGTTGCTGCCCCAAGCCTTGCTGGGGCGCTTCCGCCTGCCGGACCTGGTGCGGGCGGTAAGCTACCTTCACAGCCCGCCGCCGGATGCGGACCAACGTCAGCTCATGGCGGGCACCCATCCGGCCCAGCAGCGCCTCACCTTCGAGGAGTTGCTGGCCCACCAGATCAGCCTGCGCAAGCTGCGGGCTCAACATCAACGGATCCGCGCCACCGCGTTTCCCGCGGATAACAGTCTCAAGCAGGGGTTGTTGGAACGGTTGCCCTTTCAACTGACCCCGGCCCAGCTCAGCGTGGTGGAGGAGATCGAACGAAGTCTGGCCCGCCCCCGGCCGATGCAGCGTCTGGTACAGGGTGATGTGGGGTCGGGCAAGACAGTGGTCAGCGCCCTAGCCGCCCTGCAGGCCATCGGCGCCGGCAGTCAAGTGGCGCTGATGGCCCCCACGGAGTTGTTGGCGGAGCAGCACCTACGTAACTTCTCGCAATGGCTGCAACCCCTAGGGGTCGAGCCGGTCTGGCTTACCGGTCGGAAAAAGGGACGTGCGCGGGAGGCGGTGCTGGAGCGGATTGCCGCGGGTCAGGCGCAGTTGGCGGTCGGCACCCATGCCCTGTTTCAGGACGATGTGGTGTTCGACGACCTCGGCCTGGTGATCATCGACGAGCAGCACCGCTTCGGCGTCCACCAGCGACTTGCCCTGCGTGAAAAGGGGGGCGGCAAAGGGGCGATGCCGCATCAACTGATCATGACCGCCACCCCCATACCCCGGACGTTGGCGATGACGGCATACGCCGACCTCGATCTGTCGGTTATCGATGCCTTGCCCCCGGGACGCAAACCGGTAACGACCGCAGTGATTTCAGGGCGCAGGCGGGACGAGGTCGTAGCCAGGGTGCGCGCCGCCTGCGCCGAAGGGCGGCAGGCCTACTGGGTATGCACCCTGATCGAAGAGTCGGAGGCGTTGCAGTGTCAGGCCGCAGAAGAGACGGAGCGCCTGCTGGCGGAGACCCTCACCGAACTCAGGGTGGGGCTGGTCCACGGCCGGGTGAAACAGGAAGAGAAAGAGCAGGTGATGCAGCGATTCCAGTCCGGCGAACTGGACCTGCTGGTCGCCACCACCGTGATCGAGGTCGGCGTGGACGTGGCGAACGCCAGCCTGATGATCATCGAGAACCCGGAGCGTCTCGGTCTGGCGCAACTCCATCAACTGCGTGGCCGGGTCGGCCGGGGGAGTGCGAAGAGCCACTGCGTATTGATGTATCATCCGCCCCTCTCGGCCAACGCCAGGGAGCGGCTAGCGATCCTGCGCGAGACCGGCGACGGCTTCGTGATTGCGCAGAAGGATCTGGAGATGCGGGGTCCGGGGGAAGTATTGGGCACCCGCCAGACCGGGGAGATGCAGTTGCATATCGCCGATCTGGTGAGGGATCAGGGGATGCTCGACGAGGTAAGGCAGGCGGCGGAGATGATGCTGCGGACCGATCCGCAGGGGGCCGATCGGCTGGTCGGCCGCTGGTTGGGGGAACGCGCCGATTACGGCAAGGTCTAGCCCGAATATTTCACCCGGTCGCTGATAATATGAATTAATCTTTTGATTTAACAGGTAATTTCCAGAATGCTAACAAAGTGCAAAGTGTTACCCGGCAACGCTGAACGCGCCCTCGCACCGATCATCACGTTCCCAGGTGAAACATCCGGGTTAGCCCGCATTTCTCACACTCGCGGGCTGTGCGATAATTGATCTTTTTTCAGGGTTAGACAGCTTGAGTCAGCAAACCAGGAACACCGCCATTCCAGGGCCCAACTGGAGCGATTGGAGGCAGCGTCGCAATGCCGGGATCCCGCCGGCCATGCAGTTGTGGCTGCGTGATACGGGTTCCCTGACGCGGCGGGTAATTCAGGCCTGTGACAAAGGGACATTCAGGGTGCGTCTGTTGCACCAGGGCTGGGGAACGCCGCTCAACAGCGAACGCCGGATACTGAATATGCGGCGCGGCGTAGTGGCGATGGTGCGAGATGTCGAGCTGTTGTGTAACGAGAATCCCTGGGTGTTCGCCCGGACCCTGATACCCGTCACCAGCCTGCGGGGGTCAGCGCGGCGCCTGATGCAATTGGGGGAAAAGCCCCTGGGCGCGGTACTCTTCTCCGATCCTAAGGTGTCTCGAGGTTCGACCCAGATAGCGCAATTGCTGCCCGGACACCCCCTGTTCAGCGCCGCCTGCAACCACCTGGATGTGACACCGGCATCCTTGTGGGGCAGGCGCACCCTGTTCTATGTGGCGAACGACAGACCCTTGCTCGTCAACGAGATATTTCTTCCAGGCATTCCCATGGAGGCGGGTGGTTGCTGATGGCCAGGCGGAAATTCGAATTCATTCCCCAGGATTCCGGCCCCGTCGATTGGTGCGAGCGCCTGCGCCGTTACGCCCTGCTGGTGCGTCTGCATCGTCCGATAGGCATCCTGTTGTTGCTCTGGCCCACCCTGTGGGCGTTGTGGATCGCCGGTAACGGACAGCCGCCCTGGGGGATCGTGCTGGTGTTTATTCTCGGCGTGGCGCTGATGCGCTCAGCCGGCTGCGCCATCAACGACTATGCCGATCGGGCGTTCGACGGCCATGTGGCGCGCACCCAAACCCGACCGATCACCGCCGGGCTGGTGCGTCCGGGCGAGGCGTTGGCGGTCTTCGCAACGCTCACGCTGTCGGCGGCCGGTCTGTTGGTCTTTCTCAACTGGCCGACCCGCTTTATGTCGCTGGTGGCACTGTTGTTGGCGGCGATCTACCCGTTCATGAAGCGTTACACCCATCTACCCCAGGTGATGTTGGGGGCCGCGTTCGGCTGGGCGGTGCCGATGGCCTTCATGGCCCTGACCGAGAGCATACCTTCAGTGGCCTGGCTGCTGTTCGTCTCCGCCTTGATCTGGGCGCTGATCTATGACACCCAATACGCGATGGTGGATCGTGAAGACGACCTCAGAATCGGTGTGAAATCGAGCGCCATCCTGTTCGGACGTTACGACAACCTGATTATCGGCGTGCTTCAACTGATCATGATCGGCTTGTTGTTGCAGATCGGCGTTATGGTCGGTTTTGGCTGGTTCTACTATCTGGGGCTGTCAGGGGGAGCAGCTTTGTTCGTTTACCAGCAGTGGCTGACCCGGGAGCGAGAGCCCAAGGCCTGTTTCGATGCCTTTCTCAATAACAACCTGTTTGGTATGGCGATCTTTGTGGGGTTGATGCTCGATTATGCGGTTTTTGTTTGAAATATGAAGACCACAAAATATTTCGATTCAATTCGAACTCGGCCTGATCGTTCAGCCATAAAATCTGAGTGGATTCAGTTTGTTATGGATCATCCTGAAAGAGTCAACATTCAAGCTGACGGTCGTTACCGAAAATGGGCTAAAATTGAGGGAAATGAAGGTCGTTATCTTCGTGTGATATTGCTTGAGGATGATGAAACCGTTCACAACGCATTTTTCGACCGGGGTTTTAAACTATGAAAATGAGCTACTTTCAAGACACCGATACCCTCTACATCGAGTTCAATGGGACTGATGTCGTGGAAACTCAGGATCTTGACGAGAACACGATTCTTGATCTCGATAGCGAAGGGAACGTTATTGCCATTACCATTGAGCATGCGAGTGATCGAACGGATGTTCAGCGGGTTTCTCTCTCAGGCATTGCGGCATAAACAAGCAATCAGGATAGAATAACTCGTAGAATATAATAATTCTGACAGCCTTCATATTTCGAGTGAATTTTGGCGGATGTCGTCTAACTGGGCACGATGAAAGTACAAACAAGAATCATTCGGCTATAGAGTAAATTAAAGTTAAATAGCGGGCTGTATATGAAGAGACTTTTTCTACAGCCTCGTTAGCAAGCAGGAATCACTGTGGAGAAGTGGCAGGTTTACACTCAAGAGGCCCGAACACAACTCGATTTTGCCGAGAGATCATGGATCGCATTTCTCGCGGCAGAGTCACGAGAGGATGTGAGTAATGTCTTTTTCAATCTCCAGCATTTTCTTGGTCACGCGGCACTGGTCAACAAAATACTTGAACCAAGGTTGGGCAGTGGCCGTCAGTTGATCCTAATTGAATCATATCGATCTGTCAGGGCTGGACCTAAAGCCCTTTCGCCGGCTTCGAAACCACTTAGAGCATTTCGACGAAAGGCTGGATAAATGGGTTTCTGAATTTCATGGTAATGCTTTCTTTGATATGAACCTTGTGACAGGAGCGAAGGGTTTTCCAAAGAATGTGTTTCTTCGCGTGCTGGACGCACACATATTCAAGTTCTACGGAGAGGCTTACGACCTTGACCAACTACATGACACTCTTGTTGCCATTGAGAGCAGAATACCATGAGTCGTAGGTCAGGTTAGCGCGGGGCGACTACCTGACTTAACGGTGATGTCATGTAGCTGCGCAACATGACCTACGGGCTACTTAACTGTTATCCTCCAGCAGATTGAACAAATAGATCTTTTCCGATAGAAATATTCGAGTATATTTATCAGTATGAATCAGATACTTGGCCATTTACCGGAATTAAAAAGGGATGAGTTGAAGCGTATCGTCTCGGTCATCCATCAAAAGTGCGATGATGCCGAGATGATTATTCTTTTCGGCTCGTATGCGCGTGGTGATTACAAGGTCGAAGCCGATCTCCAACCAGACCGCAAATCAGGCCACGTATCGGACTATGACATTCTGGTCGTTACCGGACGGAAAAAGACCGTTGATAACGCCGGTCTCTGGAGTGAAATTACTAATGCATGCAATTCGCCGAAACTAAGTGCTCATGCCAGAATAATTACTCACGATATTCAGGAATTGAATATCAAGCTTGCTGAAGGCCGGTATTTCTTTTCTGATATCAAGAAGGACGGCTGTATGCTTTTTGATTCCGGCAGATTTGAACTCGCCCAAGAACGTGAGCCGACACCGGATGAACAACAGCGTATAGCGCGGGACCACTTTGATCACTGGTTTGAACAGGCAAATGATTTTTATCGTTCCTACAAAGACGACCTTAAAGGAGGTCGATTGAAATTAGCTGCATTCGATCTCCACCAGGCTTCTGAATCATGCTACAAAGCCGTCATGCTGGTTTTCACTAACTAGTGTCCGTCCATAAACCCTAACCCACTGATTATTTTCACTATTACTAGATCTGGATCAGTGAAAACTCCTGGTAGATTGGTTATCCTT
>JAHXHR010000056.1 GCA_025656505.1 Candidatus Thiodiazotropha sp. (ex Epidulcina cf. delphinae) | reverse complement strand
GCCAGTCGCCGCGGGCATAGGAGCCGAACAGCACGATCATGCCGACGGCCGCACAGCGCCCGCGCACAATCGCCGCGACCCGTTGCAGATCATCGCGTTTGCGTTGTGGAAGATACGTTACATCGCTATTCATTGCGCCTTACCGGTCGTGTGGCCCCCAAAACCGCATGACAGCCCTATCAGCCTCAATATGCTATCAGCATGGCCATCTGTTTGCGCTAGCCAAGCATTCTCCGCCCTTTTTGTTGATCGTTCGCCCATGCCTGTACACGCTGTTGGTAAGGTCATTGCGTATCATTCCGTATTGTATCTGATACAAAAGTCGCTTACCCCCCCCCGCCATCGCCCATGGATAGTACCGTGCAACCCTAGATCCCGGAACCGCTGCCCATCAAAACCCTCGACAAGGCCGCCCTGTTCAGCGCCGTGGGCAAGGCCAACGCCGCCCTGGCCCGCTACGACATCTCGATAGCGACGATAGCGACCCCATCGTGCAGACCGCCGTCGCTCATGCCCGGTTTGCGCTGATCCACCCCTTCAGGGACGGTAACGGGTGCATCGGCCGTTTATCCTAGAATCCTCAGTTGAACGCTGTGAAGAGTACGTTTGTGGTGGTGCAGGGCAAGGGCCGCTCCTGCACATCCCTGTGCTTGCGACACTTGTGCATCGCTGCACGGCGCACAACGACGCGGAATAGTTGTTCTATTGGAATGTCGGCGGAGCTGGGTATCGACGAGGAGCGCGGCCGGATGAAGGTCAGCTTCATGCTGCAATTGCAACGGGATCTGGGGCTGGTCTATACGCCGGAGCATTGGGATGAGGTGAAACTCGCCACCTGGTTCTGCCGCAATCTTCACGATCCGATCCTGACCCATGAGAGCAAGCGTGCCCTCGTGCCGATCTCGTCGCTCAAGGACGGTATTTCCTCAATCATCAATAGCTTGGGCTGTTGACTCAATCGCAAATCCGCCCCTGAGCGACGAACTCGGCACGATCATCACGTTCCTGGGTGAACCATCCAGGCTGGGGTGAGGCTGCTCAGCCCATATTGTCGGCGACGAAATCCCAGTTGACCACTTTCCAGAACGCCTCCAGGTAAGCGGGACGGGCATTGCGGTAGTCGATGTAATAGGCGTGCTCCCACACATCGGCGGTCAACAGGGCCTTTTTCCCTGAGGTCATCGGTGTGCCCGCATTGGAGGTGTTGAAGATCTCCAGACTGCCGTCCTCGTTCTGCACCAGCCAGGTCCAGCCGGAGCCGAAATTAGTGGCGCCGGAGGTGGCGAACTTTTTCTTGAACTCATCGAAAGAGCCGAATGTGGTGTTGACGGCGTCTGCCAGTGTGCCGCTTGGCACATTGTCATCACTCGGACTGCGTAGGCAGTTCCAGTAGAAGGTGTGATTCCAGATCTGGGCCGCATTGTTGAAGACGCCGGCGGATGATTTCATGATGATATCTTCCAGGGAGGCATTTTCGAACTCAGTGCCCGGTATCAGGTTATTCAGATTGGTCACATAGGTGTTGTGGTGCTTGCCGTGGTGGAATTCCAGGGTCTCCTTGGAGATGATGGGTTCCAGCGCGTCAATGGCGTAGGGCAGGGCGGGTAGTTCGTGTGCCATGGGGTAATGTTCCTTTTGGTTGGTAGTTGTTGTCCGGTGTGATCGGGGATCGGATTAATGCCTAGTAAAACGGTCGGCTATTCTATCCATGCCTTGGCGGGTATGCAACAGGGTGGTTTGTGGGGGTGATAGTACTCCGTCGAAAGAAATAGGACACTGGATTAGACGGGAAAGTTAGTCTGGAGCCATGGTTTATCACCATTATTCCTGAGCCGGGTTTCGGATCATTCTTTTTTTCCGCGACCTTTACCCGGCAACGCTGAACGCGCCTTCGCACCAAGCTTGTCGCTCAGGGACGGTATTTCTTCAATCATCAATAATTTAGGCTATTGACTCCATCCTGATACCAAACCACTGATAGGCAGGCCATTGACTTCGATGTGTGAAACGAGACTCAGGATGCCTTGCCCAGGGGATAGATGGTATAGAGGATAGTGTCCAACTCAGGTTCGGTCTTGATGCCGATCGCTACACATTCCTCCAGGTTCAGTCCGGTCTTTTCCAAGGCCGTCGGGTGGGGTTGCAACAGGCCGCTACCGAACTCACCGCTGCCCGTATTCGCCATCGCCAGCAGTGAGGCGATGTGTACCATCGCGGTTTCAATGGGATACTTCCAGGCGCGCATCGGTTCCGGGTGGAACTCATTGGTCTCGATCATACACTCGGGGAGGCGCCAATGACGCATCAGTGTGGCGCCCACATGAGCATAATCCAGACCGATCACCTCCCGCTCGGTCTCCACCAGTGACCACTGATTCTCCTGCGACTGCTGTAAGGCCTGGTGCGTCAGATCCGGCACACTCTGATAGAGAATCATGTGCCCCAGGTCGAACAGCAGGCCCGAGACGAAAAGCCGTTCACTGTCCATCAGACCCAACCGTTGCGCCAGGGCTTGCGCACAGAGGCCGCAAGTGACACTCCGTCGCCAGAATAGATGCATATCGAGACTTGGGCTGGAGCGCCCCGAAAGGGCATCCGCCACCGATGTGGCCAGGGTCAGGTCATGGATCTGTTGAGTGCCCAGCAGGGTGATCGCGCGAAACACGGTTTCTATCTTGCTCGATAGGCCGAAAAAGGGGCTGTTGACCAATTTCAGCACCCGGGTGGTGAGGGCTGGGTCGTTGCGGATGGCATCGGCGACATCCTCGAGCCGATACTCGGGGGCGTCAATGACGGCCTTGAGTTGCAGATAGGTCTGGGGTAGGGAGATGAGTTTGCAATTATTTGTAATTTTCCCCCACAGAGTGGACATCACATTACCTCAATAGCAGGTCGTCTACGTTCAGCTTCAGGCTGCAGCGGAACAGAACGCGGAAATCTGTTTAGCATGTATGCATGTCGTCACGTTGAGTGACTCCCTGCCGGTATTGGTAAGTATATATCAACATGTCCGTTGTTTGTGGCCATGGATCCTCTTCTAAGGGCTGCGAAAAAAAAGAATTAACCGAAGCCTGGCTCGGGCGTAATGGTGATAAACCATGGCGCCGGACTGACTTTCCTGTAATATTCAGCGGGCCGGGAGGGGGTTAGCTGCAAGGCATGCCTCGCTGGGAATGGCCCGGCCCTTGCCAATAGGGATAACGGCGGATAGTATGCCGGCTTTTGAATTCCTTATCATTATCAATCCGTTGGCGTCCTTTTTCAGTGCCGTTTATGGATAAAGGGCAGAGCGTGCCCGTAGGGTGGACTCAGGTGGGGGAGTTCCCGCAGTGTGCGGTATAGGTCGCGATAACCCTGTCTTTGGTAACCCTCAGATTGTTGACCGAAAGCGACAGGCTCTCGGGTATCCTGGTCTCGGCCCGCCTTGCGGGTTTCGGAATATTGTTCTCCCCCATCAGATAGACGGTATCGCTCAGAACCGCCTGCAGTGAGCGAAAGGTGCCTTTTGATGTAATCCCGCGGGCATTCATATCATACACAATCTGATCGATATTACCCAGCCGGTAGACACTGCCATCCGTCTCATTATAGAGGGTGTGCGGGTGCCCTTGCGCATCAACACCCACAATCTTCTCGACGACAACCAACGCATCGGACAAATTACCAGTCATTTTGTCTCCATACTCCTGCTTTGGCATCAGTAACTTCACCGGTAGTAGCAAAAACAGGTAAAGTCAATCCGCATGCCGCCGGATAAAAATGAACGAACAAGCTTCATGCAAATCCTCATAATCAGTCTGCGGAGTCCCGATGGGCGCTGATAAAATCGAACAAAACCCAAGCCGACAGCAAATCAAGGAACGAGACTGCTACGTGTAACTAATGATAACAGATTTATCATTTTATTTTGGGACGTATTTCCCAGTTTTAATGCTTCGCCATCAATCCGAACCGCTGAAACCGTGCTTCGATCGATGGCCGGTTATCACAAAGCAGGTGATAAATTCAGAATGGCCAGAGACTCCAGCCGCTCTCCAGTTCATCCCTGCACTTGGCGATCTGTGCCCGGTACCGCTTGGCGTTGTCTTCCACCTTGCGGGCCACGCGTATCAGCCAGGGCTTCTTTTTGTAACTGCCTCGCTGATAACCCGTATGGCCCTCATGATAGGCCAGGTACTGTCTATAAGCATCCCACTTCGAGATGCCGAGCTTGCCGTGAGTGACGCTCCCATACCAGCCGATAAAGTCGACGGCATCCTCATAGTCATCGCGGTCGGCCCAGCGGTTGCCGGTCTTTTGTCTATACCACTCCCAGGTGGAGTCCTTGGCCTGGGCATAGCCATAGGCGGAGGACGTGCGGAACCAGGGGATGAACCAGAAGAGTTTCTCCCTGGGGGGTTTGGCATCCTGCTCGAAGCGTGACTCCTGGTGGATAACGGCCAGTTGCACATGCACCGGCACCCCCCACTTCCCGAAGGAATCCTGAGAAGCTTCGTACCAGTCGTCCTTTTCTTCGAATATCTCGCAGGCATTGGTCGTGTTGCGGGGCGGAGAACCGGAGCAACCCGGCATCAATGCCAATGATAAACCAAGAAAAATCACCCTAACCAATGGATTATTAAAGAAAAAAATCATGCTTTTGATGAATTGTTTGAAGTGGCGCCTCCATTCCGGCCATGCACGCAGACCTGTCGGATCGGGGTGGTATCCAATTCTCGGGTTAGCTACCTGGTTCACATATTCGTCTCCCTGGTTTACGATAGACTGTCAATCAAGTGTGAATGGCGTTAGTCAGAATTCGATCAGTATACCAATGCAAATGGGAAGGGGGGGAGATGAAGCCTTTGCTCGGTGATCCGTTCACTCTGGAAGAATACACCTTGGACGATCTGAAAAAGCATCCTATCCTGGTCTGGTCGACCATTGAAACGATCGATCCGGCGAAAAAATATTTGGCGCCGCTGCTGAATTCCACAAATCTCACGGACGACTTCAACCATGCCAAGCTACTGATGAAGATTAATGGGACGGATATTTATGCGGAGGCATCCTACAATGCAGAGGACCATTCCGTGTACTCGATTTTGGTTTGGTGTGACAATGACACGATCGACATGGAGGATAGCGATCTCGAAGGACCGATATCGCTACTGGCCGTTCCCGAGATAAACGGTGTGGCCGATGTGGAGTTCATGTTGCGGACAAGGGAAGACTTTTACGCCTATCAAGTTCGCTGAACGCTAGCCCGCATTTCTCACCAGGATTTGGATTTTTGGCGCAACCGGGCCGAAGCAGGTTGGACGATCGGGCGCAGAAGCATAGCCCCGGGCCTATGGTTCAAGCCCGATGTTCAAGAGGCTCGGCCTGGTTGTTCCAAAAACCAAATAGGACAGACGGTCCGATGAATGCCATACGGTGAGAGATGCTAACCGGTTCAACTTTCATAAGTTTTCCTGTTAGTACGGTCCGTCTGGTGAGAAATGCGGGCTAGCGGCGGGCAAGATCTCTTGGTCGCCCTTACAGGCCCTTGCGCCGACGTTCGGTGACCTGTTCCCCCGCGATACCCCAATTATCGGTGTCGACCTCATCGATCACCACCGAGATGGTCGCCGGATTTTTGCCGAGCACGTCCACCAGCAGTTGGGTTACGCCCGAGATCAGTTCCTGTTTCTGCTGCTTGGAGACGTTTTCCCGGGTGATTTTTATGTTGATGTGAGGCATAGTGGTTACTCCGTCTAGCGAATTCCTGTTTCGAAGGGATTCGGATCTGTCATCGGGATCCGTTGTAGTCTACCGGACTACCGATTACCCGCCTCTCAAACAGGCCATTTATCTTAAAATTTGTTAGCATACAGATGCTAATTACGGGTAGGTTGGTGCCTGCATCAGGGATTTCGGCCATTTGCTTAGCCGATTTCCGCTCCATTCCTTGTCATGGGACAATTATAGCTTAGCCATGATCAAGCTTTTCGGTATCTATATCTCCAAGGCGGTGGTTCTGCTGGGCGTCATCGAGATCCTGATCTTTTTCTCGTCCATGTATGGGGCGATCTTCCTGCACTATGAGCTGGGGAGTCATGCTTATCCCATCGATGAGGAGACGCTGAACAACCTGCCGGTCATCTTCTCCATGGTGATGTTCTCATCGGTCACCGCCCTGGGTCTTTACCAGAAGGGCTCGATGGCGACCTCCTCAGGATTTCTGGTGAGGGTCATCCTGGGTTTCCTGGTCGGGGCCGTGGCGATGGTGCTGCTATTCTTTTCCCTGCGTATTTTTCCGGTCGATGAGCGACCGGTGCTGACCTACGGCCTGATCCTTTCGCTGCTGGGCATTCTTATCGCCAGAACCATATTTGTCAGGGTCACCTCCGATAAGATCCTCAGGCGGCGTGTTCTGGTGCTCGGGGTGGGGATCAACGCCGACCGGATCGAAGAGTCCGTAAAGAGCAAGTCCACCCTTGGCATCGTAGTGGTCGGTTATGTCAATCTCGGCGACAGGATCGAGTTGATCGATGCTCACCGGCAGATCGTCAAGGATCAAACCCTGCTGGAGATCTCCAACCGTCTGGCCGTCGATGAGATCGTGGTGGCGGTGGATGACAGGCGCAAGAAGCTGCCGAATCACGAACTGCTCGAATGTAAGATCAAGGGCATACAGATACTCGACCTGCTGACCTTTTTCGAGAAGGAGCTCTCGATCATCAATATCGACCTGCTCTATCCCAGTTGGATGTTGTATACGGACGGCTACCGTCAGAGAACCTTGAATCGGGCCATCAAGAAGAGTTTCGACACGTCGGTCGGGATCATCATCTTTCTCTTTGCGGCGCCGCTGATGGTGCTGGTCGCCCTGGCCAGCCTGATCGAGTCGTGGGGTAGGGATCCTATTCTCTACAGCCAGGTACGGGTGGGTAAAAACGGCAAGCTCTTCAATGTCTATAAATTCAGGAGTATGCGCACCGATGCCGAGGCGGACGGTGTGGCTAGGTGGGCGAGTAAAAACGATTCGCGCATCACCGGACTGGGCGGTTTTATCAGGAAGACCCGGCTGGACGAGTTGCCGCAGATCTACAACATCCTTAACGGTGACATGAGCCTGGTGGGGCCGCGTCCGGAGCGTCCCGAATTCGTGATGCAACTGGCTAACGACATTCCCTACTATCTGCAGCGCCACTGGGTGAAGCCGGGACTGACCGGTTGGGCGCAGATGCTCTACCCCTATGGGGCCTCTGAGGAGGATGCTAAACGCAAGCTCGAGTACGATCTCTATTATGTGAAGAACGCCAGCACCATGCTCGATTTCATCATCCTGCTGCAGACGATCGAGGTGGTGCTGTTGGGAAAAGGGGCTCAGTAGCACTCTTTACAAGATGATATTGGCGGGTTCGGGGCCATTCAGGTGATCCTGGACGGTATTCGGACACCCATGGGATACGCGGGGCAGTGAAGATGGGGGGATCGAAAAACATGTCTGCCATCGGCTTGGCGGCTTACGGTCCGCTCGGGTGAACCTAAAAACCGCAGTTGACCGCTCCATCCTGATACTAAACTACTGATAGGCAAACGATTGACTTCGATTTGCCTATTCACCGGTTGGGTGAACCAGGCTACGGGGTGAATGGCGCGCTTGCGGCGGCGCATGGCTGCGTTGCAACGCCTTGGAATAGCATGAGATTCCGCATCATTGTGCGCCGTGCAGGGATGCACACTTGCCCCGCGCCCCCGCAAGCGCATACTTCACTCCGTCCAACTGCGATTTTCAGGTTGAATCGCTTGATGACTTTTTTGGGTATTATTAAGAGAAAGAGACCACATCATCAAAAACGGAAGGCAGGAATGAACCGCCTATTGCGCCTCGGTTTACTCTTTACCGCGATGCCGTTGCTTGCCGCATCCTACATTGTTCGGGAGGTCGAGATAGTACCGCTCTCCGAGTGGGAAGAGGTAAGCTTTAAGGGTAATACGGCCTATCAGGCCATTGAAGATCAACAGGGGCCGGCGATAAAGGCGGTTAGCAAGGGTGCTGCGTCCGCCCTGGCGAAGCGCATAACAATCAATCTGGATGAAACGCCATATCTGCATTGGCGATGGCGGGTGGACGGTGTGTTGGAAAGCCCCGATGAACGCACTAGAGAGGGCGACGACTATCCGGCCAGGATCTATGTGGTGAAGGAGGGCGGATGGGCGCCTTGGCGGACGCGCTCCATGAACTATGTCTGGTCGAGCAGTCAAGCCGAAGGAAGCGCCTGGCCCAGCGCCTATACGGGACAATCCATGATGCTGGCTGTGGGTTCAGGGGGTGCCGGCGTGCGGCAGTGGAAATCCGAACGGCGCAATGTGAAAGAGGATTTCAAGCACTACTTCGGCGAGGATATCCGGGAAATCGATGTGGTCGCCATTATGACCGATACCGACAATACCAACGCCGTTGCTACAGCCTGGTATGGCGATATCTATTTCGCTTCGGAGTGAAACACAGGCTGCGTTATCAAGACGTATTATAGGGATGCTCAGCGGCGTTTTGATGCGGATGAGCCTGAGCCTGAGCGAAAATAGATTGAAAACAGTCGATCTGTACGCTATTCATGAGCGGTAAATCATACGGCAATCAGGGCTGAAGGGAATCTGCCGGAATGCCCGACGGGATCGACCTTGCTCCCGGTTGGTAGTTGGTGTTAACTACATGAAAGTGGACTTTTTTCCCGATCAAGCGGGTATCGGGAAAGACCGGATTGAGCCGCCAAGGGATGCCGGTTACCGTAAAGACTCGCTAATTCAATCCGGGAGGCCTTAGATTGAAGTCCTGTTTATTACATCTGATACTATTTATTCTGGCCGGCGGGACGGTTCATGCCTTCGAAACGGTGAAGGTCAGTGACCGTGTTTACGCCTTGGTAGGAGACCTGGGACAGCGTTCACCAGAGAATCTGGGGCACAATATGACTTCCGGTTTTATTATCGGGGACGATGGCGTGGCGGTCGTGGACCCGGGTGCCTGCTACACCGATGCGGCCGCCATAGAAACGGCGATTCGCGCAGTGACCGGGAGGCCGATACGTTGGGTGATAAATACCGGAGCACAGGATCATCGCTGGCTGGCAAACGGCTATTTCAAGGCTCGGGGCGCGAAGATCGCGGCAGCAACGGCCGGGCGCGAGTACATGGAGGCAAACCTCGAGGGTCAGCGAGCCGGGATAGCGCAATTGGTTGGCGAAAAATGCGGTGTATCCGATCCGGTTTATCCCGATGTTACAATCACCGATAGCTATCATTTACCCATCCAGGGCGTGGCGGTGGAGCTGCGTTTTACCGGCGGTGCGCATACCCCCGGGGATCTGTTTGTCTGGCTGCCGGAATCCAAGACGCTTTTCTCCGGTGATGCGGTCTATGTCGAGCGTCTACCAGGTCTTTTCCCCAATGGTCTGAAGCGATGGATCAAAACCCTGGAGCTGATGCGTGACAGTCTGAAGCCGGATACCATCATTCCCGGACATGGGCGGGTCACGAACCTTGAAGAGGCAATGCGTGATAGCTACGGTTATCTGACAATGCTGCGGGACAGGATAGGCGCGCGCATCGCCGATGGCGCCTTTGATCCCGTGGAGGCGGCCGAGGGGCTTGATCAATCGGAATTCGCCTATCTGAAAAACTACGATCAACTCAGCTTTCGGGCCATGAATGCGCTGCGGGCTGCCGAAGAATTGTTTCAGTCTATAGAGTAGATCATACGATATAAAAGCTTGATGTCTGCCCCTGGCATCGGGGCATGGCCGGCCATGCCGGGATCCGCTCTTTGTCCCGATCCAGGGTGATTGGAAGAGCGTTATGCCGTATAACAGGTATCGCAATGAGTAGACAATCCGTGAGTCGTATTCGTATGACCCGCTCGGTGCGCATCCCCGACCCCATACGAATAAGCCGTTATCGCAAGGCGCCCGAGCTTGGACCGCGGATACTGTTTTTCAGCGGCGGCACCGCCCTGAATGGTGTCAGCAGAGTTCTGAAGACCTACACCCACAACTCTATCCATCTGGTCACACCCTTCGATTCCGGCGGTAGTTCAGCCAACTTGCGCCAAGCCTTTAGCATGCCCTCTATCGGTGACCTGCGCAGCCGGTTGATGGCGCTGGCCGATGAGACGGTGACCGGGCACCCGGAGATCTATAACCTGTTTACCTACCGCTTTCCCAAAAGAGCGGAAAAAGGAGGGCTCCTGAATCAACTCGAAACGATGATAAAGGGCAGACATCCGCTGCTCGAGCCGGTGCCCAATCCGATGCGGCGTATTATCCGTAATCAGTTGGGTTACTTTCATAACGCCATGCCGGCCAAATTCGATCTGCGTGGCGCCAGTATCGGTAATCTCATCCTGACCGGCGGGTATCTCAACAACCATGAACATCTCGATCCTATTATTTTTCTTTTTGAGAAACTGGTAGGGGTGCAGGGCATGGTCCGCGCTGTCGTCAATGACAACTACCATCTTACCGCAGAGCTCGACAACGGTCGTCGCATCATCGGACAACATCTTCTGACCGGCAAGGAGGTGTCGCCGTTGACATCATCAGTGAGGCATCTGTCTCTTACCAAACGGTTGGATAAACTCATTCCAGTCAAATCCCATCTGCGTAAAAAAAACCACAAACTGATCCAACAGGCAGAACTGATCTGTTATCCGCCGGGCAGTTTCTACTCCAGCCTGATAGCCAATCTGCTTCCGCAGGGTGTATCTGCCTCTATTTCGGTCAATGACTGCCCAAAGGTGCTCATACCGAATCAGGGCTCGGATCCGGAACAGATAGGCATGAGCCTCAATGACTCGCTGCAAAGGCTGATGGACTATCTGAAGGCTGATGTCCCTGAAAGCTGCCCAAATGAAAAGTTGTTGAACTTTGTGCTTATCGATAGGAAAAACGGATTCTATCCGTCAGAACTGTCTGACAAATTGGTGCGTGACCTGCCTGTTCAGGTCATCGATACACCGCTTATCAGTAAGCGAAGCGCCCCCTTCTATGATTCGGAGATGTTGGTTTCAGCGCTGCTTTCCCTGACCTGAAAAGGCCTGTTCAGTACGGGTAATCAGTTACCCTGACCCTGACAATGCCTTATTCAGAGCCCCTCGGATGATTCGGGTCAAGGCGCGACGCGCTGGCAATGGCAGGCCCTTTCCTAGAGCCGCAACGCGGGATTGGCGATAGGGGGTGGCTCCCTTCGGGCGAGCCGGGAAGGGGGTATCCACGGCGTTATCCTCATCGCCGATCCCTACTTGATTGCCGGTTTTTTCTACGCCGAACCGGTGAATTAACCTTTCAATTTAACATGTAATATTTCGAATATTACTAAAGTGCAAAGCGTTACCAGGCAACGCTAAACGCACCCTCGTGCCGGTCTCGTTATTTTCTTACCTATCAATAGTTTAGGCTATTGTCTCAATCGTAAATCCGCCCCTGAATAACGAGTTCGGCGCGATCATCACGTTCACGGGTGAAACATCCGAGTTAGCGCAAGGTGCATTAGGGTCACGCTTTGTGGCCTCTGATTTTTATCGAAATTGGTATACAATTCCCAATCATGCCGTCGAGCTGGGCTGTTATTTTTGAACCTAAAAACCGCAGTTGGACGGGGTGAAGCATGCAATTCGCCCCGTAGCCTGGTTTACCCAACCGGTGAATAAGAAAAGCGAAGTGACTGGTTTGCCTATCAGTAGTTCAGTATCGGAATGGAGCGGTCAACTGCGGTTTTTAGGTTGAAGTGGTGGTAGCGGGAAGGCTTTGATTGGGACGGTGCTGCGTGGACAGGACAATAACCTAAACCGGAGTCGATGGAAGGCGTAAATTCCATGCCCGCCTGATCGACCCAGACATATTGTTGCGCGGGGAGCCATATGCTGGATCGTATGAATCTGTTGCTTGTGGAAGACGATGAAATGCTGGGTGACGGCATCCGGACGGTATTGGTGCGCCGTGGTCTGCAGACCGACTGGGTGCGTGACGGCCTGTCGGCCATGCAATCCTTGAAGAACGTCAGCTACGATGTGTTGCTGCTCGATTTGAATATCCCCTGGCTCTCCGGCCTGGAAGTATTGGCGCGTCTGCGTTCAGCGGGTAATCAGATCCCGGTATTGGTGCTGACGGCGCGCTCCGAGGTGGTCGACCGGGTCCAGGCGTTGGACAGCGGCGCGGATGACTATCTGGTCAAACCTTTCGATATTGATGAGTTATGCGCACGCATCCGTGCCTTGCATCGCCGCTACAGTGGGGAAGAGGCGGAGATGCTGCGCCACGGCGACCTGATGCTGGATCCCTCCGCTCATACCGTGACGATTCAGAACAGCAAGGTGTCGCTGTCGGTGAAGGAGTTCGACATTCTCCATAGTCTGATGGAGAACATGGGCAGGGTGATGTCGCGCAGAAAGCTCAGCGAGAAACTCTACTGTCTGGATAATGACGTGGAGAGTAACACCATCGAGGTCCATATCCACCATTTGCGCAAGAAACTGGGAGATCATCCGATACGTACCGTCAGAGGTGTGGGGTATGTGATCGAGAAGCCCGGCATCCCTTTAACCTAAAAGCCGCAAGCGCACACTTCACCCCGTCCAACTCCTGTTGTTAGGTTTAAGATGATTATCCGTTCCATTCGTTTCCGATTGCTGTTGATGTTGCTGCTGTCGGTGCTGTTGTTGTGGGGTACGATTCTCTGGTTCACTTGGCTACACACCGGTAGCGAGATCAACCGGGTCTATGACTACGAACTGGAATTGGTGGCTCAATTGCTGGCGGTCGCTACAGAGCATGAGTTGGAAGAGTTCGGTCTGGACGACTATCAGGCGGATCTCAGTGAGTCAGGCTACGACTTCCCAATGTTGTTTCAAGTCTGGTCTCAGCAAAATCGTTTGATGGTGCGCGGGCCGGGCGCGCCCGACCACCCGTTGACGACCTCGATTGATGACGGCTATTCGGACAGTGAGATCAAGGGTGAGGGCTGGCGTGTCTATACCTTTAATCTATCCCGTCACGACTATCGGATCCAGGTGGCGCGCGCCCATGCGGAGAGCCGTGAATTGGTTGAGGCATTTGTCTTGGATGTGATTAAACCACTGCTGATCGCCTTGCCGCTGTCCGGCATGCTCTGGTTTGTGGTCCATCAGGGTTTGTACCCTCTGCGTGAAGTGACTCGTCTGATCGCTGAGCGGGACTATGAACACCTGAATCCGCTTCGGACCGAGCGTGTTCCCGAAGAGGTTTCCGGGCTTGTGGATGAGTTGAATGCCTTGCTGGCGAGACTGAGAAGATCGATCGAGCGCAACAGCCGATTCACCGCCGATGTGGCGCATGAACTGCGGACGCCTATTGCCGGGATGTTGGTGCAGTTACACTCAAGCGCCACGGGGCGTACGGATGAGGAGCGAGAGCAGGGCATCCGACAGGTAAAGAAAGGTCTCGACAATCTTAACCATGTGATCAATCAATTACTGGTTCTGGCTTCCATCGAGCCGGAAAAGATTCGCAGTAATTTCAAGAAAATAGACCTTGAAGATGTTGCGCAAGAAGTAATGGTGGAACTTTCGCCGGAGGCGTTGAGCAGAAAGATCTCAATGGAATTGAGATGCAGCGGAACGGTTTACATCGATGGAAACAGACAACTGATCGCCATTATGCTCAACAACCTAGTGAGCAACGCCATTAAATTTACGCCACATGAGGGAAAAGTGGCGATTCATATCGTCTGTGTGGCGCGGGGCGCGACCCTCTGTGTGGAAGATGCCGGGTCGGGTATTCCAGACGACAGGAAAAAATGGGTTTTCGAACGGCTCAACCGATTGCCTGGTAAAACCGGGGGCGGGATAGGGTTGGGATTGTCCATTGTTCGGGAGGTTTGTGAACTCCACCGGGCAAGTATTACTTTGAGTGATCATGAAGTGGGAGACGGACTAATTGTGAGCCTGTTCATCCCGAACTTAAGAAAACCTTAATCATCGACTGCTAAGTTTGACCTAGGGGGCGTTCTCAATTACCTGAGTGAGCGTGATTCTGAGTCATTTTTCGTGCCGGCAAGGCGCGATGAGGCGCAATAGTCATTCTATTGCAACGAATCGCAACGCCGCCGGCGCGGGAAAGGGCCGGAATCACGCCGCGAACGATGATTGAGAACACCCCCCTAGTTGCCGGCCCGTTGTGATGGAACCGAGTTTGTTCGTTCCCGCAGGCCGGTATAGGGCGCTGAAGTATACACATTTTGGGGGTAGTAATTGCATGAGAACACATTCAAGAACAAAAAATAACGGCCTTACCGGATGGCTTTGCCTTAGTTTGATTGTGGGATTTTCGAGCAGTCTCTATGCAGGAGATGATTTCGATATCGAAAAGGCCAAATGGAAAGCTAAGAAAGATCGGCTCGAAGTGAAAGGAGAAGGCGGCAAGGATCGAGAGGTGACCTTGATGAATGCCGCTACCGGGGAAGTACTCGGTACGGTTACCTCGGATGATGATGATTGGCGAATCAGGCTGACGATCAACGACGACGCCCAGGTCCCCTGCAGGGTGACCGTTGTCCGCACCTCGGACGGAAAAATGGATGAAAAGAGGGTTCGGCGCGCCCCAGCCAACTGCGATGACGGATCGGGCGCTCCCAACGAACCGCCTACCGCCAACGCCAACGGCCCCTACACTGGCGTTATCAATGTGGCGGTGGCCTTTTCCAGTGCGGGTTCGAGCGACCCTGAAAACACAACCCTCTCCTATCTGTGGGATTTCGGTGACGGCAATACCAGCACCGCAGCCGAGCCGATGCATGCCTATACCGCAGTTGGTGGTTATGATGTAAGCCTGACGGTGACCGACACCGGTGGCGCGTCGGACAGTGCTGCGACAACCGCTTCAGTCCAGGACGAGGGTCAGCCGCCTGCGCAGAATGTCTCCATCAACTCCACCAGCCGGAATGGATCGCCGGGTGTTCCAGTGCCTGAGCAGCCCTTCATCAACGCGAATGGTTATAAGGTGTTTGCGGTAAACGATCTGGGTATGCACTGCGGTGATTTCGATACCCGTGTCTCGAGCATTCTGCCACCTTTTAATGTGCTGCACGCAACCGTCATCCGGCGCGGCGCGGCGCCTGACATCCTGGGTCCCAATGACGGTGTCGATGTCTACTATTCGGCGGCTTCCAACCCGAATGACCCCATCCTGACGGGTATCAACTCCGCAGGTTCCGGTCCGGTCTACTCCAGCATGGTTAATGGCGAAGTGTTTAAGACCAACTTCTGGGATGTGGCCCGTGAGGCCTATGACCCCTTCTACCCGCCGGGGATATTGCCGGCGTTCTATCCGGCGACGCCGGTGGACGGCATTCTCGATCTCGGACTGCCGATGCCGAACGTGGAACGCCTCTATTTGGGCGATGGCCAACTGGCCGCGGATCAGCAGTCCATGCCAGGCCGTCATGGTCCCTATATCCAGAATGCCGAAGAGCGCTTTGAGGCCTATGTCATCGATCAGCCCTTCTTTATCGATAGGCTTGGTGCGGTCGATCGTGGTTTCCAATTCGGCTATGTGGTCGAGGGTGTCAACTGGTTCGAAGCACCAGGCGTACCGGTCACTGCGTTTGACGATTATGGGCGTGAGAACCCTTGGCCCCTGTATCGCATCCAGGCCAAGATTGCCGGTAATACGGTGGCGTCTGTCGATACCGTGGTGCCGATTTCCGGTGAAGCCAACTGCGGCGCCTGCCACGGTTCGGCGTTCGACGGGGGCAACGGCGCGGCGACTGCCGGTCTGGCGGTCGTAGCCTCATCGCTGGATGATCCCCTGCACGGCACGGTGCCGGACGAGGTCAGCAAAGAGTATGCGGCGGACCTGAATCTGGTGCGTCTGCATGACTTGAAACATGGCACCGACCTGGAGGCGCAAACCCCTGTGGTCTGTCAGCAGTGCCACTACACCCCTGCTCTCGATCTGGCGCAGTTGGGTCCGTTGGGTCCGGAGTATGACCCTTATGGCGGTTTTGCCAACGGCCGCGATCAGATCAAGGTGAAAAGCATGTCCAACGTCATGCACAGCCACCACGGTAGCCTGAAGAATAGAAATGGCGAGCCGCTCTTTCCGGTCATGCCGGTGGCGATCAAGGACGAATTCGGTATCGTTGCCAATCATGAGGAGCGCAGGACCGTCCTGGATGAGACCTGTTATCAGTGCCATCCGGGTCGTCGCACCGACTGTCTGCGCGGCGCCATGGCCAATGGCGGCATGCTTTGCCAGGATTGCCACGGCGATATGATGCAGGTCGGCAGTGACTTCACCAACGATGTCACACCGGAGACTGCCGGTGCGTTTGCCTTGGGTGGCGATTTCTATACCAATCCCGATCAGCCTCGTGTGCCATGGGCCAACGAACCGGGTTGCGGCTCCTGCCACACCGGTGACGCCATGAACAACCTGGCCGGCATGCCGGGAACGGTGGTGAATCCCGCCGATGCGGACGGCAACAAGGATGGTGTCCGCTTGTTCCAGGCATATCTCACGGGTGACGCCAAAGCGACGCCCATCGTACCGGGCAATAAGCGGTTCGCGGAAAATGTCATCGAGGCGGACAATCCCGCCGTGACGGGGCCGAACGATCCACGGATCGGCAATCCCATGCTCTATCGTGTAAGTATCGGGCATGAAGGCGTCTTCTGCGAAGCCTGCCATGGCTCCACCCACGGTATATGGCCAAACAAAAACGACCTGGCCAACGATAACGTTGCCGCAGGTCAGTTACAGGGTCATAAGGGCACAATCGTCGAGTGCAGCACCTGTCATGAAGGCGACTTGGGCAACACCCTGAGCGGCCCGCACGGCATGCATCCGGTAGGTGACACAAGCTTCGCCGATGGCGGTCATGAAGACCTGGCTGAACGGAATGCCGGTGAGTGTAAGTCTTGTCATGGCGCCGATGGGTTGGGCACCGTGCTGTCTCGTATGGCTACTGATCGTGTCTTGCAGTGTGATGACAGCACCGGTTTCTGTCCGGACGGCAAGAATGCCGATTTCCCGAAAGGGTATATGGTTGGCTGTGTCGAGTGCCATAAGAATGAAATAAACAACTGATTGGTTAGCCGATTATCCTTACCCGCGTGTTTCCCCACACGCGGGTTTTTTTGTCTTGTCAATTATCTATTAACTTCGATTTACCTATTCACGGCGTAACGCTGCTCACCCGCCAGGCGAGTATTCCCAATACGGAGAAAACCCATGTTTTCAAAATGATGAGTCGTGTGCATAGTGGTCAACTGAGGATTCTAGGGTGAACCAGGCTACGGGACGAATGGCACGCTTGCGGTGGCGCATGGCTGCGTTGCAACGCCTTGGAATAGAAGGACTGGAAAATCAAAAACAGCTTGGGTACAGTTTATCATAGGAGAAACCTTGTTTGATTGCGGCGTAACTACCTGAAGTATATGGAAAATACAGGGTATTTCCCCTTTTGTTGGTGAAATATTGCGGTTAAATGATAAACCACTCAAATGGATGAATTCAGTGACCAAAGCCGATCCCTATGTGAAGCAGGTGACCAGCCTCGGGGATAACCACGAAGTTGTTGCCAGAGAGGATATCCGCAATACCGAGGGAATCAGTCTGGTCAAGCGGGGAGCCCGGATAGACGGTTCGTTATACGAGCGGCTGGTTCGCCACAAACTGCTGCAACCGTTGGATGAGTCCTTGAGTGTGGCTGACATGGTCTCCCCCCTCGGCCTGGTGGTCGATGCCAAGCGGCTGTTGGCTAGCGAGCCAGCGTTGGTGCGGGTTGTGGATACCCGGTCTATGCAACGGGATCTCCTGTCGCCCTTGGGGGAAATCCGTCTTGAACATCCGTTGGCTTTCAAGTTGACCGTGTGTCGCGAGCGGAGCGTTGAGCGTTATCACCACCTGATTCGGGTAGCGCTGATCGCGCTTTATGCCGCCTCCCGGTTACACTGGTCCCGGGATGATGTGCAGGTTTTAGCCACTGCCGCGATCTTTCACGACCTTGGCGAGATGCACTTGGATCCTTCACTGTTCGATCGTTCCCGGCTATTGACGTTCAGGGAGCGTCGTCAGATCTATACTCACCCGACCATCGCCTTTCTGATTTTGAAGGCGTTTCCCGCCTACCATCCCCACATCAGCCATGTGGTTCATCAACATCATGAACGATGGGACGGCAGTGGCTATCCGGCAGGACTGGCAGGGGATGATCTGCTACCGGCGGCGAGGCTGTTGGGGGCGGCAGAATTACTGACGGTGATTGGCCTGGAACGGAAAAAGGCCGGCAACGGCCTGTTTTCGACAGCGGATGTCATGAAACTGAACACGGATCGTTTTGGCAGTGAATTCATCCTGCCTTTGATCGAAGCGGCCAAACGCATCGATGGGGAAGTGGCAGTCTCCTCCTCAAATGGCGCAGTCAACAAGACTACTTTGGAGATTCGGCTCAATCTATTGGTGGAAATTCTGCAAGAAGCGAAAGACGTTGATATGGCGGCTCAAGGGGGAATAGCTGACTTTATCTCCAGCCAACTGGAGCATCTGGCTGAAATGGCCGGACGATGCGGTATCGATCTCAATGCGCCTGCTGAGCTGTTGACCCTTATCGGTGACGATGAACAGGCGCTTTCAGAGTGGGATGTCCTGGTGCGGGAGATGTTTTTTCTGCTGCAAAGCACCGTTCGAGAGGCGTTGAGGCGATGGGAGAAGGTTGAAATGCCGGAGGCGGACCGTGAGCCGCTCGATGCCTGGTTGCGCCATACCGAAATGGCATTGCAGGGCGCGGACATCCAATCTTAAGTCGAGCCGATGGGGATTGATGGGTCGATGAAATGGATGTCTTTGGCGATGAAATGACTGCTTACGTCAACAAGAAGACAGGGGAACTGTTTGCCTCTCCACAGGGGACGATGATCTACGGGAAGCGTTGTTTATGTGGGTTTTCGATCCACTGGAATCAGTGGGTCGTTTCCGTGCTCCCCATCAATGACGGTGAATAACATCGAATAAGGCACAGCCCAGATTCCTTTTTCGGTCTGGATCTTGGCCCGCTTTGGGTTGAGTTTGATGATGGTGCCGAACAGCTCTTGGCCCTCTCTCCCGGCAAATCCCACGGTATCGCCGATCCGCAATGACAGGCGGTCCACACCCTGTTGGTTTGGCGTCTCGAGGTTGATCATATACAGCGGAATGGTCCAGCGTTTGCCGGTTTCCAGATCTTGGACCGCTGCGCGGGTCTTGCGGATCTGCAGCATCCGGGCCGGGACCAGCCGGTTTCCCTGTTCATGAAAATAGGTGATCTCCATTCCTGGTGGGTAATGGCTTCGTAATTGAGGGGCATCCATTAGTTCTATTTACATTCAATTCAACAAGTTTAATTTGTTGTTTAAGTGTAAAATGAAACTTGCGTGAGGTTTAATTTTGCGCTAGATTCACAAATATGTCTGGTGAGCCCCGTACTAAACTGAACCGTCTGCTCAGGGCCTGGCCCCAGGGCACGGTCGCTGTGTCGCGCTGGCTGGAGGGCCGGGGAGCGTACCAGCAGTTGCTGCATGAATATGAAAAAAGTGGGTGGATAGAGCGTATCGGTCAGGGTGCTTACATACATGCCGGCGATACCGTCGAATGGGCCGGTGGACTCTACGCCCTTCAGGAACAGATGAAGCTTCCCGTCCATGCGGGTGCCAAAACGGCATTACAGATGCAGGGATATGCACATTTTCTACCGCTGGGGCAAGGTGGAACCGTGACGCTGTTCGGCAACCCAGGTACCCGGCTGCCCGCTTGGTTTTCCCAGTGTGACTGGGAAGCTAAGCTTCGTTACGTTACCACAAAGCTGTTTGCTGATGACCCGGATGCAGGCCTCACCACGAAGACACCAAGCACCTGGAGCATCACTCTCTCAGCCCCGGAACGTGCCATGATGGAGGTTCTGCATCTGGTGCCCGGAAAGGAAACTTTTGAGGAGGCGAGTCTGCTTATGGAGAGCCTGACCACCCTGCGCCCACGCCTGGTTCAGTCACTGCTGGAGCAATGCCGATCTATGAAAGTGAAACGGTTGTTCATGTTTCTTGCAGAAAGCCACAATCATGCCTGGGTCAGGAAGCTGGACCTGTCGCAGGTGGACTTCGGAAAAGGTAAACGCATGATCGTCAGAGGAGGACGATTTGATGCAAAATACAGAATTACCGTTCCTGATATGGGTTTCAGTCAGGAGGAATCGGGGCGTTCGGTATGAAGGAGAGTCCTTACTTCAAACAGGCGCAGCTCATGCTGCGGGTCATGCCCCATGTGGCAGCAGAAGAATGCTTTGTGCTGAAGGGTGGCACGGCAATCAACTTCTTCGTGCGCAACCTGCCGAGACTGTCCGTTGACATTGATCTGACTTGGTTGCCGCTGGGGCCGCGCGACACGGCATTGGCAAATATCAGCCAAGCCCTGCACCGTATTGCTACCGGCATATGTAAAACCATGCCTGAAGCGGCTGTGCAGGAAAGCAGACCAAGAGGTGCTGAGCATGCATCCAAGCTGTTCGCTAGCACGGGTGAGGCCACGATCAAAATTGAGCCGAATTTGGTGCTACGTGGCACAGTATTTCCTCCTGAGGAGCGGGAGCTGAGTGTGTGGGCCGAAGAGCTGTTTGAACTGTCGGCTTCAATAAAAACGGCGGCATTCGCAGACCTTTATGGCGGCAAGCTCTGTGCAGCGCTGTACCGCCGGCACCCACGTGACCTCTTTGATATCAAGATATTGATGGAAAATGAGGGCATTACCGATGAGATCCGAAGCGCATTCATCATGTATCTTGCAAGTCACAACCGTCCGATGAGTGAATTGCTCAATCCTAACAGAAAAGATTTTCGACAAGTATTTGAGCAAGAGTTTGTCGGAATGGCGGTTGAGGAAGTCGAATATGACGAACTGGTAGCAATCCGTGAAAGTCTCATCGAAACCATCAAGAAAACGATGACGGAGAATGAGAAGAAATTCCTGCTTTCAGTAAAGCATGGGAATCCGGCGTGGGATCTTATGCCGGTGGCAGGTATCGACCGACTGCCGGCGATTCAATATGAAAGCTACTATAAATCGTTGTTTTTCAAAGAAAAATAGATTTTTTACCCTTTCTGGTATTGTGGTTATTATTGTTGCCTCGTTGTCTTGAGAAAAGGATATTCGAACGAGTTTATGGGCCATTTAAAAAGCGTGAAATTTTAGATTGATGATGTAACCGGATATAAAGTATTTACTGCCTAATTTGTATTACCAATGTGTGTCTGTTTGATGCAAAATGGGAAAATTGCAGCAAGGGGGGGTTACATTGGCACTGGCAGACATAAGTCAGGCGCAGCAAGAGCGCTTATCGCATATTGATTTCAAAGCCTTTTTTCTTGGGGTTGTGGGTAGAAATGACCTCGTGAGCCGTTTTGGAATCAAAGAGGCTGCCGCTACCCGTGATCGCTCTCTCTCTCTATAGAGCTGGCTCCCAAGAACCTTGAGTACGATACCAAGGCTAAGGTCTATGTGATTAAACCAAGCTTCAGGCCACTGTTTGAGTGTTCATCGACTCAAGTATTGGCCGCGTTATCACAAGGCTTCGGGGAGGACTTTATTGGCAACCACAAAGCGGTTATTGCCTGTGAAGTTCCGGCCGATTTGAATCAGCCCGTGTTGCCGGTGCTTGCCGTACTTACTCGGGCAATCCATCAGCGCAAGGTGGTGCGTATCACCTATCACTCGATTGAATCAGGCGAAAGTCAACGAGAAATTATCCCATTCGTACTGGTGGATAACGGTCTGCGTTGGCACGTTCGTGGTTATTGCCGAAAGCGCCAAGCCTTTATTGACTTTGTCATAACCCGCATTGAAGATCCAAAGATCATCGAGGGTGAGCCAGAGGAGCATGAGACACGTGAAGCGGACATCCAATGGAATCGTATTGTTGAGATGGAATTGGTTGCACACCCGCAGCTTCCACACCCTGAAACCATCAAGATGGACTATGCCATGCGTGATGGCGTACTGAAGGTCAACGTGCGAGCTGCCGTGGCAGGTTATGTGCTGAGACGATGGAATGTGGATTGCACGGAAAACCATGGTTTGGAGGGGGCGGAGTATCGTCTGTGGCTTCGGAATAGACAGACCCTCTACGGAGTTCAAAATCTGGTGTTAGCGCCGGGTTATGAGTCGGAATGTTAATGAGAGAATCGATGAGCAAGGCAGAAGTTAAAAAATTGAAAGTAGCGCCGGGACTAGTTTCGGCATGAATCACGTAACACACAATATAATCGTCAATTTCATCTGGGGCATCGCCGATGACGTTCTGCGGGATGTCTATGTGCGTGGTAAGTACCGCGACGTGATTCTTCCAATGACGGTTATCCGCCGTCTCGATGCGCTACTGGAACCGAGCAAGGAAAAAGTCCTCGGCATGAAGAAGCAGCTTGACGGGGCCGGGATTGCCAACCAGCATGCAGCGCTCTGCCAAGCCTCCGGCGAGGCCTTTTACAACGTCTCGCCCTTTACCCTGCGTGACCTGAAGAACCGCGCCAAACAGCAACAGCTCAAGGCCGATTTCGAGGCCTACCTGGACGGCTTTTCGCCCAACGTTCAGGAGATCCTCGACAAGTTCAAGTTCCGCAATCAGATCCCCACGCTCATCGAGGCGGATATCCTCGGCCACCTCATTGAAAAGTTTCTGGACGCCCGCACCAATCTCAGTCCCAAACCGGTGTTGGACGTAGATGGCAATGAGTTGCTCCCAGCGCTCGATAACCACGCCATGGGCACCATCTTCGAGGAGTTGATCCGCCGCTTCAACGAGGAGAACAACGAAGAGGCCGGAGAGCACTTCACACCCCGCGACGTGGTCAAGCTCATGGCCGACCTGATTTTCCTGCCGGTTGCCGATGATATCGAATCCGGCACCTACCTCGTCTATGACGGGGCCTGTGGCACAGGCGGCATGCTCACCGTGGCGGAGGAGCGCCTGGCCGAGCTGGCCCAGGGCCACGGCAAGGATGTCTCCATCCACCTCTACGGCCAGGAAGTGCAGCCGGAAACCTACGCCATATCCAAGGCTGACTTAGTGCTCAAAGGCGAGGGTGTGGAGGCCGAGAACATGAAGTATGGCTCCACGCTCTCTAGCGACGCCTTCCCGTCACAGGAGTTCGACTTCATGCTCTCCAATCCGCCTTACGGCAAGAGCTGGAAGACGGACCTGGAGCGCCTTGGCGGCAAGGCAGACATCAAGGATCTGCGCTTTGTCACCCAGCATAGAGGTGACCCGGAATACAAGATGATCACCCGCTCCTCGGACGGGCAGCTCATGTTCCTGGTCAACAAGCTCTCCAAGATGAAGCACAGCACCAAACTTGGCAGCCGCATCGCCGAGGTTCACAACGGCTCGTCGCTTTTCACCGGCGACGCCGGTCAGGGCGAGAGCAATATCCGCCGCTGGATCATCGAGAACGACTGGCTGGAGGCCATCATCGCCCTGCCGGAGAATATGTTTTACAACACCGGCATCGCCACCTACATCTGGATGCTGACCAACCGCAAGCCTGATAAGCGCCGGGGCAAGGTGCAGCTCATTGATGCGAGTGAATGGTTTGTGCCGTTACGCCGGAATCTTGGCAAGAAAAACTGTGAGTTTTCAGAGGAGCACATCCGCGCCATTTGCGACCTGGTGGTAAATCCAGTCGAAACCGAGAAATCCAAAATCTTCCCCAACGAGGCCTTCGGCTACTGGAAGGTGACGGTTGATCGCCCGCTACGCCTCGCCGTTGACCTGAGCCCGGCCCGGTTGGAACGGTTCGAACGAACCTGCACCAAGGCCAAGGAAGAGCCGCCGGCCAATCTGACCCGCCGCTTGGCCGAGACCATCGGAGCCGGTCCGCACCTGGATTTCAATGCCTTCATGGACGCCTGCGACACCGATGCCGACAAGCACGGTGTCAAACTCACCGCCAAGCGTAAAAAGCTGCTGCAGAGTGAACTCTGCGATACCCGCGAGGACGCCGCGCCGGTGCTGAAGAAGGTTCACAAGCCGGGTAAGGCCACGCCCGACCCCATCCACGGCCTGTTCGAAGCCGAGGTGAACGGCAAGACCTGCGTGGTCGAGTACGATCCGGATACCGCTCTGCGTGACAGCGAACAAGTGCCGCTGCTGGAAGAAGGTGGCATCGAGGCCTTCTTCCGGCGCGAGGTGCTGCCCTACACCCCGGATGCCTGGATTGCCCCGGGCAAGACGCTGGTGGGCTACGAGATCTCCTTCACCCGCCATTTCTACCGGCCCGCGCCCATGCGCACCCTGGATGAGATCAAGGCCGACATCTACGCCCTGGAGCAGAAGCAGAACGACATCAATCAGGTCGTGACCCAGGGGCTCGATTCCAACGTCCAGCTCAAGCCCAGCGGCGTGGAATGGATCGGGGATATTCCAGAGCACTGGGAGGTGCGTAGGCTCAAGTTCTTGT
>JAHXHR010000055.1 GCA_025656505.1 Candidatus Thiodiazotropha sp. (ex Epidulcina cf. delphinae) | reverse complement strand
AATAGAATGACTATTATGCCTCATCGCGCCTTGCCGGCACGAAAAATGACTCAGAATCACGCTCACTCAGGTAATTGAGAACGCCCCCTAGCCTGGATATTTCACCCGGCCGCTGATAATGTGAATTAACCCTTTGATTTAACATGTAATATTTAGAATATTAGCAAAGTGCAAAGTGTTACCAGGCAACGCTGAACGACAAGCTCGGCACGATCATCACGCTCCCGGGTGAAACATCCGGGCTAGAGCACACCCGAAGCCTTTACATCGAGATAGGCATTCACCAGGGTGATCGGCAGATGTTGTGGTCTGCTGTCAATGATCAGGGCTCCCCGGTGACTAAGCCTTTCATGGGCCTGTTTGCGTTGACCGAGATAATCGACCACTGCCTGAAAACGCAACGCGCCCTGCAGATCGACCACGGGATGTTCAACGACCCTGTCCAGGGATGCTTCATGCAGATCCGCAACCACCACCAGATGCCTTCTTACCAGTAACGAGACCGCCTTTAGCAGATCGTCGCGCTCCTCGTTGCGGCTGTTGGTGAGTATGATCACCAATGCCCTGCGTCGCTGTAACGGCATCAACTTGTGGGCGGCGGCGAGATAATCGGCCGCCTGCAGGGTGGACTCGAGATCGTAGGTGCGATCCAACAGGCGACGAACCACGCCCCCTCCCTTCATCGGCGGCTGCCAACGCTCCTCGCCGCCGAAACTGAGGAAGCCGACGGCGTCTCCCTGGCGGTCCGCGACATAGCTCAACAACAGCATCGCATTCAGGGCTTGGTCGAGATGTGCGCCGTCACTGTCCTGGTGGCGCATGTGCCGGCCGCAATCGAGCATGAACACGAGCTGCTGATCGCGCTCGTCCTGGTACTCCTTGGATATCAGCCGGCGATGGCGGGAGCTGGCCTTCCAGTCGATTTGCCGCATCACATCGCCTGTCCGGTATTCGCGCAGTTGATGGAAGTCGCTGCCCTCTCCCCGGCGTTGTCGCCGGCGAACCCCCATCTGGCTGAGATGGTTGTCGGTCGCCAACATCGCATAACGGGCGATTTCGCGGAAATTAGGAAATACCCGCACCTGGGCGGGATGGTCGATAAAGCGTTTCTGCCGCCACAATCCGAGAGGGGAGCGAATGACCAGGTCCACGCCGCTGAAGCGGCCCTCTCCGCGCCGCTTGGGCAGCACACGGTAGCCTAGGCTCGCTTGGCGTTGAGCCGGTATGAAAAGCGACTGTGGCTGACCTTGCACGCCGAAATCGCCGGGATGGTGATCGTGAACCTGCACAGCGAGACCGACCTCCGAGGTGTTGCGCAGCCGTAACTCCACTTCTGTCCAAACCCCTACCGGTATGCTGGTACGGACGCTACGCGCCAGACCGGGGGTCAGCAGCCGCCGCATGCGAAACAGGTCCAACAGGGCAAGCATCAACAACAGTGCCGCAAACAGCTTCCAGGGCATCACCCAGCCGCTGCGCCAAACCGCCAATAGGGCCGGCGCGCAGAGCAAACCCAGGGCAGCTATCAGACGGGGTGTCGGGATCACTGGCGTGGTGCGGGGATGTTGTCGAGAAGATCGCGCAACACATCATCCGCTTGGTAGCCCTCGATCTCAAGATCAGTGGCGAGCCGGATTCGATGCCGCAACACCGGCAGTGCAGCCGTCTTGATATCGTCGGGGGTGACGAAGTCGCGCTGTTGCAGGAAGGCCTCTGCCCTGGCGGCTCGCAGCAGGGACAAGGCGCCGCGCGGTCCCGGCCCCGCCTCGATACCGTTCCAGTCCCGCGCCGAACGCACCAGGCGCACCGCATAATTGACGATCCGCTCATCCATTTGCAGATTCGCCACATGGGCCTGAATCCTGGGTATATCCTCCGCTGTCAACCTGGGACGGATGGCGGATGTGTCGAGCCCATCGCCCACCGCCCCCTGGGTCACCTGCTTCACCATCGCCTGCTCTTCCTCCTCGGCGGGGTAGTCGATAAAGACCTTCAGCAGAAACCGGTCAAGCTGGGCCTGGGGTAAGGGATAGGTTCCCTCTTGCTCAATCGGGTTCTGTGTCGCCAACACCAGAAAGGGGGGAGTGAGCGGGAAGGTCCGGCCTTCGATGGTCACCTGCTGCTCCTGCATCGCTTCGAGCAGGGCTGACTGGGTCTTGGCGGGTGAGCGGTTGATCTCGTCGGCCAGCAGCAGATTGCAGAACACCGGTCCCTTGCGCACCCGAAAGGCTTCGCTTTTCATGTCAAACATGATATGACCCGAAATGTCGCTCGGCATCAGATCCGGGGTGAACTGGATACGGCTGAACGCCCCCTGCACCGCAGCCGCCAGACTGCGCACCAGCAGCGTCTTACCGAGGCCCGGCACCCCCTCGACCAGGACGTGCCCCGCCGAGAACAGCGCCAAAACGACCTCGCGGATGACTCGCTGCTGGCCGATCACCGCGCGGGCGATCTCCTGTTCCAGCCCCCTTGCCTGTTGCAGGAGGGACTCGTCCATCTGAGCTTGAGCTACCATATTATTAACCCGGCAACCTAATTAGGCTGCATTCAGCCGATGTGCGCCTGCCTACAGCAAGGCTGTCAAAACGCCACTGTAGCACTTCTACAATCAGTTTTGATAACGCAGTCTGTAGGCAGGCACACATCGGCCTGTCTTTATTAAATCAATCGGTTAGGGGCTTCAAGAATGGCCTTGCTCTGCGTTGTGGCTCTTACCAAGGGAATAACCATTCCATCCTTCGGTCCGTAAACGGCACATCCATATGCCACTCCCGGCTGCGAGCCACGCCTTGATCAAGGCCATTCTTGAAGCCCTGAATGCAACCTACTTAGGTCGCCGGGTTAATACTTCACTTTCCTCTCCGGGTGCAGCGCCGACAGCAGGCGTTGCAGGTTTGCCGTGGCTTTGATGAGCCGGCCGGTATCGCCCTGATCGGGATAGAGGGCCTGATGAATCGAATCGGCCGTCATCCCGGTACGTTCCGCCAACCAGTGGCAACGCGCCAGCCGATCCAGGTGATGCAGCCGGGGATGACTCGTCAGCCAGCGATGCTCCACCTGCCGCCGGGCATCCTCCAACAAACCCTTTGCCGGATCGTGACGCCAGGCGAATTCCGCTACCGCCTGCAGGTGTTCGAGCAGGTCTCTCCGCTGATCGGCGACCGATGAGATCAGCGGGCCGGTGCGCCGGGCAAGACGCCAGACCAGCAGCAGGCCGAGTAGCGTCAGGCTGACCAGCAGATAGGGGGCATGTCGCCACAGCAGGGCGATCAGGGACGGCATCCGGGCACTATACAGTAACCAGACCCGGTCATGGTCCGCCGCCAACCGGGCCAGCAGCAGGGCATGGTCCTGCTGACCGATCCGCTGATTGCCGAAAAAATCGTTATCGCTCAGAAAGACCACCCGGCCATCGCCCTGGGGGAAAATCAGCAGCTTTGGATACGCCTCGCCGGGGAGGGCTCGATAAGCGAGCTCACTATCAATCTCGAACCACTTCGTGGTATCGAATCCGATCTGCATCGAGGCTTCGTCATCCGGCAGATATAGCATCGCCGCCCCCCCCTCTTCATCGCTCACGCCGCCCGCGACGGAGACGCCGTAGTGCATCAGCAGGGGGTGTGACGAGCCATCCTGCGGCTGTGCGCCGGGCGTCACCAGCAGATCGCCTCCGCGCTCCACCCATTCCAACAGCGCCGTCACACGGGACTGGGGCAACGGCGGCCCCAGGTCCCTGACAAACAACATGCCCGGTCCGTCCGGCGGCGCGGTCAGGTAGTGGCGGCCGGAGCGGCTCTCCACCTGCATCCCGAGACGTGACAGGAAGCGCTCAGCCGCCAGCAAGGGGTTGCGCCTAGCCTCGGTTCCCATGGCGGTGCGCACCTCTTCTATCCGGCGCTCGAAATTCTTCTCAAACCACACCGCCGAAAGGCCGATCAACAGCGCCGACAGCAGCGTCAGGGCGGCGATTGCAAGGGGCTTATTGCGCATTTGCCGCCCCGAAGCGGCTGCGCCACTCCCGGCACAACGCCAGCGCCGACGCCTTCTGTGGCTGCTGATGCCCGTATGCCAGCGCCAGCCATGCCAGCGTTAGCCGGGCGAAGTAGTCACCCTGAGACTCATCCAGGGAGCGGTGGGTATGCTCGAGGCATTCCCCTTCCGTGGCCCCATCCTTGATCTCCAGGGCGTAGCGGTGGATCAGCACCGACAGGGCCGCCCGATAGAGCAGACTCAGGCCGCTGCGGTACTCCCCCGCATCGATTAAGCGGCCGGCCTCTGCGGCAGGATCGTCAGGCAGGCTCTCGGGGCGTAGATCGAGACCGGCGATGTGGGACGGAGGCGCCCTATCGCCGCCCCCTCTGGCGATACCGCCAGGGTAGAGCAGACTACGATTCTGTATAAACCAGTAGAGCAGATAGGCCAATACGCCGGCTACCGCCAACCACAACAATACCTCACCCACACCGGCAAGCTTGCTGGTAAAACCGCTCAACAGGCGTGTCAACCATTCCGCCAACCAGTCGGCCTGAACGGCATCCTCGCCACCGATGTAGCGCCAATCAGTTCGTGTCTCATAGCGACCGAATGCCTCCTCTGCCAGTACCTCCTGAATCAGTTCCCGGACGTATTGCCGGCTCACCTCCAACGCCTGCGCATCCCCGCACGGCGCCATCAACATCGGCAGACAGACCAGTAAGGCGGGAGCAACCCTGGCCGGCCGTCGGCGCCGATGGCGTTGCGCCATGCGTCTCAATCCCAATTCCAGATCCCAGGCCTCGAGTTGACTGCGCCGGTTGAGGTAGAGCGCAAAACCTCCGGCCACATAAAAGGGCGCGATCAGGGACATCGCCGCCAGGGCGCCGGCGTGGTGCAACCATTCACTGAGGGGGTCGGGATCGAACAGATAGCTCTGCCAGTCGGCCCAAAGCAGCTCTTCCGGTATCAGCACAGCAACCAGCCCGATCAGTCCCAGTTCCAAAACGATCTCAAAATGCACACCCGTCAGGCTCAACCAACCGGAGGCATGCATACCCCGTCCCAGGACGCCGATGCGGTTGCCGCGAGGCTTCCCCCTGAGTCCCTCCAGCACCGCTACCGGCATCACGAAGGAGCGAGAGGGTGTCAAGCGACGCCAGGTGAGGCCGGCAATCAACTGCGGCAATACGATCTTCGTCCACCGCCTGAATACCGCTTTAACGGTGGGTCGCTCGGCAAACAGGCGGCGACTCAGCCAATACAGCAGCGGCGGCTCGTAGACGGGTTTAAGCCACCACAGCAGCAATCCCGCCAGCCACAGCGGCAGAGGCAACAGCGTCAGCACCAGCATGACCGGCAGGGCGCTGCTGAGCCACAGCAGCCACAGCGGCAGGAACCACTCGCGAGCCATGGCGAAGCCCAGGTCTATGCCCTCCCAGGCTGAGCGAGACCGTAAATTGATGGATAGGCTATCGAGATCCACGGGATCCTCTTCCCATCAGCGACAGATACAGGATGACACCCGACCAGAGTAGTGCGGCCACGATGTATTTAGCGGTCGGTTGCAGGGCGCCGGAGGACCAGAAGGCCTCGACGAACGCCGCCGCCAACAGCATCAGGGCGGCCCCCATGACCAGTTGCAGGGCCTCCCCGGCATGCTCCCTGAGCGCCTGTACGCGCGACCTTTGTCCGGGCGCAACCACCGCCTGTCCCAGGAGCAGTCCCGCTGCGCCACAGATGACGATGGCCGTCAGCTCCAATGAGCCATGGCCCGAAACAAAGGGCCAGAAGGTCTCATGATAACCCAGTCGGCTTACATGGCCCGCCACGGCGCCGATCACCAGGCCGTTGAAGAGTAATATGAAGAGGGTCCCCACCCCGAGCAATATCCCGGTGGCGAAAGTGCGAAAGCCTATCCCGATATTGTTCAGGATATAGTATCCGAACATGGTGAAGTCACTCTCTGAACTGCGTTCCGATGAACGGCCGGGGTGGTTATTCGCCGGATCGTAGGCGCTCTCCATCTCCGCCACCATGTACTCATCCATGACGGTATAGATCAGATCCTCCTGCAGATAGCAGCCGCTCCCCATCAACAGCGCCGGCAACAGAAAGCACAGCAGGGAGAGAGCGAAATAGACGCGATTCCGCCGCACCGCCCGCGGAAACCCGCCGAGGATGAAATGGAGCAGGCGCCAGCGCCATCCACCTCGCTGACGATAGAGCAGCGGATGTCCGCGCAACACCAGACCGTGCAGTTGCTCGATAAGGGTCGGACTGAAACCGCGACTGCGGGCCAGGGCATAGTGGCTGCAGAGTTGACGATAACGGGCGGGAAAACGCAACTGCTGTGCGCGAGACAGGCGTCGTTTGCCGCGAGTGCGTTGCAGATCGTCCATCATTTGAGCGATCTCGTCCCATAGGGGTTGGTTGTCCGCCTCGAATTGCTGTTGTCTCATCAACGTCCCTTGAGTATCCAGTTTGCATAGGCGTAAAGCGCCTCGACCGCATCACCGCCCCGCAGTCCCGTCTGATCCGACAGCAGTTCAGCCAGTTCCCGCCGCCGCCCGATGGAGAGCGTCTCCCCCCGCTCGGCGAAGGCCAACAGGGTCAACTGTTCATCCTCGGAAAGCTCGACCGGCGGCTTGCTGGTGGCGGAAACCGGCGGTTGGATGCGTTCCTGTTGTCGATCACGATAGACGACCAGGGTGCCGGCCGCCAGATCGCCGAGGCGCTTGAACTCTCGGTTGATCAACATAGTGACCAACCCCGCTGCGTAGAGGAAAGGGAGAAAATCCGCCGCCCGCAGGAGATTGCGAATCACCGAGGCGCTTGGAGTAACCGGCGTACCGTTATCCTGAATCACTAGGATACCCATTGCCCGTTTGCCCGGAGTAGCCCCGTTATAGATCTCGAACACCACCGGGTAGAACCACTCGATAAGGAAAAACCCAATCAGCATCAACGCCGTCCCGACCCCGCCGAACAGCGCCATAAGCAACGCCAGAATCAGGTAGAGCAGGCCCCGAAGGGCGGCATCGATCGCCCAGGCACAGGCCCGCACCACGGGACCGGCAAGTCGAAAATCGAGTAGCACACCCTCTGGAATCTCATAACGCCGGACGGTGTCGAGTCGGTGTATAGAACGCCCTTCCGTTAGCCCGGCCTCCATGGATCAGCCATAATAGATATCCCGATAGGCCGAATAGACGGCCCCGGTGAGGATGGGAGAGACCACCAGCAGTCCAAGACCGAAGGGGATGGAGCCGACTATCACAAGCCCCACCGATACCAGGCTGTAGACCGTCAAGGGCATGATATTTTTCATACAACCCATGAAACTCAGTTTCATCGCCTCCCAGGCGGACAGCTCCTCCAGGGCGACCAACGCCGGCGCGAACAGGTAGGCCATGATGACCGGCAAAAAAAGCAAGGTGCCAACGACAAGGCCGGTGATGAATGCGGGTGAAAGGGACATCGTTGCCATCATTTCCGGGTTCGTTGTTTCCTGTGAGAAGGTTTGACCGATGGCGCCGAACATGAAAGCCATCAGGCTGAGGCCGACCAACATCATCAGCAGAAAATAAAACAACCCAAGCAATATCGATTGACCTGCATTATTGGAAAAGCCGGCAAACAGGTGATTGACGGAAAAATTCTCTCCCTGATCCTGTGCATGGCAACCGACCATCAGGCCGGCAACCAACACGGGGGTCAGAATGTTGGCTGCGATGAAACCCAACAGAGGCACCATGCTGACGATAAAAGCGAGCACCGCCCAGATCACCAACGCCGCGATCCAGGCCAGAGGCGCCTGTTTGAAATGCCACCAACCCTTGGCTATCCAGGCTAGGCCGTGTCCGGCCGGCACCCTCCGGGGCCCATCCATCTCCCCCTCCATCGGCTGCACCAACTCGGCTTCCGGCGTGCTGTAGGGATCCTTCTCCTCTCTCTCGCCAGACCCCGTCAGGGGATCAGGGACGGCATGACGGGACTGAGCGGTGAGATACTTTGCAGCGACGATACCACAATCCTGACAGATCCCCATCTCCATGTTGCCGGAACCGCATTTAGGGCATCGATTTCCAGGGATCAGGGAAGGGTCGATAACCTCAGTCGCATCTTCATCGCCGCTGTCGAAGGCTTCCAGCGCGAGTTCTGATGCTCGATTCGACGTCTCGGGGGCAATCGCTTCCACCACGGAGAGCTTCGGGTCGATTTCAATGATCAGACCCAGCTTCTCCAGGGCCTCCCGGTATTTCTGCGCCTTCTCGCGGTCAAGATCCTTTTTCAGACTCATGGTCCTCCCGCCATGGATCAACTTCTCCGCCCTCTCCCGCCCGAGTTTGAATTTCTCACTGAATAAGGCGATAACCCGCTCCTTATCCGCATCAGGTCTCAACTCGCCGGTAAAGATGATCTTGTATACTTCAGACATACCCTCTCTCCACTATTCCCCAATGGCAAGCATACGCTTCCCCATCGCGCATCTTTCCAGTGTACCTCGTCATAGGCCCTGTAACGTATAAACCGCACTGATCATCGTCGAGCCTAGACGCCATAATCGAGGGAAGATCAAATCGAATCCTCTATAATGCCTTCCAGCATGTCGACGATAGCGCTTGCGGCCCCTCCGCCATCACCGACAAGCTGCGGAGGACGATAGGCCGCATAGACCTTATCAGGTTCCGCCAGTTTTACATAAACGGCGATCGTGAAAGGGCAGATCGCAATATTCTCCGCCGCAGCCTGGGACATCTTGTGCGACATCAAGGCGCTGCAGAACTCCACCGACCGAGCCTTGGAAAAGACCTGGGTAAAACCGAGATCCGGACCGGTTCGATTCAGCATATCGCTGACATGCAGGGTTCCGCTGACCAACAGGCCTCTTTCAATGATCGCCATCTCGATGTTCTCAAGCACATCCTCGAAGGGTTCCTCCGAGGTAAAGACCCTTACCGGCGACCGATCCGCTTCCGGCTCCACAGCCGATAGATGACCCGCACTGAAAAGCAACAGCCAGACAACCCATCGATATTTCATCTCATTCTCCTATATCGTCCCGGTTCAGACGCGCCTTGCGGCGATATTGCAGCCACCAGAGCCATCCCAGCAACAACAGCGAGGGGAACAGAAACCAGCGGCTGTCCGGTTGCCGCTGTTGAGTATAGAACCCAGTGATGCGACGGGTATAGCCCGATTCGAGACCGGCCTCCTCCGCCGCACTCAGAAAACCGATATCGAGAATGCGAAGCGTATCGCCATCGGGCTCGGTAATAAAGCCCAAACGTTCGAGTTGTCCGCCCGGCAACCCCTCAGGAATATCCAGGAGGATGTCACGCAACCGCATCGAACCATCCTCCTCCTCAACCTCGATCTGGAGTCGAACCCGCTCCCCCGCCGGAAGGGTGTGCATATGCTGCTCAACGGCCTGCGCCGGTTGCCACAGCAGGGCTGGAAAAAAGCGCTCCTGCCAGAAATCGGGACGAAACAGGGAGAAGACGATCAGCAACAGCAGCCCCGTCTCCCACCATCGGTTGCGGATCAGCAGCCAACCCTGGGTTGCCGAGACAAAGAGTAACATGGCGATCAATCCCTGTGTCGCCACCAGAACAAAGTCTCCGACTCCATCGACACCGATCAGCAACAGATCGGTATTGAATATGAACATAAAGGGGAGAATAGCGGTGCGAATGTCATAGTAGAAGGACTGCAGCCCGGTGCGAATCGGGTCGCCGCCGGAGATGCCGGCCGCCGCATAGGCGGCCAGTCCGACCGGCGGCGTATCATCGGCCAGGATGCCGAAATAGAAGACGAACATATGCACAGCCACCAGCGGTATAGCCAATCCGTGCGCCGCAGAAAGTTGCACGATCACCGGCGCCATCAATGTTGAGACGACGATGTAGTTGGCCGTGGTGGGCAACCCCATGCCAAGGATCATGCAGATCAATGCCGTCAGCAGCAACATCAACAGAATCGAGCCGAACGAAAGGGTCTCCACCACCTCGCCCAGCACTTGCCCGATACCGGTCAGGCTCACCGTGCCCACCACGATGCCCGCAGTGGCCGTGGCCACCCCGATGCCGATCATGTTGCGCGCGCCGTTCTCCAGGCCCGCCACCAGGGAGACCGCCCCCCGGCGAATCCCGTTACTCACCGCTTCACCGGCGAACAGCGCCCGCAAACCGTCCTGAGTCAACTGAATCACCCCCATCAGGGTAATGGCATAGAATACCGCAGTGGCGGGAGACAGACGCAGCAACATCAGACACCAGACCAATACCAGGATCGGCAACAGAAAGTGCAACCCACCCAACAGGGCCTCACCGACACTGATGCTTTGAGGCGAAGCCGACGCCTCTCCGCGCAGACCATACCGCACTTCACCGAAGATCAGCAGACCGTACAGCAGCAGAATCAGCCCCCCATTGAGATAAAAGCCGTAGTCGCCGAACAGGTTGTTGACCGTCTCCACGGTCCAGTAGGCGAAGAGGAAAAAAAGGCTCATGCCTGAGAGGGTAAGCCCCCAACGCAACAGCCGCTGTCTCAAGCGGGTGGCCCTGACCCGCACCTCAGCCTGCATACCCGCCTTGACCGCCTCCAGATGCACCAGGAACATGAGACCGATATAACTCAGGACTGCGGGCAGAAAGGCGTGTTTGATGACCTCCAGATAGGAGATATTGAGATATTCCACCATCAGGAAGGCCGCCGCCCCCATCACAGGCGGCATGATCTGGCCATTGGTCGAGGCGGCCACTTCGATCGCCCCCGCCTTTTCCGAGGAGAATCCCACCCGTTTCATCAAAGGTATGGTAAAGGTGCCCGTGGTCACCACATTGGCGATGGATGAACCTGACACCATACCGGTGAGACCGGAGGCCAGCACCGCAGCCTTGGCCGGGCCTCCCCGCCTATGCCCCACCAGGGCATAGGCGACGCGAATAAAATAGTGGCCGCCCCCAGCCTGCTCCAACAGACTGCCGAACAGCACAAACAGAAACACAAACCCCGCTGAAACACCCACCGCCACCCCGAACACCCCTTCGGTGGAGAGCCATTGGTGGGAAGCGACACGCTCCAGAGACGCCCCCTTGTGCGCAAGCAGATCGGGCAGCCAAGGCCCGGCAAAGGTGTAGCCAAGGAAACAGAGCGCGATCACCGTCAGCGGCCAGCCCAAGGCGCGCCGCGTGGCCTCCAGCAACAGCAACACACCGGCGGCCGCAACCACCACGTCCAATGTCGTCGGCGCCCCCGAGCGATCCGCAAGCGCCTCGTAAAAGAGAAACAGATAGGCCGCACAGAAGGCGGCGGACAGGGCCGACACCCAGTCGGACAAAGGAATGGTGTGACTGATGCCCCTGCGGCGCGGAAAAGAGAGATAGGCCAGAAAGATCGCAAACGCGAGATGAATGGAACGAATCTCGGTATCGTTGAAGACGGCAAACCCCAAGCTAAAGGGCAGAGGAGAGGCGACCCATAACTGGAACAGGGCCCATCCCAGGGCCGTCCCCAACAGCACCCTGCGCGTCCAACCGCCGGGACGCCTGCCGCCGTACTCCACCGCCTCGATCAATTCGAGTTGCATCGCGCTGCTATTGTTTTGGCTCATCTTTTTAGCTTTAACCCAGACATTTCACCCGGCCGCTGATAATGTGAATTAGCCTTGGTAGAATCGAGGCCTTCCATCGAGGATACCCACTGTTGCAGTAGGAGAATTTTGCGTTGAAGAAGCTCATTCCACCCCCTCCATCCCCGGCGTTGTCCCGGAGGGAGATGGAGCCAAGAAACCACCTACCCATAAATCTTCCTGAAGCGTCAAAAAACTGTGGGTGTAGCGAGCCCCTCAACCCAAAACCGCATATTCTTACAGCAGCCCCTTCTCCTTGTAGTAACGCACCGCCCCCGCATGAAAAGGCGCCGAATTACCTTTAAGCATCTCCAGCGCCTGCAGGTGTTCAAAGGCTGGATGGAGTTTTCTGAACACCGCCAGGTTCTCGAACACGGCCTTGACCAACTGATAAACCACCGTCTCATCCACCGCTGCCGAGGTCACCAGGGTAGCCTTGACGCCGAAGGTCAGCGTTGCCGCATCACTCCCCTGGTACATATCCTTGGGAATAACCGCAGGCGCGTAATAAGGATTGTCGGCGATCAACGTCTCCACCACCTCCCCGGCCACCGGCACCAGGTGGGCATCGCAGGCGGTGGACGCCTCTTTGATCGAAGCGTTGGGATGACCAACCGTATAGATCATGGCATCAATCTTGTTGTCACACAGCGCCCTGGCCTGCTCCGTCGCCTTCAACTCCGAAGCAAGCTTAAAGTCATCCTTGACCCAGTCGAGCTTGCTCATCATCACTTCCATGGTGCCGCGCTGACCGGAACCCGGATTACCGATATTCACCCGCTTACCCTTCAGGTCCGAAAAGATCTTGATACCGCTATCATCCCTGGCCATTACGGTAAACGGCTCGCTGTGGATCGAGAAGACGGCGCGTAGATCTTTGTTCGCCCCCTGCTCGCTGAATTTGGAACTCCCATGATAAGCGTGATATTGCCAATCCGATTGGGCCACGCCGAAGTCAAGTTCACCGCCGGCGATGGTATTGAGATTGAAGATGGACCCACCGGTTGATTCCACTGAACAACGAATGCCATGTCCCTTTCTACCCTTATTCAACAAGCGGCAGATCGCACCTCCCGTGGGGTAGTAGACACCCGTGAGGCCACCCGTACCGATACTGATGAAACGCTGTTCCGCCGCCACACCGAGCAGGGGCGCCAGCAGCAGGCACAGACCGATGACTTTATTCATGACTCCTCCTTATGAGTTTTGAGTTTTGAGTTTTGAGTTTTGAGTTTTGAGTTTTGAGTTTTGAGTTTTGAGTTTTGAGTTTTCACAAAGATACTGCATATCGGCTCGCAACACCAAAGCGATCATCCAACCATGAAAAAAGACCTTCCTTTTGAAGCCATGTCCAAAGTGCCTGATGTGGAACCTGAACAAAAGGATAAAGGATAAACTGAAAAATACGCTTCATCGCTCCCTCAGACTCTCCTTACCATGCCGCAAAAGCGGCGCTAAAAAATACTCAATCAAGCGGCGCTTGCCGGTTTTTATCTCTGCGGTCACCTCCATTCCCGGCATCAATTTCACCGCTTTACCCCGAACCATAATAGAGTCCCGCCCCATGGTCAGCAAAAGCCGGTATAACAATCCACGCTGTTCGTCCACGCTCGCGTCGTCAGAGATGCTGTCGATGACCGCTTCGACGACGCCGTATTTGGTAAACGGAAAGGTGTGGATCTTTATCTCCGCAGGCATATCCTGTTCGACGAAACCGATATCTTTGTTTTCGAGAAAGACTTCCACCTCCAATGAGGATTCATTCGGAACGATATTCATCAGCGGCTGGGCTTCGGTGACGACCCCTCCATGGGTGGTGACGGTGAGTTCATGAACCCGTCCCGACACCGGCGCATAGAGAACCTGTCGCGCATTCAGGTCGGTTGCCTTGGTCAGCTCCTCCCGCAGGACTGAAACCTGGCGTTGCATCTCGGCGATCTCCGCCAGGGCGGTTGTTTTGCTTTCGGCGGTGAGTGCGTCCACTTGCCGTAAGGCCTCGTCCTTGGCCGCATGCAACTGCTTCAGTCGCTGTTTCTCCGCTTCCAGATCCTGGACTTTTTCTATCCGCTCCTGTTTGAGTTGCAGGTATTCCATTTCCGAGGCAAATCGCTTTTCATACAACGCCTTCAGTTTTTTCGCTCGCCTGACGACGATGGGCAGTGTCTGTTGCAGCTTTTTTATCGCGGCTTGTGTGGCGGCCTGCTCGGCTTCGACCTTTTTCACCGTACTTTGCAGCATTGCGTATCCGGCCAGGTATCGGCGCCACTTCTCCTTTAGCAGACGCCGGTGCAGTGTAACGCTGGCCATATTCCCCTTCTCTTTTGTGTCTAAATCGATTTGCTCAATATCCATCCGCCGTTTTTCCGCATCACTCAGCAGGAAGAGCAATGTCCTGCTCACCGACAATTTCATTCGTGCGCTGTGCAGCTCGTTGATCAGGCGATTCCTGTCTGCGCCGGTCAGGGTGCCGTCCAACGCGATGAGGGGCTGCCCCTTGGCCACGTACTCGCCTTCCGCCACCAGGATCTGGCTGATTACGGATTTTTCCAGGGGTTGCACGACTTTTACCCGTGAGCTAGGCAGGATCTTTCCCTGGGCGGTGGCGACGACATTGACTTCGCCGAATGCCGCCCAGAGCAGGGCCGATACCATGAAGGCGATCAAAGCCCAGGCCAGCCATCGGGCAATGGGATTCGGCGGGGCCTCCTGGATTTCCAACGCGGCCGGCAGAAAGGCGGCCAGCTCCCGTGATTTTTGCCCATCGCCGAGTTCGCGCCGGTTTTTCCAGGCGTCCAGCAACAGGCTGACTGTAGTATTCATTTTCACTGCGGCTCGATCGACTCCCTTAGCTTTCCTCGGCTTGGTTTTTCTCGCTTTCGAGGCAGCACCGGCGCATGATGCTGATAGCTGTGCAACTTGGCGTAGTAGCCGTCGGCCTGGAGCAGGCCTTGGTGATCGCCCTGCTCTACGATACGCCCCTTTTCCAACACGATGATGCGGTGGCACTGCCTGACGGTGCTGAGGCGGTGGGCGATGATGAAGACGGTGCGGCCTTTGCAGATCGCGGCCATGTTGTCTTGGATCAGCCGCTCCGATTCGTAGTCCAGGGCGCTGGTGGCTTCGTCGAAGATCAGGATCCGCGGATTGCCGATCAGCGCCCGGGCGATGGCGAGGCGTTGCCGCTGACCGCCGGAGAGGTTGCTGCCCTGCTCGCCGACCAGGCTGTCGTAACCTTCGGCGAGATCGACGATGAATGCGTGGGCGCCGGACAGTTTCGCCGCCTGTATCACCGACTCCATCGGCAGGGCCGGATTGGCCAGGGCGATATTTTCGCGGATGGTGCGGTTGAACAGGAAGTTCTCTTGCAGGACGACGCCGATCTGCTGGCGCAGCCAGGTGGTGTCGACCATGGAGAGATCGACCCCGTCGATGAGCAGCCGCCCGCCTTCGGGGATGTAGAGCCGCTGAATCAGTTTGGTGACGGTGCTCTTGCCTGAGCCGGACCGGCCGACGATGCCGATCACTTCGCCGGGTTTGCAGTGGAGGTTGAGGTCGTCGAGCACCAGGGGGCCGTCGGGACGGTAGCGAAAGCGCACGTGGTCGAGGGTGACGGCGCCCTGTAGCGCCGGGAGGCGGGAGCGGTTGGGGTTGAAGCCGGGTTCCCGTGGGGTATTGAGGATGTCGCCGAGCCGCTCCAGGGAGATCCCGGCCTGTTGGAAATCCTGCCAGAGCTGCACCAGCTTGAGGATCGGGCTGCTGACCCGGCCGGCGAGCATGTTGAACGCCACCAGTTGGCCGACGGTGAGTTGGTTGGCGATGACCAAGTGGGCGCCCCACCAGATAATGCCCAGGGTCATCAGCTTGTTGACCAGCCCGGCCACCTGGTTGGCAACGTTGTTGAGGTTCTGGCTGCGGAACGAGGCGTAGACGTAGCTGGAGAGGTGGTCCTCGAGCTTTTTCTGCATCTGCGGCTCCACCGCCATCGATTTCACCGTGCCGATGCCGGTGATCGATTCGGTGAGGAAGGCGGTGTTGGCGGCGCCGTGTTTGAATTTGTCGTTGAGGCGATGGCGCAGGATGGGGGTGATGAACAGCGACAGCAGCACATAGCAAGGGATGGTGGCCAGCACGATCCAGGTCAGCGTGGGGCTGTAGAACCACATCACTGCGATGAAGACGAAGACGAAGGAGAGATCGATGATCAGGGTCAGGGCGGTGCCGGTGATAAAGTTGCGGAGGGTGTCGAGTTCACGCACCCTGGCGACGTTCTGCCCGACCTGGCGGGCCTCGAAATAGGCCAGCGGCAACGCCATCAGGTGGTTGTAGAGCCGGGAGCCGAGGGCGACGTCCACCCGGTTGGTGGTGTGGCTGAACAGGTAGTTGCGGATGCCGCCCATCAGGGCGTCGAACACGACCAGAACGAAAAAACCGACCGCCAGCACATCCAGGGTGGTGAACCCCCGATGCACCAGCACCTTGTCCATCACCACTTGAAAGAACAGCGGGGTGATGAGGGCGAAGAGTTGCAGAAAGAAGGAGGCGATCAGCACTTCACCGAAGAGTTTGCGATATTTGACCAGGGCGGGGATGAACCAGGAGATGTCGAATTTCTGTTGCAAGCTCTCGGCCAAGCCCTGCCGCCGGGCCAATACGATGAGTTCACCCGACCAGAGGGTGTTGAACGCGTCCAAGGGGATGGATTTCGGACTGTTTTCACGCAGGTCGTGGATCAGCACGGCGCTGGGCATGCCCGGTTGATCCGACGGCTGATCCCGGTGGGTGAGCCGGGCGAGGATGACATAGCTGCCGTCCCGCAGTTTGGCTATGCCGGGCAGGACGGCGTTTTCCATGTCGCCAAGCGAGGGAGTCAAACGCTTGGCCTTCAGGGTCAAGGCCTTGGCGGCCTGTAGCAGTTCGGTATCGGAAAACCGTTCTCCGGGGATGCCGAATTGGTGTGCCAGTTGTTCCGGCTCTGCGGGCAGTTGATGAAAGCGCGCGATGGCGACGAGTGTGTTCAGACCGGTATCCATATACTCTACATTTCCAAACCACCCGCTTCCGGGCGGCGATGACTTAGGGCCGCGGAAAAAAAGATTTAACCCAAACTACTTGTCTTCTTGCCGGCCTTCTTTGTTGTAGCTTCGGTTACGTAGGCCCGGCTACGCGCCCTTCGCTACGCCTCGAAGGCAGGCAACAATCCGGCGCATTTTCGGTTAAATCTTTTTTTCCGAGGCCCTTACTGAATGCCCTTAACCCGGATGTTTCACCCGGTCGCTGACAATATGAATTAACCTGAAATCCTCAGAAGGCGTGTGCATCGTGATCAACTGAGGATTCCAGGGTGACCGGGGCCGGTTGTTTCCGGCCCCTCGGACGCAAAACGGTCCATCCCATCTATACGGGCTGCCAGGTCTCGGACAAGACTATCTGCAGTTCATCCTTGACCGCTTGCGGTATCACATTGCCCGCCCCGCTCGGCACATCGTAGACGGCCATCGCGGCCACCAACCGGTCGATCTGGTTGTTGAGCAACACCGAAGCGCTGGTCTCGATCCGGTCCACCTCGTTGTCCGGGCTGTCGTACCAGTGGGCGAGGGTGAGCCGGTCGTCCGTCCCGGCCTGGGTGACGGCCAGGTCGTTGCCGCTGCGGCTGAACCAGAGATCCCCGGCCGCCGCCTGTTCAAAGCGGACCGTATCGCTACCCGTATCACCGGCGTCATGGTTGTTGATGATGTCCTGACCCGAGCCATTGCCGATCAGGTAGTGATCGCTGCCGTAACCGCCGATCAGGTAGTCGTCACCGGCCCCGCCCTGGAGCCGATCATCGCCGGCCCCGGCATCGATGAAATCCCCATCGGAGCCGGCCAGATAGTGGTCATTCGCACCGCTGCCCAGGGTGACGGCGCCGTAACCCTGCTCATCCGGCAAACCCGGATAGCCGGGGGAGCCGGCCGGGTCCGGGTTGGCGAGCCCGAAGGCGCCGAAGAGCTGGGCGGCGCTGATTGCACCGCCGCTGACGAAGCTGATCCGGTCGACGGCATGATCCCCCCCCTTGAAATAGTCCTGCAGGGTGACCTGGTCGCTGCCGCCGCTGACCCGCAGGATCAGATCGTCCCCGGATTTCAGCAAACCGCTGGCGACCTGGTTGAAATCGATGCCTTCGAAACGCAAGGTGTCGACGCCGCCGTGGCGGTTGTCGATCCGGTCCTGACCGTCGCCGGCGCTGAAGATATAGGTATCGTCGCCGCGGCCGCCGATCAACCGGTCGTTGCCGGCGCCGCCGGTCAGGGTATCTGCGCCGTTGCCGCCTTCGAGGCGGTCGTCCCCGGCCTGCCCATGCAGGCCGTCATCGCCGCTGTAGCCGAGGATCAGGTCCGCCGCAGCCCCCCCATCCAATGCCGCATCGTTCCCGGTGGTGCCCGCTAGCGTTTGTCCATAGGCAGCGGTCGCCGCAGGCATGGCGAGACCGAAGGCGCCGAAGAGCTGCTCGGCGGTCAACTGGCCGCCGGTGGTAAAGGCGATGGTCTCGACCAGGGCCTCGCCGCCGAGGAAGAAGTTACGCAGGGTGATCTGATCCGGTCCGCCGTTGACCCGCAGCACCAGGTCATCGCCGGACTTGAGCAGGCCGGAAGCGACTTGATTGAAGGTGATGCCGTTGTCGAAGCGGAGCCGGTCGATACCGGCGGTCTCTTCCAGCACATCCCGGCCGCCGGTGTAGACATAGGTGTCGTCACCCGCGCCGCCCAGCAACCGGTCGTTGCCGCTGCCGCCGCCCAGGGTGTCGTTCCCCGAACCGCCGATCAGGGTCTCGTCGGCGCTCGTGCCGGTCAGGGTATCGTCGCCGCCCGGCTGGGGCGCGGGCGGGGACGCGGGATCATCGCCGGCGTTGCCGCCCCCCGCACCGGAGCCGTCGTCGCCGCCACCTGACCCGCCCCCTCCCGCCGGCGGGTTCGTCACCAGCTCGGCCAGTTGACCGGCCGGGATGTAGGCGCCGCCGTTCGGCTGCACATAATCGATCGCGGCATCGCCGCCCAGGAAGTGGCCGGTGACCCGCACCGATTGCGTCGGGTCGCCATCCACCGACACCGACAGGTCGTCGCCTTCGCGTGCGAAGCTGAGCCGCTCTCGCGCCACATCGGTGAAAAAGAGCCCGTCGAAACCGCCCCCGGCATTGTCGATGACATCCATGCCGCTCCCGGCGGTATAGAGGTAGGCGTCATCGCCCCCACCGCCGGCGAGTCGGTCGTTGCCCGCGCCGCCCACCAGCGTGTCTGCGCCGATGCCCCCGATCAGCGTGTCGTCGCCCGCTTCACCGGCCAGATAGTCGTCACCCCCATCGCCCCGGATCAGATCGTTGCCCCCGCGACCCCACACCTGATCGTTGCCGCCGCCGGCATGGATAGTCTCAGGCTGATCCTGAATACCCAGCAGGGTATCGTCGCCGTCGCTGCCCATGGTGATCGTCAACGGCTCCACATCGGTGATCACGCTGCCGTCGGAAAATTCGAAACGGCCGATCTTGCCCGCGTAGACATCGACGTAGCCATTTCCGTACACCCACTCCCGGGTTGTGACAAACCAATCGGTGATGGTGATTTGATCGTTGGCGTTACCGTACAAAACCAGCAGGTCTTTCCCGTGCCGTTCGAAGCGGACATCGGCGGCGGTGATGTTGTCGCCAAATGTGACAACGTCTTGATCATCTTCTTCAGACCACTGGTAGCTGTCGCTAATGGTGTCGACGCCATCCCCTAGGTTGAAAAGATAGTGATCACGCCCGCCATTGCCAATAAGCTCGTCATTGCCCACGCCGCCGATTAGGGTGCGGATATCCCCATCGCCATGGTATTGGCTGGAGACGATCAGGTCATTCCCTTGGCCACCGACCAAGCGCCCGCGGCCATAGAGTCGATCATCGCCATTTTCACCCTGGAGTTCCCCGACGCCAACCACCACATCTGAACCCTCGCCACCCTGCAATAGATCGAAGTCGTTCCCGGACTGCTGCACCCATGAAGAATGATTCCAGGTATCCCATCCGTAGTTGTCATAGGCGATATACTCCCTTGGATCTGTAATCTGGTAGTGATTCGGCAGGGTGTTGTGACCAAACAGGAAATCGTTTCCGGCGCCGCCTTCCAGATGATCGTTGCCGGCGTGACCAAACAGGAAGTCGTTATCCGCGCCCCCGCTCAGCCGGTCGCTGCCGGCGCCGCCCAGCAAATAGTCGTCCCCCGCGCCCCCATCGGCGCTATCATCACCTTCATAGGCGTAGATGTCGTCATTGCCGCCGGCGCCGAACAGGGCATCACCACCCGCCGGCGTACCATGCAAAACGTCCGCATCGTCCGTGCCGGTCATCGACAGGCGCTCGACCTGATCATAGGACCAGGTGGTCGGGCCGTCGGCAAACGCGATGGTCTGTAGAACGTAGTCATTCACGCCGCCATGCTGAAAGTAATTCAAGACGGTGATGACATCGCCACTGCTTGACAACCTCAGCAGCAGGTCGTCGTTGCTGCATATCACCGCTACGTCGCCCGGGGCGATACCTGGTAGAAAACGCAGCACATCACTACCCGACTCCACACCGTATTCGATATTGTTAATGGTGATATCGCCATCGCCGACACGGTACAGATAGGTGTCATCGCCGGCGCCCCCACTCAATCGGTCGCTGCCGGCGCCGCCGGTCAGGGTGTCGTTGCCGCTGCCGCCATACAGGACGTCGTCTCCTGCGCCGCCATCGAGGCTGTCATCGCCTTCCCTGCCGTACAGGTTATCCGCGCCGCCCAGACCCGCCAGCGTATCGGCGCCTGCCGTGCCGTAGATCTCATCCGCCGCTGCCGTGGCAGCCAACGACAGGGCCGCCACCTGGTCATAAGTCCAGCTCGCGCCATCATCGACAAACTCGATGGCGCTCAATACCTGGCTGGTCGCCCCTTCATCCCGGAAATAGCCGTAAACATCGATCACCTCACCGCTATTCGTTAGCGTCAGTTGCAGCGCGTCGATCCGGGTCCGTCTTACCGTCACCTCATCAGGAGTGATCCCCTCCAGAAAACGCAACACGTCCCGACTGCCTTCGCCCGTGTCCCGGTTGTAGATGTTGGTATTGCCGTCACCCGCACCGTACAGGTAGGTATCGCTGCCCAAGCCGCCTGACAGGCTGTCCCCGTTGCCGACGCCGCCCCGCAAGGTGTCGTTGCCTTCACCGCCGTACAGCTCATCCCGACCCGCGCCGCCGTTCAGGGTGTCATCGCCTTTACCGCCGTACAGCTCATCCCGACCCGCGCCGCCGTTCAGGGTGTCATCGCCTTCGCCGCTATCGAGCAGGTCGCTACCATCGTCGCCATAAAGGGTGTCGTTGCCCGCATCGCCATTCAGAGTGTCTTGTCCGGCGTCGCCTTGCAGGACATCGTCGCCGGCGGCGCCATACAGCACATCCTGACCATCACCGCCGATCAGGATGTCGTTTCCTTCCCTACCGTACAGGCTATCGTCGCCACCCAGACCCACCAGCGTATCGGCATCCGCCGTGCCATAGAGGGTGTCCGCCCCTTCAGTGCTTTCATTCCCTTCGGCAACCAGACGAATGACGGCTTCTACATTCCAAGATGTCCCGTCGAAAAATTCAATGGCGTCAAGCGCATGACCGCCCGCACCATCGCCCATAAAATAATTCGTGACGGTGATGGTGCCGGCCGTTGTTTGCAGACTGAGCATCAGGTCATCGCCGGTGCGCGAGACGCTGACATCACCCGTTTCGATCCCTTCGAGAAATCGCAACACATCATGGCGGCCGGGGTTGTAGTCCTGATTGTTTATCGTGGTGTCACCATCGCCTGCCGCATAGAGGTAGCTATCGTTGCCGTCGCCACCATGCAAATGGTCGCCATCCCCCGCTCCGCCACGCAATCGATCATTCCCGGCGCCGCCAAACAGGACATCTGCGCCACCGCCGCCCGATACCTGATCGTCACCCGCCTGTCCATAAAGATGGTCATCGCCGATCCCGCCGTCCAACTGATCATTACCGGCGTTGCCGAAAAGCCTGTCATTGCCCGCCCCACCATCGAGATAGTCATTCCCGGCGTCCCCATAAAGCTGATCGTCCCCTTGTGCGCCATAGAGATTGTCATTGCCCGCCAGACCGTGCAACGTATCGCCATCGGAATAACAGTAGAGATTGTCCGAACCGCCACCGGCCCGCTGCATTTCAGCTTTGACATAATCGATATCCCACGAGACATCTTCATCGCTGAAGGTAATGCGATCGATCGCTTGCCCTGTTGTCGCATCCTGGATGAAGTAATCACGGATGGTTATCGTTTCGAATGTGTTGTTCATCCGGTAACTCAGTACCAATTCATTTTGATTGCCGCGCTTTAGCCCGACGTCAGCACTGTTGACGCCCTCGACAATCAGTACATCAACACTCGCCGCATCGGGATCGTTGTTGGCTATCGTCAGATCGCCACTGCCGAAGGTATGGAGGTAGGTGTCGGACCCTGCTCCGCCGATGAGATAGTCGTTGCCGGCCTCGCCGCTGAGCCGGTCATTCCCGGCCGCCCCCTCAAGGCGGTCATCGCCGTCACCGCCATAGAGCAGGTCATCCCCCTCTCCGCCAAGCAGGTTATCGTTGCCGCCGCCCCCCACCAAGGTGTCGCTGCCACCCAGGCCGTCGATGGCGTCGGCGCCGGCGTAACCGAACAGGGTGTCATGCCCGGCACTGCCTTGCAGCGCCTGCGCGAGCACAGCATCAACGTCCCAATGGGCGCCGTCGGCAAACACGATGGCATTGAGTGCGTATCCCCCCGTCCCGTCATCCACGAAGTAACCAGTCACGGTGATGACTTCGCCGCTGCTTTGCAGGGTCAGCAGCAGGTCGTAGTTTTTTCGTCCCACACGGACATCGCCCGGCTCGACGCCGTCCAGAAAACGCAGCACATCCCAACGGCCCGCGCCGGTATCGTGATTGTCGATGGTGGTGTCGCCATCGCCCGTTGCATAGACGTAGGTATCGTCGCCGGCGTCCCCGCTCAGGATGTCGCCATCCCCCGCATCGCCGCGCAACCGGTCGTTTCCCTCACCGCCGAACAACTGATCGGCGCCGGCGCCGCCGTCAAGCGTGTCGTCGCCCGCCTCGCCAAACAGAACATCGATCCCGGCCCCCCCATCCAGGGTGTCATTACCCTCGCCGCCTTGCAGTCTGTCGTCTCCCGTATCGCCCGACAGATTGTCATTGTCATCCTGTCCGAACAATATATCGTCGCCCTCGCCGCCGTACAGGCGGTCATTACCGGCGCCGCCTTGCAGTCTGTCATCTCCCGTATCGCCCGACAGATGGTCATTGTCATCCTGTCCGAACAATATATCGTCGCCCTCGCCCCCATCCAGGGTGTCATTACCGGCGCCGCCTTGCAGTCTGTCGTCTCCCGTATCGCCCGACAGATTGTCATTGTCATCCTGTCCGAACAATATATCGTCGCCCTCGCCACCGTACAGGCGGTCATTACCGGCGCCGCCATAGAGCCGGTCGTCACCGGTAATGCCGAACAGGTCATCGTCACCGTTCTGACCATAGACCCGATCATTGCCGCCGTCACCGGACAGGGTGTCATTGCCGTCTGCGCCGTAGAGACTGTCGTCGCCGTTCCCGCCGACCAGATTGTCAACGCCTGAATTGCCGTAGAGGGTGTCATCGCCGTTGGTGGGCCGCTGCACCTGGGCCTTGATCGTCTCGATGTCCCACCGAGTCCCATCGGCGAACGCGACGGCATCCAGGGAATAGCCGACACCGTCACCCAGGAAATAGTCGGTAACCGTGATCGTTTCATTACTGCTTTGCAGGGTCAGCAGCAAATCGTTCTCTGTGCGTGTCGCTGTGACATCGGTGGGTTGTACGCCGTCAAGAAACCGCAGCACGTCATGGCGGCCGATGATGTTGTCATAGTTGTTGATCCTGGTATTGCCGTCGCCCGTGGCGAACAGGTAGGTGTCGTTGCCGCGATCGCCGGAGAGGGTATCCCCATCGCCGGGGCCGCCGCGCAAGGTGTCGTCGCCCAGGCCCCCGTATAACCAGTCCTGTCCCTCGCCGCCCAATAACCGGTCATCGCCCTCATCGCCGTAGAGCCGGTCATCGCCTGCATCGCCACGGATCAGGTCATTGCCGTTGTCGCCATGCACCTGGTCGTTGCCATCGCCCGCGGTCACCAGGTCGTCGCCTCCGTCGCCGTTGAGCACGTCATCATTCTCGGTGCCGGTGATGTTATTGTACGTGTGATCGACATCGGTGGTTTCGCTTTGGTCAGGCGTCAACGCCCACCAGGGATCGAAACCGGCGTAATAAGCTGCCGGCGATTTTGGACCGTTTTCGACCGTCACATTCCACCAGTAGCTATCGTACTGATACCAGAGAAACGAGTTCCAACCCAGGCCGATGCAGAGTTCACCATTGGTAAAGTTCTCGAGGGTCAGGGTGTCGTTGACGGTGAGGGTCCGGCCGGCTTCGTCGTAGGTGTAGTGAACGGTGTAATCCAGGAACTCGTTGTATTCGGTGAAGCGGGTCGGGTCTGCTGTTTCACGTATGCCCCATTGTCCTAACGGCACATAGGCCTGAGTACCGTCATCCAAAGTCACGCTCAAGCGGACAATGCCTTTGCCATCGGCATCACTGATGGTATCGCCCGCACCCACCCAATACTGATCGTCGCCATTACCCCCTTCGAGCCGGTCCGCCTCAGCGTCTTCGATGACATGAAAAAAGTGGTTGGCTTCATCGTAATAATGGGCGCCGCCCATCAGGAAGTCGTGATTGTCGCCGCCGGTCAACGTGTCCCGCCCCAGACCGCCCACCAGCAGATCACGCCCCCCGCCGCCGTCGAGGGTATCGTTGCCCGCCCCGCCATACAAAGCATCGTCACCGACGCCGCCGAACAGGCCGCCGTTGTTGCCGCCGTCATCCCCTGCCCCGCCGCGCAGTTCGTCATTGCCGTCACCGCCGTCGAGCCGGTCTGTTCCGGCGTTGCCCTCCAGATAGTCGTTGCCTGCATTGCCGCTGAGGGCGTCGTTCCCGCCACCGCCGTAGAGTCGATCATCATCAGCCCCGCCAGACAGGGTATCGGCCTGCTCGTCACCAAATAAGATGCGCTGGGAAAGATTATCGCCGGCCGCTGTAATCATCGCCGGCTGCCGAACCGCACCGTTGTCCCAATCCTGGAATTCGATCAGATGATCGCCGATGACCGGGTCATTGGTGATATTGAAGGCATTGAGCGTGGCAAGAAACGCCGCACGATCCGCCAGATAGGCCTCTGTTATCCCGCCTTCCCGGGTGGTTTCATTGTAAAGATCCAACTCGCCATTTTGGTT
>JAHXHR010000054.1 GCA_025656505.1 Candidatus Thiodiazotropha sp. (ex Epidulcina cf. delphinae) | reverse complement strand
ATCTTACGCTTCTTTCTCTCGCTCATTCCTGTTTCCCCTGATTCGCATGTACAGCTTAAACTACTGTCCAGAATCTGGGGTCCACTTTACATTTCCAGTTAAAAAGAGACTGCCTGCATTGGTCTTCTGTGCCATATTCATCAAATAGTTCTAACAAACTATAGCCGGATTGAAACTGAACCTGATTCTTACTCATTGTTCTTCCTCCATATTTTCCGCTTACTTAAAGTATAGATTACGGCTGGAAAATAGCTGAGAGTTGTGGGTAATCAGGTAAAAGTATAGAATCGTCGCCGACAAACCGGCAGTTCGAACAGCGTCTCTAAGGATCGCAGCAAGTTAGAGGTGCGCGAAGAGGTGAAATGAGTAATAACGGCCGGAAGCGTATAAACAAACCAGGCACCACGCTCAGCGCCTTTGCGAGAGTGTTTAAATTGTTCTTGGAGAGGGGCGAGGATGTCACGTAGAATGAACATGTGTTGATGTTCCTTTTTGCTATTGATTTCAACCGATTAGCAGCAGAAATTATAACAAACAGGGAGCGCTGGCACAACAATAAGTCGTTGTTTTTCAACGAAAAATCGACTTTTACCCTTGCTGATATTATGGTTATTATTGTTGCCTCGTTGTCTTGAGAATAAGGATATTCGAACGAGTTTGTGGGCCATTTAAAAAGCGTGAAACTTTAGCTTCAGTATTGACATGGGGATTGGGCAAGGCTGATGGTTGACCAGCCCTAAGCTTGTGGGTAGAATCCCCGCTCTTTACCTCGCCTGGATGTCTGGCAGGGGAACAACGGTATTTTTTCGGGGATTGATGCAATGTATGCGGTAATACAAACCGGCGGCAAGCAGTATCGCGTTTCTGAAGGCGACACCATCAAGGTCGAGATGCTGACTGCGGATGAGGGCGCCTCCGTCGAGCTGGACAAAGTATTGATGATCACCAGCGGTGATGACGTCAAGGTCGGTACGCCTTATGTCGGTGGCGGCATGGTTACGGCTACCGTGAAATCCCACGGTCGGGGTAAGAAGGTCAAGATCATTAAGTTCCGTCGCCGCAAACATCACATGAAGCGTCAGGGACACCGTCAGTGGTACACCGAACTTCAGGTGACCGGTATCAGCGGCTGAGGAGAGAGACAGATGGCGCATAAAAAGGCAGGCGGCAGCACACGCAACGGCCGCGATTCGGAATCCAAACGCTTAGGCGTCAAGATTTATGGCGGTCAGGCCGTCAGGGCAGGCAACATCATCGTACGCCAGCGCGGCACCCAGTTCCACAACGGCGTCAACGTGGGCATCGGCAAGGACCACACCTTGTTCGCCAAGGTGGACGGCAAGGTGCGGTTCGAGATCAAGGGTCCGCGCAATCGCAGATATGTGAGCATCGTTGCCGAGTAGGCGGATCCGTTGCGGACCCATTAAAGCCTCGTCAAGCGACGGGGCTTTTTTGCTTTCCGGATCGCTCCTAGCCCCTTTCAACGGTTTTTGCGCAGCAAGTTGGAGGAAGCATGGGGGCTGGTGGTAGGGTGCGGCTCTGCCGCACCGGACTCTACATGGTAGTTACCTACTCGGTCAGAGATAGAGCCTTACTTGCTATACCATGAAATTCGTTGATGAAGCCAAGATAAAAGTCCTTGCCGGTAACGGCGGGAACGGCTGCGCCGGTTTTCGCCGGGAGAAGTACATTCCCAAAGGTGGGCCGGACGGTGGCGATGGCGGCAACGGCGGTAGCGTCTACCTGATTGCCGACAGTGGTTTGAACACCCTGGTCGATTTCCGCACCCAGCGAACTCATAAGGCTGAGCATGGGCAAAACGGCATGGGGCGTGAGCGTACAGGGCGAAAAGGGCAGGACATCCTTGTGCGTGTGCCGGTGGGGACCAGGATTCTGGATGAGGAGACGGGTGAATCGTTGGGTGAATTGCTGACTCATCATCAGCGGTTGCTGGTGGCGAAAGGCGGGGAGCGAGGTATCGGCAATGTGCATTTCAAGAGCAGCACCAACCGGACCCCGAGACAGTTCACCCATGGCGCCCAGGGTGAGCGACGCGATCTGCAATTGGAGCTGATTCTGTTGGCCGACGTGGGGTTGCTGGGGATGCCGAATGCCGGCAAGTCGAGCATGATCAGTAAAATCTCCAGTGCCCGCCCTAAGGTGGCGGACTACCCCTTCACCACCCTCTATCCCAATCTCGGTGTGGTGAGTCTTGGCCAGGGCCACAGTTTCGTGGTTGCGGATATTCCCGGTGTTATCAAGGGTGCTTCCGAAGGGGCGGGGCTCGGCCTGCGGTTTCTCAAGCATCTGTCACGCACCCGCCTGTTATTGCATCTGGTGGATATCGCACCCTTGGATAGTTCGGTGGACAGCGCTGCCGAGGTGAAACAGATTGAGCTGGAGTTGCTTCGCTATTCCCCGGGGCTTGCCGGAAAAGAGCGATGGTTGGTGCTGAATAAAAAGGATCTGCTGTTGGATGATGAGTTTGATGAGCGGCGCGGACAATTGCTGGAAGCGTTGCATTGGAGTGGGCCGGTGTATGCCGTTTCCGCGGTCACAGGGGAGGGGACCCGGCAGCTTATCGGCGATCTCATGCTGCGTCTGGAGGCGATTTGGCGGATGGAGAACCCGGTTGTCGAAGAGGCGGATGAGGCACACTGGGATCCGCTGCTCAGATGATTTCCCGGGAAAAGATCGCCACTTCCAAACGCTGGGTCGTCAAGATCGGTAGCGCCCTGCTCACCATCGATGGCAAGGGGTTATCCCATAAGGTGCTCTCCGGTTGGGTTGAACAGATGGCGGCTCTGCGACATGCCGGGCATGAGGTGGTGCTGGTCTCATCGGGTGCTGTGGCGGAAGGGATGAGCCGCATGGGATGGAGAGCCCGTCCCCACAACCTGAATGAATTACAGGCGGCGGCGGCCATCGGCCAAATGGGACTGGTGCATGCTTGGGAGGCATGTTTTCAGCAGTTTGATCTGCACACGGCGCAGATTCTATTGACCCGCGATGACCTTGAGAATCGCTCCCGCTACCTGAATGCCCGTAGTACCCTGCGCACCCTGCTTGAGCTGGGCGTGGTGCCGGTGGTCAATGAAAACGATACGGTGACCACCGACGAACTCCGCTTTGGTGACAACGATACCCTGGCGGCCTTGGTGGCCAACCTGATCGAGGCCGATCTGCTGGTGTTGCTGACCGACCAGGATGGTTTGTTTGATGCTGATCCTCGCTACAATCCCCATGCGACCCTGATCAATGAGACCCGCGTCGATAACCCCCAACTCGATGCCGTGGCGGGAGGGAGTGCAGGCAGGCTCGGTCTTGGTGGTATGGTGACCAAGGTGCGGGCCGCGAGACTGGCCGCACGATCGGGTGCCGGCACGGTGATAGCCGCCGGACGCCGGGAGCGGGTGGTGGAGTCCATCAGTCGGGGCGATACCGTCGGCACCCTGCTGGTGCCTGTGCAAGAGCCCCAGGCGGCGAGGAAGCGTTGGCTGGCTGGACAATTACAGCCCCGCGGTAGTCTCACTTTGGATGATGGAGCGGTACGTGTTCTGCGTGAGCGGGGCAGCAGTCTGTTGGCGGTCGGCGTGTGTGGCGTGAAAGGTGATTTTGCCCGCGGTGAGGCGGTGGTCTGTCTCGATCAGGCAGGTTGTGAGGTTGCGCGCGGGCTGGTGAACTACGATACCCAGGAGACGTTGCGGATCATGGGTAAACCCAGCAACCGGATCGAAGCCATTCTCGGCTATGTCGATGAGGAAGAACTGATCCATCGGGATAATCTTGTGCTGCTGTAGTGATGGGCTATTGGTTTTTTTGATAGGGTTTTGCCTGCAAATAAAGGCGAATTAACGCAAATGTATCGATGCGGGAAAATTTTATATTCGGGACACAAAAAACCGGCCATTGGCCGGCTTTTTCGAAACCATGCGCATTATTCAGCTTACATGGCTTTGATCTGAACGTTCAGGCGGCTCTTGTGGCGGGCGGCCTTATTCTTGTGGATCAGACCTTTGCTGACGGCGCTGTCGATCACCGGGGCAGCCTGCTTGAAGGCCTCTGCCGCTCCCTCTTTGGAACCGGTTACGATCTGCTTGGCGACCTTTTTGATCTGGGTGCGCATTTCGCTGCGCTGGGCCTGGTTACGGCTGTGCCGCTTGTCGGCCTGGCGGGCGCGCTTACGGGCTTGGGCTGAGTTGGCCAAGGTTTTCTCCTGGATGAAGCTGGCTTTTCAAAGGGGGAAAATTCTCCCCGATAATCCCCGCCGTGTCAACATTTTTGATCCGGCCGGCTTCTGCTGGTATGGTCGCCCCAGCAGAGAGACCATTTGTTATCTGAACAGATAAGGACTTTACCCTGAGCTCTTTTTTTCGCGCCTTTACTGCGGTCGGTAGTCACACCCTGTTTTCGCGCATACTCGGTCTTGTGCGGGATCTCGTCCTTGCCCGGCTATTCGGCGCGAGTGCGGCGACCGACGCCTTTTTCGTTGCCTTCAAGATCCCTAATTTTCTACGCAGGCTGTTTGCCGAAGGCTCCTTTTCGGTGGCATTCGTGCCCGTTCTCACCGAGTACCGGAGTAAGCGCTCAAAACAGGCGTTGCAGACTTTTGCCGATCACATGGCGGGTTCGCTGGGATTGGTGGTGTTGCTGGTCTCGGTCGTCGGGGTGGTTGCGGCGCCGGTGCTGGTGATGATATTCGCGCCTGGCTTCTGGAACGAGAGTGAGGGGAAGTACGAACTGACGGTAGAGATGCTCTACCTGACCTTTCCCTATCTGTTCTTCATATCCATGACGGCTTTCGCGGGCAGTATCCTGAATACCTTCAATCGCTTCTGGGTGCCCGCATTCACTCCGGCGTTGTTGAATGTTTCGCTGATTGCCTGTGCGGTGTGGCTCTCCCCATTGATGGAGCGACCGGTTGTGGCGCTGGCTTGGGGGGTGCTGATAGCGGGTATTGTGCAGTTCCTGTTTCAATTGCCGTTTCTTTGGCGGGTGGGACTTTTCCCTAAACCGAGGGTTGCATTCAAGGATTCCGGGGTGATACGGGTCATGCGCTTGATGATTCCAGCGCTGTTCGGTGTTTCGGTCAGTCAGATCAATCTGCTGCTCGATACCCTTATTGCCTCCTTTTTGGTGAGCGGCAGTATCTCCTGGCTCTACTATTCGGATCGATTGATGGAGTTTCCCGTTGGGGTGTTGGGTGTGGCGTTGGGTACGGTGATTCTGCCGAATCTCTCCAGAAGACATGCGGAAAAGTCCCCCGAGGCTTTTTCACGAACCCTCGATTGGGCGCTTCGGTTGAACATCCTGTTCGGCATACCGGCAGCCGTCGGATTGTTTTTGCTGGCAGGCCCGATGTTGGCAACATTGTTCTTTTCAGAAGCCTTCGATAGTCATGATGTGGGGATGGCGACACGCAGCCTGATGGCCTACGCACCAGGTTTAACGGCAATCATGTTGATTAAGGTCTTGGCTCCCGGCTTTTACGCCCGACAGGATATCAAGACGCCGGTAAAGATCGGTATTATCGCCATGGCATCGAACATGGTATTGAATATCATCCTGGTATTTCCTTTGGCTCATGCGGGTCTGGCTTTGGCCACCACACTCTCTTCCGGGTTGAATGCCTGGCTGCTCTATCGGGCTTTGATCAAACAGGGTATCTATCTGCCTTCCGTCGGCTGGACGGCCTTGCTGGTTCGTACGGTTTTGGCTTCATCGGCGATGGCCGGGTTGTTGTGGTGGGGCGCGGGGGACATCACGGCATGGCTGGCGGTGTCCGGCTTGGCCCGGATCGGGCAGCTTGCCGGTTTGATTCTCTCGGCGATTCTGCTCTACTTCCTGACCCTTTTTCTGCTTGGCGCCCGGCCCGCTCATTTCCGTTCCGTAAAATTCTGAATCCAACCGCTCTCTCCGCACGTAGTTAGTCTACATTGAGGTGATATCCGCACCTTTGATTAACCGTGAAGGAGAAGAATATGCACAGGGTTGTGGCAAGCCTTTTGACGCTTGTCGTTTCACAGGTTTTTGTGGTTTTGCCGGCCGCTGGGGAACCCCACGTCGCGGACTTGTCCAAAGGGCGACTGCTGGTGTCCGATTCGGGGGTGTTCGCATTCGACCCGGAAACCCTGGAGCTACGCTGGCGACGGTTGCAGGATCAACAGACCTTCGAACCCGCTGTGATCGGTGACCGGGTGCTGGTTACCGGTAGCCGTGGTCTCTATGCCATTGATTCAGAGAGTGGCGATCTGATTTGGCAACGTCCTTCAAGACAGGTGGGATTCCCTGTGGTGTTGGGCGGCAAAACGGCTTACCTGACCGACCGGGACGGTCTCCTGCAAGCTATCGATAGCGATGACGGGGAACTCCTTTGGCAACGGCGTTTTCCCGGCTGGATCTATCCGCCCGCCCAATCCGGCGGGTTGCTTTTCACCGGTGGCAGTGATGGTCATCTGTGGGCGGTCGATCGGGATAGCGGCGATCTCCGCTGGGCGTATTCCCTCGGTCAGGAGATGGTCTACAGCCCCGTGGCCCTGGCCGACGGACAGATCATCGCCACCACCTTCAACCGTGAAGTCATCTCTCTTGACCGCAGCGGCAACCTCCTTTGGCGACGAGACTACCCTGCGATTCTGACCGCACCCACGGTGGTGGATGGTCAATTGATCTTCAATGGCTTGGACAGACAACTCCGCGCCGTGGATGCAAGGGACGGCAAAGTCCTTTGGCGGCGCCAACTCCCGGAGCCTCTGACTGTGGGTCTGGAGCATCAACAGGGGATGCTTCTGGCCGCTCTTGAGAGCGGCCTGGTATGGGAACTGGCCGGCGACAGCGGCGAACTGCGGCAAGCGTATCGCCTGCCCGGCGAGCCAGTCGCCAGACCCTGGTTTATGGATGGAGAGATCTTGAGTTTCGTTCGTGCTTTTGGTGGTCCAAAGGCGATTTTGTTAACCCGTAACAATTACTAGTACTAGGAAGTGAGGAGAGAATGATGAAACAGAAAAAATTGGCGGTGATGCTCTTGGCCTCGATGATGGCTCCGGCAATCGCAATGGCGGCTCCGTTCGGCGGTGGTGATGATGTCTCGTATGCAGCCGACCTTTGGTCGAGTATGAGCGCTGCCGGTTTGGCCGGTAAAGGGGCGGCGATGTCGACGCCCTATACCGGTATGCATCCCCATGGGGCGATTCTCGATACCATCGATACCCGGCTGAAGATTGGCGGTAACGACGGCATTCTCATTATCAAGCGCAATTATGGCGGTGAAGGTGTCAGCAAGACCGCCGTCGCCAATGAACCTGATAAATACTTGAAGGCCGTTACCGTGATGTACAAGCGAAAGGGTTACGATGCGGATACAAAGGATTGGTTCTGGGTCAAGTTCGCGCCTGACGGTTCTGTGCTGAAAAATCCCAAGGGCGTCAGCCTGGCGGGTCGGGTCGGCAAGGGTATGGCCAAAGGCTGTGTCGCCTGCCATCAGGGTGCGCCGGGTGGCGACATGGTTTTCAATCACGATCGTTACGTTAAATAGTCTGGCTGCGTGTTGACTGCCGAGACAGCCATTCCTGTCTTGGCAGTTCTTTTTTATGGCTCTCCCCTGATCGGAGGGGTATTCATCTTGGCTGACCTTCTCCCTTGCGCCGGGACGGGATCGGCAAAAATGGTGCGGCAGGGCCACACCCTACTCTATTTCGCGGGTAGGGTGCGGCCCTGCCGCACCAATGCGATTCGTTCATTGCAACACCGCGGATCGAGGTACGATTCGGATTCCGATGGAGATGTGCTATTTCCCCCTCAGGCCCTATAATTGACCGCTCAAGTTTGGGCGGTTAATTTATGCAACTGGTTCGCGGACTACACAATCTGAAACCTGATCACCATGGCTGCGTGGCCACTATCGGAAGTTTCGATGGTGTACACCTGGGCCATCAGTCGGTGTTTCGTCACCTGATGGAGAAGGGTGCGGAACTGGGCCTGCCGACCACGGTAGTCACCTTCGAGCCCCAGCCCCGGGAGTTTTTTCAGCCTGCCACCGCGCCGGCACGCCTCACCCGGTTGCGGGAAAAGCTGCAGGCGATCAAGGAGACGGGGGTGCGGCGGGTGGTGGTGTTGGAGTTCAACAATCGTCTGGCGGCGATGCCTGCCGAGGCATTTGTCGGGGAGTTGCTGGTGCAAGGGCTGGGGGTCAGGTTTCTCTCGGTCGGTGATGATTTCCGCTTCGGCCGTGGCCGCCGGGGGGATTTTGAATTGCTGCAACGCATGGGTGGGCGGCATGGCTTCGAAGTTGAGAACATGAACACCTATAAGTTGGATGCCGGCCGGGTCAGTAGCACCCGTGTCCGGGAACTCCTCACCGAGGGTGATCTGCAGACAGCCGCCCAGTGTCTGGGCCGTCCCTACCGTATCTGCGGTCGAGTGGCTCATGGTAACAAGCGTGGCCGGACTATCGGCTTTCCCACCATGAATGTCGACCTGCATCGCCGTGTCAGTCCGCTGCAGGGTGCCTATGCCGTCAAGGTGGACGGACTCGATAAGCAACGCCTGCCGGGTGTCGCCAATATCGGTGTGCGTCCCATGGTGGAGGGAGATACCCGTTACCTGCTCGAAGTGCATCTGTTCGATTTCGACCGTAGCGTCTACGGAGAGCACGTCACGGTAGAGTTTGTTCAGAAGTTGCGGGATGAACAGCGCTTTGACTCTTTTGAAGCGCTACGACAACAGATTTTGCGTGATGCCGCTCAGGCCAGAGAGATCTTGGGTGTGGCCAACGCTTCTTGAGATGCTGCATAAAATCCAGTCGGCTGCCCGCCCGGAAACAAGACAATTTCTCTCGCAAAGACGCAAAGATCCCCGGAAACTTTGCGCCTCACGCCGTTTTGCGTTTCAATACTCTACTTTTTCGCACCCTCAACAGGCAGCCGTCAGTGAGCGATTACAAGCAGACACTCAATCTCCCGAAAACCGACTTTCCAATGCGGGGCAACCTGGCTCAACGTGAGCCGGAGACGCTGAAAAAGTGGCAACAAAACGATTTATACAACAAGGTGCGTGAGGCTTGCGCGGGTCGCCCGGCCTTTATTTTGCACGACGGGCCTCCCTACGCCAACGGCGATATACATATCGGCCATGCGGTTAACAAGATCCTCAAGGATGTCATCGTCAAGAGCCGTACCCTGGATGGCTTCGATGCCCCTTATGTGCCGGGCTGGGACTGCCATGGTCTGCCGATTGAGTTGCAGGTGGAGAAGAAGATCGGCAAGCCGGGCAAAAAGGTGACCACGGGACAGTTCCGTAAAGCCTGTCGGGCGTATGCCGCGAAACAGGTGGACGGCCAGCGAGAGGATTTCAAACGTCTGGGGGTGATGGGTGACTGGGAGAACGCCTATCTCACCATGGAGCACCGTTTCGAGGCCGATATCATCCGCTCCCTTGGCAGGATCGTCGCCAACAATCATGTGCAGAAAGGCTACAAGCCGGTTCACTGGTGCACCGATTGCGGTTCGGCCCTGGCCGAGGCCGAGGTGGAGTATCAGGACAAGGATTCCTTTGCCATCGATGTGCGTTTCAGGCTGGTGGACGAGGCGGCCCTGCTGGAGCGTTGCCATCATGTGCCGGAGGGATGCGGTGAAGGGGCTGTGTCGATGGTGATCTGGACCACCACTCCCTGGACATTGCCGGCGAATCAGGCGGTTGCCCTCAATCCGTCGCTGGAGTATGCGGTGGTGGAGTGTGAGAGCGGACGGGATAAGGAACGGCTGATCATCGCCGATGCCATGCTCAAGGATGTATTGGACCGCTATGGCTTCGAGCGCTACCGTGTGGTGGGCTATGCCAAGGGAGATGCCTTTGAGGGATTGCTGCTGCAACACCCGTTTTATGCTCGCCAAGTACCGGTGATCCTCGGTGAGCATGTCACCCTGGAGGCAGGCACCGGTGCTGTGCATACGGCCCCCGGCCACGGCCTGGAGGACTATGTGGTGGGCATGCGTTACCAATTGCCGGTGGATAACCCGGTAGGCGCTAACGGCTGCTTTGTCGAGGGTACGGAACTGTTTGCCGGCCAGCATGTGCTGTCGGCCAACGAGCGGGTCATCGAAGTATTGCAGGAGCGCGGCGCCCTGCTGCATGAGGAGCGTCTGCGCCACAGCTATCCTCACTGTTGGCGTCACAAGACCCCGATCATTTTCCGCGCCACCCCTCAGTGGTTCATCAGCATGGAGCAGAACGGTCTGCGTCAGACGGCCCTCAGCGAGATCGACAAGGTGACCTGGATGCCGGACTGGGGCGAGGCGCGCATCAAGGGGATGGTGGAGAACCGTCCCGACTGGTGCATTTCTCGTCAGCGCACCTGGGGCGTGCCGATCACCTTGTTCATCCATAAACGGAGCGGTGATCTCCATCCACGGACACCGGCGCTGATCGAGGCGGTCGCGGAAATGGTTGAAGAAGCCGGTTTCGAGGCATGGTTCAACCTGGACCCCGGGGAACTGCTGGGGGATACGGCCGGGGACTACGAAAAAGTGACCGACACCTTGGATGTCTGGTTCGATTCCGGGGTTTCCCACTACTGCGTCTTGAATGCCCGCGAGGGATTGGGTTTTCCCGCCGATCTCTATCTCGAAGGTTCGGATCAGCATCGCGGTTGGTTCCAGTCTTCGCTGATGACCTCGGTGGCGATGAACGGCCATGCCCCCTACAAAGCGGTGTTAACCCACGGCTTCACCGTGGATGCCGAGGGACACAAGATGTCCAAGTCCCTGGGCAATGCCGTGGCGCCACAGCAGGTATTGAAGACCCTGGGCGCCGATATCATCCGCCTGTGGGTGGCGGCAACCGACTATCGCAATGAGATGAGCGTCTCCGATGAGATCCTCAAGCGTACGGCCGACGCCTATCGACGTATCCGTAACACGGCGCGTTTCCTGCTCTCCAATCTGAACGGTTTCGATCCCGCGCAGAACCGGGTCGAGCCGTCGCGGATGCTCGAACTCGACCGTTGGGTGGTGGATCGCACCCTGCAACTGCAAGAGGAGATCGTTGAGGCCTACGCCAACTATCAGTTCCACCTTATCTACCAGAAGATTCACAACTTCTGTGTCAATGAATTGGGCGGTTTCTATCTCGATATCATCAAGGATCGGCAGTACACCACCCAGGCGGACAGTCTGCCGCGTCGCTCCTGCCAGACGGCCATGTACCATATCATCGAGGCGATGGTGCGTTGGCTGGCGCCGATTCTCAGCTTCACCGCCGACGAGATCTGGCAGTCGATGCCAGGCCGTCGTAGTGAGAGTGTCTTTCTGGAACAGTGGTATGGCGCTCTTTTTCCACTTGACCCTGATGACCGTTTCGACCGTGGTTTCTGGCATCAGGTCATCGGCGTACGCGAGGCGGTGAGTAAGGCGATGGAGTCGTTTCGCGCCGCAGGCAACTCCTCATTGGATGCGGACGTGATCATCTACTGCAAAGATGACCTGAAGGCGTGTCTTGAGCAACTGGAGGATGAGTTGCGATTCGTGCTGATCACCTCCGATGCATGGGTCCGTGATTTGGCGGACAGACCGGCCGAAGCGATCATCGACGATGAAGCGGGGTTGGCCGTTCAGGTCAAGGCGTCGCTCCATGCCAAGTGCGTTCGCTGTTGGCATCATCGTGAGGATGTCGGGGCCGACAGTGAACATCCCGAACTTTGCGGACGCTGTGTAGGCAACGTATTCGGCGATGGCGAACCCCGCCGTTTCGCTTGAACCGAAAAACCGCAGTTGGACGGGGTGAAGTGTGCGCTTGCGGGGTGCAGGGCAAGGGTCGCTCCTGCGCATCCCTGTACTTGCGACACTTGTGCATCCCTGCACGGCGCGCAACGACGCGGAATAGTCATGCTATTCCAAGGCGTTGCAACGCAGCCATGCGCCGCCGCAAGCGTGCAATTCACCCCGTAGCGTGGTTCACCCGGCAGGTGAATAGGCAAATCGAAGTCAATAGTTTGCATATCAGTAGGTTAGTATCATGATGGAGCGGTCAACTGCGGTTTTTAGGTTGAAGGCAATCGGAAGGAGTAGGCGATGACACGCTGGCTTTCACTCTCTTTCTTGGTCATTCTGATTGACCAGGCTACAAAGCAGTTCGCCGAGTCCGTGCTTACACGCTACGAGCCGGTCTATGTACTGCCCTTTTTCGACTTCACCCTGCTCTATAACAAAGGCGCGGCCTTCAGTTTTCTCAGCAATCAGGGCGGTTGGCAGCGTTGGTTCTTCATCATCCTGGCGATCGGTGTCACCCTGGTGCTGATTATCTGGCTATGGCGTCTGACCCGGGAAGAGAAGTGGATCGCGGTGGCTCTCTCCCTGATCATCGGCGGCGCTGTCGGCAACGTCATTGATCGCATCCTGTTCGGTCAGGTGATCGACTTCATCCATCTTCACTATCAGGAGCACTACTGGCCGGCCTTCAATATCGCCGATTCTTCGATAACGCTTGGTGTGGCGATCATGCTGTTTGATGCGTTGATTTTGTCGAAGAAACGGGTGTGATGCATCGGCATCGATGCCCTGCTTCTCGAGACGTTCGATGTTCGATGAGTTCGGCTGCGGCCTCATCGATCCCCGCACCAAAGAGGTCCGTTTCGCCATCCCCCGCCGCAAGCGCACGCTTCACCCCGTCCAACTGCGGTTTTTAGGATTATCCTAAAAACCGCAGTTGGCCACTCCATTCTGAATACTAAACTACTGATAGGCAAACCATTGACTTCGATATGCCTATTCACCGGCTGGGTGAACTACGCTACGGGGCGAATTGTACGCTTGCGGCGGCGCATGGCTGCGTTGCAACGCCTTGGAATAGCATGACTATTCCGCGTTGTTGCGCGCCGTGCAGGGATGCACAAGTGTCGCAAGCACAGGGATGTGCAGGAGCGACCCTTGTCCTACACCCCCGCAAGCGTACACTTCACCCCGTCCAACTGCAGTTTTTAGGATAATTCGATGGACCCGATCGAACTTAACATTTTCGCCTCGCGCCTGGGGGCGGTATGCGATGAAATGGGGGTGGTGCTGAGAAATGCCGCCTTTTCTCCCAATATCCGTGACCGGCTCGATTTTTCCTGCGCCGTGTTCGATGCCCGGGGTGAACTGTGCGCCCAGGCCGCGCATATCCCGGTCCATCTCGGCAGTATGGCCTATGCGATGGCCGGTATCGTCTCCAGTGTCGAGTGGCATAGCGGCGATATAGTCGTACTCAACGACCCCTTTCTGGGCGGCACCCACCTGCCTGATGTGACACTCATCGCGCCACTCTTTTTCGACGGCCGACTTAGTGCCTTCCTGGTCAACAGGGCGCATCATGCCGATATCGGCGCCGGTTCGCCCGGGTCGATGCCGGTCTCGCGCACCCTGGAGCAGGAGGGGCGTGTCATTCCGCCGGGCAAGCTGGTCAGAGCCGGCGTGGTGGATCGTGATTTTCTGCGGCAAATCACTGGCGAAAACCGTAGTCCCCAGGAGTCGGAAGGCGATTTCGCCGCACAGATCAGCGCCAACCGTAGCGGCCTGAAACGTTTGCATCGACTGATCGGCGAATGGGGCAGTGAAGCGTTCCTGAGAGGATTGGCAGCCCTGAACAGCTATGCCGAACGTTTGGCGCGGGATGCCTTAAAGCGGATACCGGTTGGCGAATATCGGTTCGAGGACGTGATGGACGACGATGGTCAGGGGAATGGGGATATACCGATTCATGTCAGGCTGGCGGTGAATCCCGATCACATCCTGGCCGATTTCACGGGTACCGCGCCACAGGTCCCAGGTAATATCAACTGTCCCGTCTCGGTAGCCGCTGCAGCGGTCTACTATGTCTTTCGCTGTCTCATGCCTAGCCGGACACCGGCATGCGCGGGTAGTTTCAGGTCCATACACCTCAACGCGCCGGAGGGAAGCCTGCTGAATGCAACACGCCCGGCAGCCGTTGCGGCAGGTAACGTGGAGACCGGCACCCGGGTGGTCGACGTGGTATTGGGGGCGTTGGCGCAGGCGCTGCCCGATGAGGTACCGGCTGCCAGTCATGGCAGCATGAACAATGTGGCGATGGGTAGTGATAGCGATGCATCAGGATGGGACTATTACGAGACCATCGGAGGCGGCATGGGAGCGGGCCGGAATGGCGGCGGACTGGATGGTGTGCAGACCCATATGACCAATACCTTGAATACGCCCATCGAGGTGATCGAGGCGCGTTTTCCCGTACGTCTGGAAGGGTATGGACTGCGCAGTGGTTCGGGTGGGAAGGGCGCGAGATGCGGTGGTGAGGGATTGATCAGAACATTCAGGTTTCTCGCTCCGACCCAGGTCACCTTATTGACAGAGCGGCGAAATCATCAGCCGTGGGGGAGCTGCGGCGGCATGCCGGGCCGGGTGGGCGTCAACAGCCATAATGGAAAACAACTGCCGGCCAAAGTCAGTCTGATGGCCGAAACGGGTGATGTACTCACTATCGAAACACCGGGCGGGGGTGGTTGGGGCGTGATGCCTGAAGATGGTGAGTGTTGCGATCCGTAGATTTGTCCGGTTGCTTGTATTCTAGGCAACCTCTCTGAGACGCGATGCTGAAGCTGCGGATCAATTCACGCTTTTTCTCCGTCTGTTCCGATATTATTAATTGAACTATTCGACGAGTGAATGAGAATGAAAACGAAAACGCTTTCAATGATTGTGTTGCTGGCAGCTTTAGGTGGTGTGGTCGCGGTGTTATCCGATAAATTTGATTCGGAGGAGCCGGATATCGCTGGGCGGACAAACATTTCCGGAGAAGATGCAGGTGCAGTGGAAAAGCCGCAAGCGGTTGGTGCGGTGTCCCGGTTTTCCGGTAGCGCACCCCGCGGTTCGTCGGAGGAACAGACCATCGACAGGGACGATGCACTGGTTGGCAACGGCCCTGAATCTATAGCAGGCAGCACGGAAAGCGATGGTGATTACAACGGTAGCGATAGCACTCAGCAGGCAATATCACAAGATATCGTAAGCTTGTGGGATACGGATCCGACGCTCAAGCCGGCACATGAAGAGGTGCCTTCTGAGTATATTCGCACCGATCCTTCGGTATTGGCCGCGCTTGGCATGTCAAGCCAGGTGGAAGTCTATATCCCGCAGACCGGTCGGAGCTACAACGGCAAAGTCGTTAAGGTGAACTCCATCGTGTCAGGTGTTGCGCACTTGGATGTGGAACTCGATGATGTGGATAACATCTATCGGATGAGTATCAACAGGGGGACTCAGGCCACTTATATCTGGGTTGCGACACCGGAAGGCGTATTCAATGTCGAGATCGATAACAAATCGGGTGAAGGCAAGGTTACAAACGATGCGGACATCGCGGCTCGTTGGCCTCTGACGGATGACATGGTGGTCGACAACGATGGAGGTAAGGAAATCGAACCGCCTCCCGAAATTTGATTGGTAAGAGATTAGTGTCGACAGGCCCTAACGTTTGAGGTGCAGGGGTTTAATCATTAACCCGGCAACCTCATATGCCCGCCGGGTTGATGGATAGTGAAATAAGTAATGAACGGAGCATGACGATGAAAAAAATCACACATATTTTTGCGGCCCTGCTAGGTTTGAGCATGTTAGGTTTGTCTGGAGGAGCGTACAGCGCACAACGGGTCGATCTGCTTGTGCTTTATACGGACGAGGCCCGACTTCAAGACCCTGATGCGGCAATCAGCGCTATGGTGAGCTATGCCAACCAAGCCCTTCAAAACTCGGGTGTCGATATGCAATTCCGGGTGGTGCATCTGAGCAAAATCAATTTCTCCGGTGATGGAAGCACGTCAAGCACTGCATTGACCCGCCTCAGATCAAACCAGGATGTCGCGGCATTACGCGAACAGTACGGAGCGGATTTGGTGACACTGGTGACGGCGCCGAATTATTGCGGTATTGCCTATGTTGGTTATGGTAATCCCGATACCGGCGAATTGGCTTCGCGTGTAGCGGATTCAGTTCCTTTCAGTGTTGTCGGCGCACCCTGCACCAGTGCATTTGCCCATGAACTGGGGCACAACATGGGACTTGGACATTCCTATGCCCAACGAAGCCGTGGGGGAGTCTGGCCCTGGGCACGCGGACATGGCGTCCGAAATAGCTTTGTCACTGTAATGGCTTACGCGAGTGCATACAACGCGCGCAGGTTGCCTTATTTTTCTAATCCTTCAATCAAAAAATGTAATAACCAGGCTTGCGGTCGTGATACCTCCTTGGCGGATGGCGCGGACTCTTCCACCAACCTCAATCGGCTTGCGTCTCAGATTGCCTCTTTCCGCCCGGAAAAGGTTACCGGCGGCGGTGGCGGTGGAGCGGATACCGAGGCGCCGACAGTGCCGGGCAACCTGGCTGTTGCACAGGTTACTGAAAACAGCATCAGCCTCAGATGGCGGCCCTCCACTGACAACAATGCGGTTGCCGGTTATGATGTCTTGCGCGACGGCAACCGGATTGCAAAGGTTTCAGGGCCGAGCTTTAGCGATCAGGGCCTGAATGCCGATACCGTCTATAGCTATGGTGTAATCGCCTTTGATGCGGCAAAAAACCGATCGGCGCTGAGTGATGTATTGACGGTGCAGACTGATGCATCTTCCGTACCTGTGGACACGACGCCTCCGACGGTTCCGGCCGGGCTGACGGCTGTCACGATCACCCGGAATCAGGTTGACCTTCGCTGGCGGCCGTCCGAGGATGCTGAATCAGGCGTGGTAGGTTATGAGGTGTATCGGGATGATCAAAAAGTCGGCTCCAGCCGACAGCCCTCGTATAGCGATGCAGGACTCGAGGCCGGGGTTTCTTACCGATATCAAGTACTCGCTCTCGATGCGGCCCAAAACCGCTCACCCCTGAGTACGCCGTTGGCCGTTACCACAAAGCCGAGAGATACCGGAGGCCCCGGTGCAACGAATAATCTCCTGCCGAACGGTGATTTCTCAAGCGGCAAAGCCGGCTGGAGGAGGTTTTACAGCCAAATCGGTATTGAATCACATGGCAACGGTGATGCGCATTTGGTCAGTTCCTTCCGACGCCGCTGGTACTCCGGTGTGACACGCTTTGTCCATGGCTTGGTTAAAGCCGGTGAGACGTACCGTGTATCAGCGTCTCTTCGCCATGATTCCGGGAGGGCGCAGACCGGACGCATCTACCTCCACTACAGAGACAACACTGGCGGTCATTGGGTGCTGTTGAAAAAAGAAGTTGTGAATGGTTCGCTGTGGCAGGATCTATCTGCGGAATTCACTATTCAGCCGAACGGTAGCTTGCGTAGTGCTTTCCTGCTTATTGCCGGCCCCGCATCCAGGGTTAATCTTAGCGTCGATGATGTGGTGCTACAGCATGTGGCGAAATAACAGGGACTGACCTCCAGGCAAAACCGCCGGCTTTTAAGCCGGCGGTTTTTTTGTGATGGCCGGATAAGATGTATTGCGAAACGCTAATCGCCAGCCTTAGTTAGAGGTATGTAATCAATGCGGAATAGTCAGGTTTTCCAAGGTGTTGCAACGCAGTTACGCGCCACCGCAAGTGTGCAATTCGCCCCGTAGCCTGGTTTACCCAATCGGTGAATAGGCAAATCGAAGTTGATAGTTTGCCTATCAGTAGTTCAGTAGCAGAATGGAGCGGTCGACTGCGGTTTTTAGGTTGAACTATATGGTTGGGCGGATGCCGGCGGGATCTTGTCGCCCGGGCCGGTCAGGGTAGCCAGATCGAAAAGCACCCCCCTTTGAGTCGTTGGTTATTCGCAAGCTTTATATACCCCTCTCTGTCACCGTTTTTGTGGGTGCGGGCCACCATTGAAGCAAAATAGATCCCCAACTGTGTATGACCTTCACTCAGGCTTTTATTGCAGTTAAGCGCTGTTTGGGCCTCGATCATGCGTTGCGGGAAACCCTCTCCGTCATCTTCTATGCTGAAAACAAGATAGTTCTCAATCATTTCGGCATAAATCGATATCCTTGACGAAGTATAGCGCAGCCCGTTGCCAATCAGGTTGTTGATGACGCCTCTGATCAACCACTCATCGAAATAACCGGCCAGGGCATCCTCGCATTGGTAGTCGAGACGGATGCCTTTCGTTTTAGCGATCGTTTGATTATCTACAACGATTTCCTCCAGGAAATCGTCGATATTGATCTCTTCGATGTTGGCGTCGAGTTGTTCATTTTCTATTTTATAGAGCGAAAGCAGTGCGATCAGATTGTTGTTGAGCCTCTTCGATTCATGTTGAAGTGTGGATAGTTTTTCATTTTCATGATACTCGTTTCCAATAACCAGTTCATCGAGTGTGTTGACGACCATGCCGAGGGAGTTCTTCATGTCATGGATAATCGAGGCTAAAATATCTGAAAATCTCATGTTACGCCTCCAGGGCCTGTTAACACTAATTCGATCATCACTGCCGTTGGCCGTTTTTCACCCGGCAAGGCACAACAGGGGCAATCGAATTAGTGTTAACAGGCCCTTGGTCTGTCGTCTTGATTGCCGTCTTCAGTCTGTTTTGCAGTTTGTTCAGTGTCTGGTTGTCAGGATCGACTTTTCTTACCCGATCGAGATACACCCTGATTTTGTCGATTCCTTCAACAGACAGGCGCTTTCTCTCCATGTCCATGAGCAAAACCAATGCCGTATTCAGGTTGACGACTTTGTTGCCGGGCATCTGTTCGGATGATTTCTCGAGCAGGCCGATCGCTTCTTCCAATTTACCGCTCCTTGCCAGTTCAACCCCTCTTTTGTTTAACGAGGCTATTTCCTGACGAATCGTGTCAACGGAGCCGAGGGCCTCTTCCTGCAAATCCATGGACACCATCGCCTCCTTGATTTCATCCATCAATTCATCATCGGAGTGGTTGTTGAGTACTGTGTTCTGTAATAGGTCGATCGCTTTGTCCGTCATGCCGAAATTATTGTAGGTTTTCGCCATTTCAATAGAGCAGTCGGTGGTGGCGAGATGGTCCAGGGTTTGGTAAATATCGGCCGCCCGCTCCAGCGACGCTTTCGAGGCATTGCTATTGCCCATTGTCTCATGGATCACGCTTTCAGCAGTGGCCATATAGAGGTGGGCATGGGGATCTTTGCCGAATTCACGCTTCATATCTTTCAGTACTTTCAGCCCGGCTTCGCCTTTTTTCGTCACGGCGGTGATCTTTGCCAGGTTGGCATAGTTGGATGGATGATTATGGACTGAATGCCGGCCGTGTTTTACGGCCTTGCTGAACGCCGTTTCCGCTACCTGATCGTCTTTATTCTGCAAGGCGATCTCCCCCAGCATCCGTTGCCTGAGGACTGCCTTGGGAGAAATCTCAGCAGCCGTCAGCAGGGTCTTTTGAGCGGCATCCATTTGATTCAGGCGCTTGTAGGTCTTCGCCAGCCAATCATAGCCGGCTGTGTAGTTCTGGTTATGGTCTACCAGCGTTTGAAAAACGTCTTGCGCCTCTGTGTAACGCTTATCGAAAAACAGTGTCTTGCCCAGTCCCAGACGCGCCCAAGGCATATCCCTGATCGACAGGACTGTTTTGTAGACTTCGCGGGCAAGCGCGATCTCTCCGGCGGTGAGCCATATCTCTCCCTTGATTTTCCTCAGTTCATTGCTGTTCGGCGGCTTTTTAGTGATTTTCGTATCGAGAATTTCGATGGCTCGCGCATAGTCATGTTTCTCTACCGCTTGTTCGACAGGCAGCAGATCCCGCTTTTTGGCGATCAGTTTATCCAGTCGCGTTTTGAGTAGGTCTTTGTTGAAAGGCTTTGTCAGGTATGAATCCGGCTCATATTCCACTGCTCCCATGACCATTTCACGGGCGTTTTCTGCGGTAACCATCAGAAATACGCATCCCAACCCGATCAGATGACGATGCTTTGCCTCTTCGAGGACTTGCTGGCCATCCTTGCCCGGTCCAAGATTGTAGTCACAAAGCACAACATCGAAGCGTCGCGCCTCCATATTGGCCAGCGCCTCCGCACCGTTGATGGCCAGGAAGATTTCTCTGGCGCCGCAGGACACCAGCATATTTTTAATCATACTGCGCATGTCGCCAAAATCGTCGACGATCAGGTAGACCTTTTCTTCGTGAGGATTCTGTTTGAAAGACACAGGTTGCTCCTTGTTAGATTCATCAACACAGCCACAAACAATAACAGCGCCTCTTTTTCGATGATTTGATATTGCTTTTAAGATAGCCGGAGTCGCTGATGATCCATACACCACCTGTTTCGGCATCTTTGGGTGAAACTGTAATCCTAACCCATCTTTGTCACTCCTAGCCCGGATGTTTCACCCGGGAGCGTGATGATCGTGCCGAGTTCGTTGTTCAGAAGCGGATAGTACGAATGAGATCCTTGTCATGCGCCCTTCGGGCCGGCCTCAGGCTGTTGGGCATCGCTCCAGGCGATGCTCCTGCGATTGAGTAGATGGACTAAGTAATAGATAATTAAGGAAATACATTCCCTGAACTTTGTCAGCCCTTCTCGACATAAGGCAGAAGCGTGAGCTCGACACGCCGGTTCTGCCGGCGTCCGCTCGCTGTGGCATTGGACCCGGTCGGCCGCGATTCGCCATAGCCGATGGTGTCGATGCGCACGGCATCGATGCCTTTGCGGGTCAGAATGCCGGAGACCGAATGGGCACGCTGTTGCGACAGCAATTGGTTGTATGATTCAGATCCGCTGCTGTCGGTATGCCCCGCCACCTCAATCATGGTGGATGTATACTCGTTCAACACCAGTGAGACAGAACCAAGAATTTCGACAAAACCGGGTTTGACGTCGGTCTTATCGACCTCAAAGGTGATGTTGCCCGGCAGGTTGAGAATAATGTTGTCGCCGTTGCGCGTGACACTGACACCGGTGTTTTCCAGACGCCGGCGCAGTTTAGCCTCCTGCACGTCCATGTAGTATCCCACACCGCCACCGGCGATGGCGCCTATTCCGGCACCCTTCAGGGCGCGCTCCTTGCGTTTCTTTTTGTCCTTCGAGGTGGCGATGCCCAGGACAGCGCCGGCCACGGCTCCGATTACCGCGCCGGTGGTCGCCTTGGATGTCTTCTCTTCCCGTGTATAGGGATCGACTGTGGTGCAGGCTTGCAGGGTGATCAAGCCTGCGACCAGGCAGCATAGGGTGCTTTTTGTATACATCTCTATCTCCTTCAGCCCTCCGGCTGTCGGGTCGACCCGGAGGGAAATAATGCAGTTTATACGTTATACCACACGGGTGTCTGTGACAGTTATCGCTCGACTCGGCATTCTTTCTACCCGGGCCGCTGAAGGTTACGGTATCTATGAGGAGGTACACCGGTGAGGTTTGATCGGTGGAGGTTAGGGTGCCGGGTATATGCCACCCAAAACGACTGCTCGGGTTGCGCCTGTGACTGAGGGTAGGTTGCCGCTGAGCCCTGCCAGGGTGCGCTTTGCCAACCATGCGAAGGTCATCGCTTCCACCCAGTCCGGATCCACACCGTAGACGGATGTCGGGCGAACCGCGCACCCGGGTAGGTGGAAGTCCAATCTTTCCATCAGATAGGCGTTATGCACGCCACCGCCGCAAACCAGGACTTCGCTTCGGGACAATCCCTCCCGACCGATCGCCCGGGCAATGCTGACCGTGGTCAGTTCCACCAGAGTGGTTTGCACATCCACGGGAGAAAAGTCGCCATGGGGGCGTTTTTCCCTCAACCAATCCAGGTTGAAATACTCAGGTCCCGTGCTTTTGGGGGGAGGCTGATTGAAATAGGGGTCGGATAGCAACTGCCGGAGCAAATCATGCGCTATCTGTCCGCTCCTTGCCCACTCACCGCGGTGATCATGGCCCAATGCCTGATGCTGCTCGATCCAGCGGTCGAGCAGCGTGTTTGCCGGCCCGGTGTCGTAGCCGATGACTCTCTTCCCGGGAGCGGAGGGAAGACAGGTGATATTGGCGATCCCGCCCAGATTCAAAACCACTCGTTGCTGCTGGGGATGTTGAAACAGTATCTGATGGAAGGCCGGCACCAACGGCGCCCCTTGACCGCCTGCCGCGATATCTCGGCGGCGGAAATCGGCCACTGTGGTGATCCCCGTCAGTTCAGACAAGGTGTTGGGGTCACCGATTTGCAGGGTGAAGGGAAGCGCTGCTTCCGGGCGATGGCGAATGGTCTGGCCATGGCTGCCGATGGCGGCGACCTGTGCAGGCCGCAGGCCGCCCTTACGCAAGACGGAGAGGCAGGCATCGGCAAACAGTGCTGCAACCTGCCTGTCGAGTTCGCCCAGACGATCGATCTCATTCGATCCCGCAACAGAGATAGAGCGTAACGCTGTCTGCAATGAAGCCGGGTAGGGCTCGCTGTGGTAAGCCAAGAGGATGGGCTGAGCCCCATTGAAATCGACGGCTACCGCATCAACCCCGTCCAGGCTTGTTCCGGATATGAGTCCGACATGGACGGATTCACTCGGCATCGGCAACCATAGTGCGGCTGATCAGTTCGAGTTTAGCCAGCAGCGGCCGAATCGTTATCTGAAAATCGGCGAGGTACTTTTTAGTGATCGGTTTGGCTGCGGGCAGTTTTACCGTCAAGGGATTTCGATAGACCCCGTTGACCCGGAACTCATAGTGCAGATGAGGACCTGTTGCAAGCCCGGTCTTGCCGACGTAGCCGATGATCTGGCCCTGCTTGACCCGCCGGCCTTTTCCCGCTTTCCTGTTATAGCGTGAGAGATGGGCATACAGGGTGGTGTATGCTTGGCCATGCTGAATGATGACGGCTTTGCCGTAACCCCCCTTTGCGCCTCGGTGGATAACTTTGCCGTCACCTGCCGCCTTGATCGGGGTGCCGGTTTTCGCCGCATAATCGACCCCCCGGTGGGGGCGCTTCTTGCCCAGCACCGGGTGCCAACGTTCCCTGGCGAACCTCGATGAGATCCGCCGGAAATCGACGGGTGCGCGGAGGAATTCCTTGCGCATGCTGCGGCCTTCCGGCGTGTAGTAGTCGGAGCGCTCCGAAGCGTCGAGATAACGCAAGGCGCGATAGCTGTGTCCCCGGTTGACGAACTCTGCGGCTAGGATAGGACCGTCCCGCAGTTTCTCCCCATCCAGGTAGTCCTCCTGAAAAATGACCGTAAACCGGTCGCCGGCGCGTATTTCCAGGGCAAAATCGATATCCCAGCCAAAGATTTCCGCCAACTGCATAATCAGCTTCTCAGACAGACCGGCCTCCTTCGCAGCAAGGTAGAGAGAGTTTTCAATGATACCGCTGACATGAGTGGTGCGGGGTTCAACCTCCCTGCTGATCTCTTCGGCCTTGAAATCATCGTCCAAGGCGGAGATCTCAAGGCTGTGGATCTTGTTCTGCTCCAGCCGCAGGCTCAACAGGTTGTTCTCTTCATCCAGGGTGAGATAGAGCATCTCTCCCGGGCGGATATCAACCAGTTTCTTGGCCGTGTCGCTGGAGTGGACAATGCGGTGCAGCAGGTTGGCGCTGAGGTCGTGTTTCTTGAAAATGGTGGCCAGGGAGTCGCCGCTGCGGATTTTATAGGTCAGCAGATGGGTGTTGACGGCCTTGGGCGGCGGCGGTTCGAAGGCTGCTGTCCGAGTGACGGGCTCCTGTTCGACAGCCACTGCCTGCTTAATGAAGCCGATCGACTGGGCTGGAGCGGTCCGTAGCCTACGACCCTCGCTTGCGCCGGGTTGGCCGGGTAGAGATAAGGGTAGGATCAGTTTTTTTTGTTGCGAGCCCTCTTCTTCAGGGGTAGGGAGGGGCGCCTCGTGGGATGTTTTGTCGGGCTCTGAGATGAGAAACAGAAAACCGGCTGCCAGGATGACCAGGAAAACAGCGGCAATGGCGAGTCGTTTGACCAATTGGCCACGTGCAGGCCTTCTATCCAGCGTATAGGATTTAAAATCTTGCATGGTTCATTGCTATAGCTGAAAAGGCGGTATGTCGGTCCCTAGGCGATAGAACATGATTATGGATCTCATTACAGAATAGTAAACAATCACAATGCTCAATGGTTAATTTTATCAGATGCTTCTAGTAGAGTGTGCAACCATTGTCTTAATTTTTGAGATTTGACAAATGACCGATGTCACAAGATCCCTGGATTTAATTAAACGCGGAACAGAAGAGATTTTGCCGGAAGCGTTACTGACTGAGAAGCTGCAGCGGGGAAAGCCGCTGAAAATCAAGGCGGGATTTGACCCGACGGCCCCGGATCTGCATATCGGGCACACTGTGTTGATCAATAAGCTCCGCCAATTCCAGGAGTTGGGACATGAGGTGATCTTTTTGATCGGCGATTTCACCGGCATGATAGGTGATCCGACCGGAAAAAGCGCCACCCGTCCCCCGCTCACGCGAGAGGAGGTTATCGGGAATGCCAAGACCTACGAACACCAGATCTTCAAAATCCTCGATCCCACCAAGACCACGGTACTCTTCAACTCATCATGGATGGGGGAGATGTCGGCGGTTGACCTGATTCAACTGGCGGCCAAGCATACGGTTGCGCGGATGCTAGAGAGGGATGACTTCAACAAGCGCTATACCAGCGGCATGCCGATTGCCGTCCATGAGTTTCTCTATCCGCTGATTCAAGGCTATGACTCAGTGGTGCTGAATGCCGATGTGGAGCTGGGGGGGACAGACCAAAAATTCAACTTGCTGGTGGGCCGCCAGTTGCAGGAAGCTCATGGCCAGGAGCCCCAGGTGGTGATCACCCTGCCTATCCTTGAGGGGCTGGATGGGGTGCAGAAGATGTCCAAGTCACTGAATAACTATATAGGTATCACCGATCCACCTGAGGAGATGTTCGGCAAAATCATGTCAATCTCTGATGAGCTGATGTGGCGCTACTGCGAGTTATTGAGTTTCAGGCCGATGGGTGAAATAGAGGATTGGAAGCGAGCAGTGGCGCAGGGGGGGAATCCCAGGGATATAAAGGTCCGCCTTGCGGAAGAGCTGGTCGAGCGTTTCCATTCGAGGGTCTCTGCCGCCAAGGCGCATGAGGCCTTTGTGGCGCGTTTCCAGAAAGGCCGGATGCCTGATGAGATGCCGGAACTGGTGCTGGAGGCCGCGAATGGGGGCTACCCGATCGCCAATCTGTTGAAAGATGGCGGGTTGGTGAAAAGCACTTCTGAAGCAATAAGAATGATAAAGCAGGGAGCTGTGCGTATGGATGGTGAAAAAATCACCGATCTCTCGCTTGCCGTCGAGGCAGGGACGACCAGGGTCTATCAGGTCGGGAAACGCAGATTCGCCCGGATTAGCGTTGCCTGGTAACACTTTTCACTTTGCTAATATTCTAGAAATTACATGTTAAATCAAAAGGTTAATTTATATTCGCCAGCGGCCGGGTGAAATATCCGGGTTAAAAACCGAAAAAACTTTTTAAACTTGTTGACGATAGGTTTGATCGACGTATAATTCGCCACTCTTTCGCGGGGCCTAACAGGCCGTTTCGGAAGGGCTGAGAGCACGGAAATTTGGTTGTTGACAATGACTAAACTGACTGTACAATACGCGCTCTCGAAGGGACCGGGCAGACTCGCCGGCTTGAAGAAAGTTGAGAAAGTTCTTGACACAAGCGCACGGTCCTTTAAGATAGGCAGTCTTTCCCGGAAGAAAGTTTACGGGAAGCTCTTTAACAATTAGGTTAGGTAATTTGTGTGGGTGCTCCGTTGATTTTGGGTGACCAAAGATCGACAGAGAGCATTCGAAAGATAGTAATTCTATCCGAGAA
>JAHXHR010000053.1 GCA_025656505.1 Candidatus Thiodiazotropha sp. (ex Epidulcina cf. delphinae) | reverse complement strand
ATCTGGAATGGCCACAACCAGCATGATCAGGTGATGATCAATAAGGGCGGAATGCACTTATAGAGCTGTCTGAAAATTGGGGTCCACTACTGACCAGGCCATCGACCCAGAGACCCTAGATTGCTGCATTGACTACAAGTTTGCAGTCAATGACAGGCTGTGTATGGCGTCCCCAAGGGGAGTCGAACCCCTGTTACCGGCGTGAAAGGCCAGTGTCCTAGGCCTCTAGACGATGGGGACAGGTCTTTGCAACAACACCTACTTAGGAGCCGCGCGCAAACTGGAGCGCAAAGTCTACGCAACTTTCCCTATTACGTCAAGACCTTGGCCGTGCCTGAAACAGGCTGATATGCCGCACCGATTCAACCGGCGCCGAAATCATCCAATGCGATCCTCGCCCCCAGAGACTTAGCCTATTGCAAAGGGGAGGATCCGAAAAATAGACGCTCTGGAACCAACTCTCGATTGATCCCAGGTAAATAACCTTGCTTCAGATTTCCGTCAGACCGCCCTCAAATACAATCTCATTACTCGGCACATCCGTTGGCAACTGATCCGTCTGTTCGATAGAGACCTTGAACCGATTACCGACGCTCAGTGCAGTCGGCAAACGTATCCGGAGACTCCCATCATGCGGCAACAATCCGACAGGAATGAGGTAGCCCTGTTCATCCTCCATCCAGAGCTGGCAAACCTTGCCTTGCGGTAACTTGGTTGGTTCCACCGCACTGACATTGAGAAAGCCGTCCCGTGCGCTTGCACCCACGACCCAACCCGCCCTGGAGTGGTCGTTCAGCACCACCATCATGCTGTCCATCTCCAAGCCTTGTTGACGGGCGGTCATCAAAGTCAGACCCAATGCAAGCACCAGGGTGGCTGCCACCATAGCGAGGTTGCGCCAGAAACTCAGACTGTTCCAAAAACCGCTCGACGCCTGCCGCTCACTGCGAACCGGCTCGATTCGCTGAGAAATTCGTTCCCATACGGCATCGGGAGGAACCACGGGATCAACACCATCCAGCAGTGGCGCAAACCGCCGCTGCCAGGCATCGACTTCGCCCTGCAGCCGTAAATCGGTATTCAAACGCTGCTCGAAATCGATCCGCTCCTGTCCTTGCAGGGTGCCGAGTACATACTCGCCCGCCAGGGCGTTGCTATCGAGTTGTTCATTTTCAGGTATCATGGCTCCAGACACCTCCGTAGTTGTTCAAGACCACGACGGATCCATGTCTTGATTGTGCCCAGCGGCGTATCGGTATAGGCCGCCAACTCATCATGAGTCAATCCTTTGAAGTAGGCCAAGGCGATAACCTGTCGTTGTTGCTCCTTCAACCGATCCAGACAGTTGTTGAGACGCCTGCCTTGCTCACTGCGGGACAACCCGTCCAGCGGCAGCAACGCCCCATCCACCTGTTCCGGAAATCCCTTATCATCGCTCTTCGCCACTTCACGTTTGCGCTTGCGTATCAGATCAAGCGCCTGGTTGCGGACAATGGAACTCATCCAAGTCAATGGGGCAGCCAGGTAGGAACGATAGTTGCCCGCATTGTTCCAGACCTTGATGTAGGCATCCTGCAAACAGTCCTGCGCCCACTCGTCCCTGTTTAATATACGTAGCGCCACGCCATATAGTTTCGCCGATGTCAGACTATATAACCGGGCAAAGGCCTTACGATCGTTCAGCGCACAGGCAGCCAGTAATGACTCAAGCTCCTGATTGCGCAGCCGTACCGCCTCCTGTGGATCGATCTCCCCACTCTCCATGGATTCCCCCCAAGGGATTTAAACCAGCCTCAAGGGTACTTACCCAGTGTCAAGGCGGCAAGCGGAAGCGGCTAGGCCAGGGGAGTATCAATCCTTATCCAGCGGCTCCCCCATAAACCCGGAAAACTTCAGGCACTGCTTTCCGTTGATCTCGACGATCTGCACGGTCTCCCCCCTGCCCCGGCCAAATCCCTGAATCACCGCCTTTGTGGCCGAGACCGGCTGCAACGGCAAGCGGATCAGATCCTGACTCAGATGGGGAGCCCGATAGTGCAGACAGAGCACGCCGCCCTCTTCACTCAAATAAAGGTCTTTGACTGAAAACTCGCCATCCGGATTGATGGTGCGATAGCTTCCAAGCCGTTTTCGCCACACCGATTCCCAGGGATCAGCCTCGATCCGGTTACCGAGCATGATTTCTTTCCCATCCCGGTCCGCCACCAGCACATCCATCCCATTGACTTCACGAGAGCGTAATCGCAAACCACCCAGCACCCGGTAGCCATCCGGCAGGTCGTCGATACTCTCCTGCGTAAGCCCTAAACTCCCATCCTCAAACCGCACCAAATCGAGTATGCGTTCGATAATGCAGGCACAGAGCCGTGGATGTTCCGGGTCCACCATCAATAGCCCAAGATCGGTGGCATAACCACCGGAAGGCGTCGAGTAACCTGAGGGCTCATCCTCTGTCAGACGGGTTTTCGGATACGCCGGCATACCGCCCTTGGCCGATACGGCAATGGACAGAATGACACCCGCCAACTCTCTCACCAGTCTATTGCTCCCGGCACCGTTGGCCAGCACGGCAACACCCAATCCTTGAGCCGGCAACAAGACCATTTCCGCGCCGAATAACAGGGTGCTGCCGCCATGACGCACTCTCTGGCCCAATTGTGGGTGATTTTCAATAAACCAACCCAATCCAGGCGATACGCCCAATGAGATTTGGCCATCGACAGTCTGGGGCAGCCACATCTGCTTCAGCAGTGACGCAGGAACCCCCGGAATCTCATGGCTCAGTAACGCCGACATTAATCTCCCGAGATCGCCGGCCGTGGAATAAAGGCCCAGAGCAGGTGTGTCTCTCAGAGGCGGTAGAGGCCTGACTTGGCCATCCAAATGACCGGCGGACATCCTCTCTGACATCTCCGACGAGAGGCTGAAACCGCTACTAGGCATAGCCAAAGGGCCGAATAGCCTCTTGCCGACCTGATCTGCAAATATAGCGCCTGATCGCTGCTGAATGAGATGTCCAAGCAGATCGTAGCCTAGATTGGAGTAGCTATAAACCATATCGGGGTGATAGGCCGCGTATTCATCGTGCAACAGGGATGTCACTTGGGTAAAAGCTGTATTGGTATACATGCCCTTTCGCAGATCGCTGGGCAGGCCGCTACGATGACTCAACAACTGACGCGGCGTCACCGGCATTGAACCACTGTCATGATATCGTATGGAGAAACCCTCAAGCTGCCCCTTCAGAGGAGTATCCAGATCGATTCGCCCCGCCTGCACAAGCTGCATGACGGCAAGCGCGGTAATCGGCTTGCTCAGGGAACCTGCGCGAAACAGGGTTTCCGCATCGGCCCTGTCACCGGTCTGATTATTGGCATTGCCAAACCCTTCCAACCAGATAGGGTCCCGATCATCGACAAGCGCCACACTCAAGCCGGGCACCAGATCCTCATCGAGAAACCGCTCGATCAGCCTCATTGACTCTGTGCGTACTACCGCCATGGTTGCGTCCGGTAACACCCGATTGATCCTTTCCGAATCTTGGAAAGACGCACATGAAGACAACATCAGGAGGAGAAGCCCTCCCAATGCAATCAATAGATACGGCAGTACTGTGTACCTCACTAAAACAATTCGGGGCGGAGGCAAGCTCCGCCCATCTGCTTCATGCATTTACCAGTTAACCTGCGCGCCTACATCGATCAGGATACTGCCATAACCTTCATCGATACCGTTTTGAACGGTATGGGGTGAATCGGCATATCCACCGGAATGAAGAATGGAGCTGCCGTAAGAATCTCCGATTCCAGGCTGTACGGCGGTCGGCAGTTTGGTTGAATCGGCAAATCCATCATACAAATCATGGTTGTTGCCTGTAACATCAAATGCGCCGGCATACAGATTAGTAGAAAGAATCATGGCTGCGGTGACTATAACTTTTTTCATCATCGTTCTCCTCAGGTTTTGAATAATGAGCAGTAAACTCTGTTTTCAATTACCTATACGGAGGAGTCGACCAATCGGATTCAATTTCAAGCTCTTCCCCCTGATCGAATAAGTAGAAAAAAGCCTCCTCGGGGAGATCCGTGGGTAGAACTTAGCGCAGGCATACAACTCCTGACACACTGAGTTATTCGGATTCGCCTGTAATATGAAATGAGGTCCCGGGATTTGATAGAGAACTATATTTTGAAACACCCGCTGAAACTCCAGCCATTTCTTTCGGTTAATGAGTTTATCCTCACTGGCCTGAATACATGTCGTAGGTCAGGTTGACGCGGAGCGACTACCTGACATAGCGGTGATGTCAGGTAGCTGCACAACGTGACCTACGGGCTTTTCACCGTATGCCTCCCGCAAGTTCAACAACTGACCGGATTCCAACCTTTGGTCCGTAAGCGGTGCATCCATGCACCACTTCTCCAAAATGATCTGCCTGGACGAGCCCCGGGGTAGCGGAACCACAGCATGAGGTCACTCACAACAAATTTGCGTTTATTCGCGTTCCTAAGCGGACAAATTCCGCTTGATCCGGCCTGTTGCGCTTGACTTTTTGCCCACTCGAATAGGTAAAGAACCAAAAAAAAGGGGCCAGAGGCCCCTTTTTCACTGGAGGTTGTCGATCAAGCCTCCTCAACCGCCTTCATGCTGAGGCGAATGCGTCCCTGTTTGTCGACTTCCAGCACCTTGACCTTGACCACATCGCCCTCGGAAAGCTTGTCGCTGACCTTCTCCACCCGCTCGTCGGAGATCTGGGAGATATGCACCAGGCCATCCTTCCCGGGCAGGATGGTGACGAAGGCGCCGAAGTCCATCAGTTTCGCTACCCTACCCTCGTAGATGGTGCCAACCTCAACGTCCGCGGTAATCAGCTCGACACGTTTGCGCGCCTCTTCACCCGCCGACTTATCGACGGAGAAGATCTTCACCACCCCGTCGTCAGTAATATCCACGGTGGCGCCGGTCTCCTCGGTGATGGAGCGGATAGTGACACCGCCCTTGCCGATGACGTCACGGATCTTGTCGGGATTGATCTTGAACTCAATGATCCGTGGGGCATGCTCTGACATCTGATCGCGGTGGGTGTCGATGACACTGTTCATCTCCCCGAGGATATGCAGACGACCCTCTTTAGCCTGCTCCAGGGCGATCTCCATGATCTCCTTGGTGATGCCGTTGATCTTGATGTCCATCTGCAGGGCATTGATACCTTCGTGAGTACCGGCCACCTTGAAGTCCATGTCGCCGAGATGATCCTCGTCGCCCATGATGTCGGTCAGCACGGCAAACTTGTCGCCATCTTTGATCAGACCCATAGCGACACCGGCGACAGGGGCCTTGATCGGCACGCCGGCATCCATCAGCGCCAGACTGGTGCCGCACACTGAGGCCATGGATGAAGAACCGTTGGACTCGGTGATCTCGGAAACCACCCGGATCGCATACGGGAATTCGGCAATGGTCGGCATGCAGGCCAGCACGCCGCGTTTGGCCAGACGGCCATGGCCGATCTCACGGCGCTTCGGGCTGCCCACGCGACCGGTTTCGCCCACGCAGAAGGGGGGGAAATTGTAGTGCAGCATGAAGTGCTCACGACGTGAACCTTCCAGGGCGTCGATGATCTGCGAATCCCGCTCGGTACCCAGGGTGGCGACCACCAGTGCCTGGGTCTCGCCCCGGGTGAACAGGGAGGATCCATGGGTACGCGGCAGGACGCCGGTACGCACGCTGATAGGACGCACGGTGCGGGTATCGCGACCATCGATACGTGGCTCACCGTCCAGGATACGACCGCGTACGGTACGCTTCTTCAGCTTATCCAGGGCGGGCTTGACTTGATCGGCACTCCAGCGAGACTCGCTGCCCTCTTCCGCTGTACACAGCTTCTCGATGGTGGCGGCAACCACGGCATCGGTCGCGGCGTAGCGATCCAGCTTGTCGGCGATCCGGTAGGCATCACCAATACCCTGGGCAGCCTCGGCCTCAACCGCAGCGGTCAGATCGGCATCCTCCGTCGGTGGGGTAAACTCGGCGGAGGTCTTGTTGACTTCGGCAGCCAATTCCTTGATCACCTGGATAACGATCTGGGACTGCTCATGACCGAACAGTACCGCACCCAGCATGATTTCCTCGGAAAGCTGGTTTGCCTCGGACTCCACCATCAATACTGCATCTTCGGTACCGGCAACCACCAGATCCAGGTCAGAATCGGAGTCCAATCCCGTGGTGGCGGCATTCAGGACGTACTCGCCATCCTTGTAGCCAACCCGCGCTGCGCCGACCGGACCCTGAAACGGCAGACCGGAGACAGCCAGCGCGGCGGAAGTGCCGATCAGCGATGGGATCTCCGGATCCACGGCCGGATTCAAGGACATCACGGTGATGATGACCTGAACTTCACTGATGAAACCTTTCGGGAAAAGCGGACGAATGGGACGATCGATGAGTCGAGCGGTCAGGATCTCCTTTTCGCTCGGCCGACCTTCGCGGCGAAAAAAACCGCCGGGGATCATGCCTGCGGCATAGGTTTTCTCTTGATAGTCAACGGTGAGCGGGAAGAAGTCGCGCTGAATGCTGCTATTGGCCTCGACCACGGTCACCTGGACCACGGTGTCGTCCATGTTGACCATGACAGCACCATCCGCCTGCCTTGCTATCTCACCGGTTTCGATGGAGACCTTATTGTCTCCCCACTGAAATTCTTTCTTTATTAATGTCACTGTTGAATCCTTGGATATTATCGTGTTGGCAGGGGAGGTTTAGCGACGCAGACTCAGACGTCCGATCAGGTCTTTATAACGCTGCTGATCTTTGCCCTTCAGGTAGTCCAACAACTTGCGGCGGGAGTTAACCAGGCGCACCAGACCCTGGCGGGAGTGGTGATCCTGTTTGTGATCTTTGAAATGCTCGGTCAGCTGGGTGATGCGGCTGGTCATCAGGGCCACCTGCACCTCGGGGGAGCCGGTATCTCCAGGCGCTCGCTGGTACGCCTCAATAACGGGTTTCTTTTCTGTCGCACTCATTGACATGACGTGTCTCCTCTAGGTTAGGTCGATACACATTGGCCCATTGACATGATCGACCCGACAATGAGTTCAGGCCGACCGGACCGGTTAAATAATACCTGAACCTGCGGGGTCCGGATAATCTATCCGGGCAGCACCCGGAAAGACGGCGTAGTATGCGCGCTCCTAGCCGCCACAGCAACCCGAATCCCTCTATCCGTGAAGGAATTTTCTCTGCAATTCAGTTCGTTACCTGCATCAGCCTTTTGGGGGCCACACGCCCGTCATCGAGGATCTGACCCACACCGAGAAAATCGGTCTTATTGGCATACAACCTGACCCAACCGCTGGTCGGCGCATTGGGCACCAGGATTGGCTGACCCTGTTTCATATAGAAGGCGGCATCCGCCGATAGCGCCACTTCAGGCCACTCGGCCAAGGCGCTCTCCAAAGGCAGCAACCACTCATCCATCTCTGCAAAACGTTTTTCAGAAAAGGCCTGTTGCACGCTCTCCAAAGTCACCATCGACCGGTCGTCATAAGGTCCGACCCCGCTGCGTTTCAGGCCGCTGACATAGGCGCCGCAGCCCAAACGTTTGCCGATATCCTCGGCCAGCGTGCGCACGTAAGTCCCTTTCGAACAATGCACATCCATTTCGAACTCGGGTAGTGTGAAGCTGAGCAGGTCCAGGGAATAGATGTGGATGGGGCGCGTTTCACGTTCCACTTCGACCCCTTGACGGGCCAGTTTATAAAGACGCTCACCCTGGTGTTTGATGGCGGAATACATTGGTGGCAGTTGCTGCTGCTCCCCCAGGAACTCGCCCAATACCTCAGCCAACGCCGCCTCAGTGACGCCACCTGGATCGGCGCGTTCAATCACCTCACCCTCCGCATCAGCGGTGGTCGTGATCTCTCCGAGCTTAACCCGCACCCGGTAACGCTTGTCCGCATCGAGTAAAAAGGCCGAAAGCTTGGTGGCCTCGCCAAAGCAGATCGGCAGCAGACCGGTGGCCAATGGATCAAGGCTGCCGGTATGCCCGGCCTTGGCGGCCTTGTAGAAGAATTTGACCTCCTGCAGTGCCTTGTTGGAAGTCATGCCTTCCGGTTTGTCGAGCAGCAATACACCTCTGATATTGCGCCCTCTTTTTTGACGACGTCCCATGCTTATACTCTAAAATAGTGCTTAATGTGAGAAGGGGTTAATTCGGCTCGGAGTGTTTTTCCGTCACGGCCTGTTCGATCAACGTAGATAGATGCTCTCCCTGTTCCACTGAACCGTCATAGACGAACTGTAACTTCGGCACTGTGCGCAACTTCATCCGTTGCCCCAGTTGCCAGCGCAGATGACCGGCCAGATGATTCAAGTGTTCAGCGCTCACCTTGTGGGAAAGCGTGGAGGCCATGGTGGTGAAAAACACCTTGGCCTGGGAAAGATCCCTGACCACCCTAACCTCCTGAATGGTCACCATTCCCAAGGCTGGATCCTTGACCTCTTCCCGGATCAACTCAGCCAATGCCCGTTGCAGTTCGGCGCCTATCCGATCAGTGCGTTTGAAATCCCGTGGCATAGTTTTAACCGCTAGACCGTACGAGCGACTTCGGTGCGCTCGAAGACCTCGATCTGATCACTCACTTGGACATCATTGTAGTTTTTCACGCCGATACCGCACTCCATGCCATTCTTGACTTCGTTGACATCGTCCTTGAAGCGGCGCAACGACTCAAGCGAGCCCTCATAAACCACCACGTTGTCACGCAGCACGCGAATCGGAGTGTTGCGCTTCACTACACCCTCGACCACCATGCAGCCGGCGATGGCGCCGATCTTGGAGTTGAGGAACACATCGCGCACCTCGGCCAGACCGATGATCTCTTCGCGGATCTCCGGCGAAAGCATGCCCGAAATGGCCTTCTTCACATCATCGATAATCTCGTAGATGATGCTGTAGTAGCGCATATCGATACCCTGCTCCTCGACCACCCGGCGGGCGCCTGCATCAGCACGCACGTTGAAGCCGATGATGAGGGCGTTGGATGTCACCGCCAGGTTGGCGTCGGACTCATTGATACCACCAACACCCGAAGCGACAACACGCACCCTCACCTCATCAGAGGAGGTCTTGGTCAGCGAATCCTTCAAGGCCTCGACACTGCCCTGTACGTCGGCCTTGACGATAATGTTAAGGCTCTGGGTCTCGCCCTCGGCCATCTGGGTGAACATCTCGTCCAGCTTGGCCGCCTTTTGCGCGGCCAGTCGAGTATCCCGTTGTTTGTCATGGCGCAACTCAGCAAGCTCACGAGCACGTCGCTCGTCACTCACGGCACGCACGTCGTCACCTGCCTCCGGTGTACCTGAGAGGCCCAGTACTACCACCGGAATCGAGGGTCCTGCGCTCTTTATGGAGCGGCCGTTCTCATCGAACATGGCGCGCACACGACCATACTCCTTACCCGAAACGACCATATCACCGCGATTCAGGGTACCGGACTGCACCAGTACCGTCGCCACCGGACCACGCCCTTTGTCGAGAGATGACTCCACGATTGAACCGGTAGCTGAGCCCTCTTTGACAGCCTTGAGTTCCAATACCTCGGTCTGCAGAAGAATGGCGTCAAGCAGATCGTCAATACCCTCGCCCGTCTTGGCGGATACCCTGACGAACATGGTGTCGCCACCCCACTCCTCGGGAATGACCTCCTCTTGGGAGAGTTCCTGGATGACACGATCCGGATTAGCCTCCTCCTTGTCGATTTTATTGATCGCCACAATCAACGGCACACCGGCCACCTTGGCATGCTGGATCGCTTCCTTGGTCTGCGGCATCACGCCGTCGTCGGCAGCCACCACCAGGATAACCAAGTCCGTTACCTTGGCGCCACGGGCGCGCATGGCAGTAAAGGCCGCATGGCCCGGGGTGTCAAGGAAGGAAACAGTCCCCTTGTCGGTATCCACATGGTAGGCGCCGATGTGCTGGGTAATACCGCCCGCCTCACCGGCAGCCACACGGCTGGTGCGGATATAGTCAAGCAGCGAGGTCTTACCATGATCGACGTGGCCCATGATGGTCACCACCGGCGGACGGGGAACCTGATTACCCATAATCTGAGCCTCATCTTCCATACTCAGCAAATCAGCTTCGACGTCCTCTTCCCGCTGCTGTACAGGAATATGCCCCATCTCTTCCACTACCAGTACCGCGGTATCCCGATCCAGGGGTTGATTGATGGTTACCATCATACCCATCCTCATCAGCACCTTGATCACCTCAGCGGCCTTAATAGACATCCGTTGCGCCAGTTCGGCAACCGTGATGCTTTCGGGTATCTTCACCTCATGAACAACCGGTGCGGTAGGCCGCTGAAAACCGTGCTGGGCCTCACTGGGCACCGAGGCGAACCTACGTTGTTTGGCGGGTTTCTTCTTACGCCGGCCGCGCAAACCCTCCGCAACGTGAAGTTCCTTGCGCACCAGACGTTGTTCACCTTTGAGGTCCTTATCTCCACGCTTGGCCTCCTTACGCCCCTTCTTGCCGCGACCGGGCTGTTCGGGCTTGGCGGCTTTCTCCTGCTGAGGCGCCTCTCCCTGTTCGGCTGCTTTGCGTAGCTGTTGTTCTTCCGCCTCCTTGCGTGCGACCTCTTCTTCGGCCTGATGTTTGGCCTCCTCCTCTGCCTGCTTGGCGGCTTCCTCCTCGGCGCGCTTTGCCGCCTCAGCAGCCTTGCGAGCCTCGACTTCAGCCTCAATGGCGGCCCTCTCCTTAGCCTGCTCATCCAACGCCTTGCGGGCCTCCTCAGCCTCTTTCGCCTTGCGCTCGTCGGACCCCACCGACGCCCGTTTGACATAGGTGCGTTTTTTCCGCACCTCGACACTCACGGTCTTGGCCGGGACCGTCGAGACGCGACTCGGGGTGTTGCGCCCCGAAGCCGTAGGCTGGCGCAGTTCACTGACGGTTTTACGTCGCAGGGTTACCTTGCTGGGAGCGGTGACACTGGCGGTCTTCTTCTTGCCGTGACTCTCGCGCAGGTGCAGCAGCAACTTCGCCTTCTCCTCATCGGAAATCCTGTCATCGGGACTCTTGGCCTGGATTCCGGCATCCGCCAACTGTTCCATCAACCGATCGGCAGGAATGCCAACGACGTTTGCAAGCTGTGTTACCGTTACTTCACTCATACATCAGGCCTCTCGAGTTTGCCTTATCCATCTGTTGCTGTGCTTGGTTTCATGTCTGATCCTCACCCGGCCCCGAGGGGGCTATTCCGCCTCTTCAAACCAGGGTGCACGGGCCGTCATGATCAACTGACCGGCTCGCTCTTCATCCATGTCATCGATCTCCATCAGGTCATCGATGGACTGCTCGGCAAGATCCTCCATGGTCACAACACCTCGACCGGCGAGGGTAAAGGCCAGTTCCTGATCCATACCCTGCATTTGTAAAAGATCCTCGGCGGGTTCCCGAAACGCCTCTTCACTGGCGATCGCCCGGGTCAGGAGGAAGTCCTTGGCCCGATTGCGCAACTCATTCACCAGATCCTCGTCAAACTCCTCGATGGTGAGCATCTCCTCGATGGGGACATAGGCGACCTCATCGACACTGGTAAAACCCTCCTGCACCAGAATCGCCGCCACGTCCTCGTCCACATCCAGCTGTTCCATGAAAGCGTCCATGAAACTTTTGGCCTCCGACTCGCTCTTCTCGACAGCCTGGGCCTCGTCCATCACGTTCAATTCCCAGCCGCTCAACTGACTGGCCAGGCGCACATTCTGTCCCCCACGGCCGATGGCCTGGGAGAGATTCTCCTCATTCACCGCCACATCCATGGCATGGGTGTCCTCATCCACCACGATGGAAACCACCTCCGCCGGGGACATGGCATTGATCACATATTGCGCCGGATTGTCGTTCCACAGGATGATATCGACCCGTTCGCCGTTCAACTCATTGGAGACCGCCTGTACGCGGGAACCCCGCATACCTACGCAGGCGCCCACCGGATCGATGCGTTGATCCAGCGCCTTCACGGCAATCTTTGCGCGCAGTCCCGGATCACGGGCGGCGCTCTTGATATCGATCAGCCCTTCACCGACTTCCGGCACCTCCAACTTGAACAGCTCGATCAGCAGTTCCGGCATGGTGCGGCTGATGAACAGTTGCGGCCCCCGTGGTTCGGAGCGGATTTCATAGAGATAGCCGCGCAGCCGGTCGCCCACTCTGATGGACTCTTTGGGGATCATGTGTTCACGACCGATGAACGCCTCTGCGTTACCGCCCAGATCAAGGAAGATGTTGCCCCGGTCGATGCGCTTGACCACACCTGTAACCAACTCACCCTCCCGGTCCTTGAACGCCTCGACCACCTTGGCCCGCTCGGCTTCCCGCACCTTCTGCACGATGACCTGCTTGGCGGCCTGGGCGGCGATACGACCGAACTCGATGGATTCGATGGACTCTTCGACGAAATCACCGACCTGAATATCGGGAGCCTCCTCCCTGGCGGCATCCAGGATGATCTGTCGCAAGGGGGCATCCGGCTCGTCCTCGGCATACGCCTCGACCACTTCCCAACGGCGGAAAGTATCGTAGTCACCGGTGGTCCGGTCGATGACCACACGCACCAGTATGTCATCTCCGTTCCGCTTGCGCGTGGCGGATGCCAAAGCAGCCTCGATGGCTTCAAAGATGATCGTTTTTCCGACATCTTTCTCATTGGAAACCGCATCCACGACCAGCAATATTTCTTTACTCATCTATTGTTTCCCAATTCAAAATTCCGGTACCACTCGGGCCGAATCGATCAGATTGATCGGTATCCTATAGAGTATCCCATCTTCTTCGACTAATACCTGATTCTCTTCCACACCGCCCAGCACACCGGTAAAACGGTGACGGTTTTCGATCTTCGCGTGGGTCTTTACCCGCACCCGACTCCCTTGAAACCGCTCAAAATGCGCCGGTTCGAACAGCGGCCTGTCCATGCCGGGCGAGGAGACCTCAAGCTGGTACTTCTCCTTGATGGGATCCTCCACATCCAACACCCCGCTGACCTGGTGGCTGACCTGTACACAGTCATCGAGGGTGACGCCGTCCGCATGATCGATATAGATCCTCAGCAGAGACACTCCCTTTCCCTGTCCGATCAGTTGCACGCCGACCAACTCATAACCCAGCAGCTCAACCTCTTGGCGAACGAGTGACTTCAGTTTTTCCGGAGCAGACCGCATGGTTCACCGCAATAAAAAAATGGGCGCATGGCCCATCCCGATGTCTCTGAACCCGATACCAGGACGACGATGTAAAATTCCACCGCCAAAACGGCCTCGATTCTCGAAAACAAAAAAACCCCGCTAACGGGGTTTTATTATAATTCGCTCGCCGCAGCGCATCACCGACCGCGCGGCATTACAGACACAAATCCGCGAATTCGGCGCGAAGGATAACACAGCCCCTCACCCTACGCAATTCCGGGGTTTCAGAAGTTAGGAATCGCTCTCCCCTCTCGCCGCAACACCAACTTTGCAAACAGCGATACCCATCCGACGGGCGATTTAGGGCAGCAGCTATTCGGATCAGAGATAACGGCGCGACAATCGCCAACCGTTGCCCGAGGTAACGGACCGTTTCACTCAATCGGCAGGGCATTCACAACATTTGAGTATAGCGACTCTGGCGGTCATATTTTCATTTTCATAAGAATTTATATTCGGTCGCCCTGCCCTGACAGAGGATCAGCGATGAAATGAAGAAAGTTTGCGCTCCCTCACCTTGGGCTTGGCATGCTTGAGCATTGATAGCTTTGTCTTAACCTGCTGCCTGAGGCTTGTCCACTTTTCACCGACCCCGCCTTGTCCTACAGGGGTGCTTTCGATCTTTCCCTCGGAGTTTGGCCTGTCCGCCTGTTTCAGCCACATGTTGAAGGACCTGAGGATTTCGCCATCCCAAGAAACCGGCGGCTTCACCACACGGCTCTCCCGATAGAGTTTCTCCAAAGAGAGTCTTTTGGGACAGCCGGACTTTTCCAGCTTCACCCGTAACTCGCTCTCCGCCTCTTTGATGCTGCTTTCCACCACCTGTTTCCTGACCTCGAAAGTCCGCGCTATGGCGGCCTCGCTGATCCCGATCTCATGCTTGAAGAGAAAATAGCGTTTCTTATCATCATTAAGACGTTTGAAGTGGTCGATAAGCACCAGGCTCCAATTGCCGTCCTGTTCGATATCCCGCGGTAGATAATTGCTCGGCCTCTGGTCGCGTTTAGTCGTCATCAAGGAAGAGACCGGTTGCCCAAGATACTGATAGAAAGACAGCTTCAGATCCTTGGCGGTTCTGCTGGTCAGGCCGGCGACCACTAAATGGCGCCAGGCGGAATAGTAGGCTGCCTTGCCATACTCCCCGGTGCCGTGCTGTCTGACAATAAAGCGGTAGACACGGCCTCGGTATCTTTCGTAGAAAGAAGCAAAACCCTCTTTATCGTGATGCATGATCTTTTCCAATACAGCATCGGTGTCGAATCTTCTTGATCTCACTTGTGCGTAGACTCCACAGGGGTTATCCCCTTTAAGATAGGTTGCAGCAAGTTGCAAAATCCTTTGCCAAGCAGTCATTTAGGGTATCCTTTCCAATTGGGCCAGCGTTGCGTTACTCTAGTCAGGCAATACACAGCATACGCCTTTTTTTATCTGGATTTTGCCAATTGGATCAAACATTTCCACTTATTAACCTGTTAGCCGGCTAGTCTTGTCAGATGCCGGTCTCTGTCATCATCCCCACCCACAATCGTCGCCACACCCTGTCTCGCGCCCTTGATTCCGTATTGGCCCAAAGCCTTCCCCCCCAGGAGATCATCGTGGTGGATGACGGCTCCGATGACGGCACAGGAAAAATGATCGGGGACCGCTACCGCCAGTGTAATTATTTCGCCCAACCGAATCAGGGGGTCAGCAGTGCGCGTAATCTAGGCATTCAGCAGGCGCGAGGCGAATGGATCGCATTTCTCGATTCGGACGACTGCTGGTTACCCGACAAACTCCGGCGACAGATTGAGCTAGTGACGAAATCAACCTGCAGCCGGCTCTGCCATACCGGGGAGATATGGATCCGCAACGGCGTCCGAGTCAATCAGATGGACAAGCATGCGAAAAGCGGCGGCCGTATTTTTCAACGCTGCCTGGCGCTCTGTGTCATCTCGCCCTCGTCCGTCATGCTGCATCGTTCCCTGTTTGACGAATTCGGCCTGTTCGATCCTGAGCTGCCGGCCTGCGAGGACTACGACTTATGGCTGCGAATCTGTTCCCGGGAGCCGGTCCTGTTTATCGATGAACCGTTGACCGTGAAATACGGCGGCCATGACGACCAACTATCGCGCTGCCATTGGGGCATGGACAGGTTCCGTGTTTACGCCTTGCGGAAACTACTCGACAATCAACACCTTGAAGAGGCCGACCGTGTTGCCGCCGTCGAGACCTTGGTGAAGAAATGCGCCATCCTGGCCCAAGGCGCTGAAAAGCGCGGCCATATTGAGCGTACGGCATACTATCGCACGGTACAGCAGCGCTATCAGGCGAAATGAGGCCACAAATCCAGACCGACAACCACATCAACCTGACTGTCGCCCTGCCGGCGGAAGCAAAACCACTGATAAAGGCACTGAGACTCGTCCGCCACCAACCGGTAGAGAGTCTTCCACTCTATACCGGCGCAGGCATACATCTGGCGGTGACCGGAACGGGGGCGGCGGCATCCTCGATCGGGGTACGCTATTTGTATTCGATGACACCCGCAGGGCACCCCGCACAATGGCTGAATGTAGGAGTTTGCGGCCATGGCTCCCTCGCGGTGGGCGAGTCTCTATTAGCGGACCGAGTGATCGATCAGGGCAACGGCCGGAGCTGGTCCCTGCAATCCCGGCGCCCATTGGCGACCTATACCGGCCCTTTGACTTGTGTCCTCACTGCCCAGTCTGACTATCAACCGCAGATGGCCTATGATATGGAGTCAGCCGGATTCATTGAATCAGTATCCAGTCTCGATGCCATTGAATCCGCCAGTATCATAAAGGTTGTCTCGGACAATCCTGATCATCTGACGCGAGGCATCAACGCCAAACTGGTGCAACACCTCGTGCATCAGCGGATCAGCATCGTCCGGGATCTGATTGCTCAGCTACAACGACACCATGCCTAATCGCCTGTGCCGACTGTCACGCTTTGCCAAGGCTTGCCCTCATCCGGCAGCCAAGCCCGGGGAGGTAATCCGTTAATGGATAGGGAGAAAAGGGATTCACCCCGTACGCTGCTTGTGACCGGCGCCAGTCAAGGCATTGGCGGCGCCATCACTCACCGCTTGCTGAATGACGGCCACCGGGTGTTGGGCATCGGCAGGGATTTCTCCGGCTGGTCCGACCTGCCCGGTTTGGAAAAGATAACCCTGGACCTGTCCGATCTCGATAGCCTGCCGCAGCGCTTCGACGGAATCGTTCGCGCCCATGCGGATTTGGACGGCGTGATCCTGAATGCCGGTTATGGGCGGTTCGGCTCCCTAGAGGAGTTCTCCTACCAGCAGATTCGCCACCTGGTGGATGTCAATCTGGTCCAGCATCTCTTCATCGCACGGGCCGTGCTGCCTCACCTCAAGAAACTGCACCGAGGGGATCTTATCCTCATCGGTTCAGAATCCGCTCTCGCGGGCGGTCGTAAGGGTGCCGTCTACTCGGCCTGTAAATTCGCCCTCAGGGGCTTAGCCCAGTCGCTGAGGGCCGAATGCAGCGGCAGTGGGATAAGGATCTGCCTTATCAACCCGGGAATGGTGGATACAGGATTTTTTGACAACCTGGACTTCGCACCCGGCGATGCGCCGGAAAACCATCTGCGCGCGGATGATATCGCCGAGACCCTCAGCCTGGTGTTACAGGCCCACCCGGGTACGGTATTTGACGAAATCAATCTCAATCCTTTGAAAAAGGTCATTCAATTCAAAAAAACATGAACTTCGATTTCAAGCCGATCGGCCTCATCCACTCCTGTTTCAAGGAAAAATTCGGCATCCCGATGCAGTCCCGGCTGATACCCGAGGCCGAGGCCCGTCTGGAGATCCTGCATCCCTACAACCGCGCCGAGGCGTTTCGGGAGTTGACGGCATACTCCCACCTCTGGATCACATTCGTTTTTCACGCCTCTGCCAGAGCCGAATGGCGGCCCACCGTCCGCCCGCCCCGCCTGGGCGGAAATCAGCGGGTCGGCGTGTTCGCATCGCGTAGTCCGTTCCGCCCCAACCCTATCGGCCTCTCGGTGGTCAACCTGCTGGAGCTGGATATCTCCGGGAATGACATCAACCTGCATTTGGCCGGGATCGATTTTCTGGATGGCACACCGGTGTTGGATATCAAGCCCTATCTTCCCTATGTCGATGCTGTTCCCGGCGCCGAGAGCGGCTATGCGCCGGCGCCGGCGGTTGAAGAGATCGAACTGAGTTTCACGCCTCAGGCGGAAGCGGTGCTGGCGAGCCTGCCCGATAGCTACGTCGCCCGTCTGAGAAAACTCATTTGGCGTGTTTTGCAAAATGACCCGCGTCCCGCTTATCTGCGTGGCGAACCGCGAAGCCGTTTCGGCATGCGTCTATACGATTTCAATATCCGCTGGGAGGTCAAAGAGAGATCATTCCGGGTCACCCACCTGGAACCCCTCTCCAATCACCTCCTTGACTGAACAGAGGAAACACCGACGCAGAGTGCTTCCGGTCGGCTAAACAAACCGTTATCATTCTCAGGACGGGCAACCATTCACGCACTACTTAATTAAAGGGTAGAAACCACGCCTCGGTTGGCAGACCTGTTGATTCAAGATTAGGTAGAATAGTCCATTAGACAATTGTCCCGAAACCCTATGACCAGCAACAAAAACATCGCAAAACCAGACTTGGTGTACTCTTTCCTGAACCAGGCGCCCGGAAGGATATCCGCCATTTTGGAGAATTGGCACCAACTGGTTCATAGCGATTGGGACAGCACGCTATTGGATACCCTGGTCGAGCGTATCTCTGCCCTTGCCGAATCCGGCGGTAAGTTCGGCGTCCCGCAGATCACTCAGAGCGGCAATTCGTTCATCGGCCATCTCCGCGACTATCACGGCACCGGACTCAAGCCCCAGCACGATGATGTCGTCGCCCTGGACGGCTTGGTGCATGCCTTTAAGGACGCCGCCATTCAGGCATGCAACCAGCAGGCCGAGGTACTCGCCGACAAACCACAGGAATCCGCCGGCGGAAGCCCGCACTGCAGTGGCGAACGCAAGGTCTTTCTACTAGGGATAGACGAATTCATGGCGGCCGGTCTGACAAGAAATCTACAAGCCCATCACTTCGATGTGGAATACTTCAGCGATGCCGAACAGATCATCCGCTATTACGAGATCAATCAGGGTGAGCCCATTTTCCTGATCAGCCACACCGATATGCTAAGCAAGCTTTTTCCGGAATCGAAAAAGGGCGGCCTGTGGAACAACCACGGTCTCCCGGGACTGCAGGTAGCCTTCATCGCGGATTCCCCGGACCTGAAAACACGTCTCTCCGCCATGCGGGTGGACGCCGGTGCTTACTGGTCCAAACCCATCGACCCTTACTTGGTGGCAAAGCGCATCCACGAACTCTCCTCTTCCGATCCCCACACCGCCTATCGTGTGCTGATCGTGGAAGATGATCCGGCCCAGGCAGACTTTGCGGACGCCATCCTCAGCAAGGCCGCCTTTAAATGCCGGAGCGTCACCGATCCGCTGCAGGTCATGGATGCCCTGCAGGATTTCAATCCTGACCTGATCCTCATGGACCTGTACATGCCTGGAGCAAGCGGCACTGAACTCACCACTGTAATCCGGGAACAGAATGAGTTTGTCGATATTCCGGTCGTATTCCTCTCCGGGGAACAGGATCTTGACAAGCAGTTGAGCGCCCTCAGTTTCGGTGGCGAGGATTTCCTCTCCAAGCCGATTGCCCCCAAGCACCTGATCACCACCGTCACCAACCGCATTCGTCGCGCCCGTCAGCTCAACCATCGCACGCATGCGCACGCACGCAGCGAAAAAGAGATCGGGCTCCACTCCCGCAACTACCTGCTGGAACGGCTGGATGCCCTGTTGCTGGCCGAATCGCCCATCGATGAAGTAACCGGCGTTTTCTACCTGCAAATCGACAATCCGGAAGGATTGACAGAGTCCGTCGGCATCGGCGGCCTGGACGCAGTGCTCGCAGCGGTTGCGAAACACCTGTCGAAGATGCTTCAGAGCCAGGACATTCTGACCCGTTTCGGCGACAACAGCCTGGGCCTGCTCGCTTTGCGTCCCAAGCAGGAAGAACTGCAAACCCTCGGCAATCAGTTGTGCCAATCCATTTCACAGCAGATTATCGAAGTCGACAGCACCACCGTCGGCATCACCCTCAGCACCGGCATCTACTCGGTGGTGAACGGCAATCAGGATTCACGCTCGATTATCGCTCATGCCCAAATAGCCAGCCGCCAGGCCCAGGAGTCGGGTGGAAATCAAGTCAGGTTCATAGAACCGGAAAAACCGGCGCAGGCAAACGGGGAATCGGCAACCGGCATGGGCGCCCTGATTCAAAAAGCCCTCGACGAGGACTATTTCGAAATTTTCTTTCAACCGGTGGTGGCGCTTCAGGGCTCATCCCAAGCGCACTACCAGACCCTGCTTCGCCTGCAGGAACCGGATGGCAATCTGCACCGGGCAGCCGACTTTATTCCCGCCGCGGAAGAGATGAGGCTGATCGGTAAGGTGGACCAATGGATGACCCGCCGCGCCATCCATGTGACCAACGAACATATCAAGCAGGGCAACCATCTGCATCTGTTTGTTTCACAATCAACCGACCTATTGGAGAACATGGAGCGGCTGACCTGGCTACGCGAAAAGCATCGTAGCGGCCATATCAGTAAAGATGCCCTGACCTTCGAATTCAATATCAACGAAGTCGCAAGAAGCCTTAACTCCGCTAAAATCTGCTTCGACATCCTGAGCAAGATCGGCATCAACTGTCTCCTGACCCGCGTCGCCCATAACGCGGAATCCGAGCGTATCATCAGACACCTGCCCATCCGCTACATCAAACTTGACTACAGCCTGCTTTCCGAGCCCCATGAAGGTCTCAAACAACTGATCGAACTCAGCCACCAATTGCACATCAAAGTTATTGCCCCTCAGGTCGAGAATCCACGCAGCATAGCTATTCTCTGGAGCAGCGGCGCCGATTATGTGCAGGGCAACTTTGTGCAACGGCCGGAAAGTAACCTGATCTACGATTTTAACGAGTCCGTACTCTGATTTGTTCAGAGTCTCCGGCACCTTGTTCACTACCGCCGGTGTACCACACCATCATCCTACAAACCGCAGTTGACCGCTTCATTCTGATACTAAACTACTGATATGCAAACTATTAACTTCGATTTTCCTATTCACCGGCTGGGTGAACCACGCTACGGGGCGAATGGCACGCTTTCGGTGGCGCATGACTGCGTTGCAACGCCTTGGAATAGCACGACTATTCCGCGTTGTTGCGCACCGTGCAGGGATGCACAAGTGTCGCAAGCACAGGGATGTACAGGGGCGGCCCTTGCCCTGCGCACCCCCGCAAGCGCACACTTCACCCCGTCCAACTGCGGTTTTTAGGATCATGCATCCGATCCGATACAACACCCTTCCACTCCTATTGCTGCTGTTCTTTTGCCAAACCCTGACGGCCGAGCCGAGGATGTATCCGAGACCTGACGGTCCCGTCTACCAAGAGGGAGACGATCAGCTCAGCTGTCGCCAACTGGATGAACATTTGGCGCAGCTCGAAACCCAGACTTATAGCGCCAAACCGGGTTTCTATGAAGACCCCTATACCGGCGCATCCATCTGGATCGGCGCACTATGGGTCCCGGGCGCACTCACCTACCTGGGCTATTCGGGCATCGCCGAGTACCATGAAAACGATCGTACGCAAGCTGCGCGGAGCCGTATCGAAGCCCTGCGACGGATGAAGGCCAACCTTCGTTGTTATGAGAATTGATGCATCCGAAAGGTCATCGACGCCCGATTTGCGTCAGCGGGAATATCGCTGGAACCAATTGACCCGGATGGTGATGCAGCACCGTCGTGAACTGATTGCCGCCAACCTGATCGCTGTCCTGGGCGCCCTCGCCGCAGTGCCGGTCCCGCTGCTGATACCGCTGCTGGTCGACGAAGTGCTGCTGAACCAACCCGGCAGAGCGATAGGCGTCATGAACAGCCTCTTCCCAGAGAACTGGCACGGTCCCATCCTCTATATCCTGGCGGTTCTGGTTCTCACCCTGTTGCTGCGATTCCTGGCGCTGATCTTCGGGGTATGGCAGACATGGCAGTTCACCCGAATCGCCAAGGATGTGATCTTTCATATCCGGCGGGATCTGCTGCATCGACTGGAGCGTATCTCCATGTCCTCCTACGAGACCATGGGCAGCGGCACTGTCGCCTCCCACTTGGTGACCGACCTGGAGGCAGTGGACAACTTTGTCAGTGTGACGACAAGCAAGTTCCTGGTGGCCGCCCTGAGTATCATCGGCACCGCCGTAGTGCTACTCTGGATCAACTGGGCGCTGGCCCTGTTCATTCTCTTGCTCAATCCCTTGGTGATCTATTTCACCACCCTCTTCGGACGCAAGGTCAAACAGCTGAAGAAAAGGGAAAACTCCGCCTTCCAGGCCTTTCAGGAATCCCTGGAGGAGACCCTGGACGCCATCCAGCAGATCCGCGCCAGCAACCGGGAGCGCCACTATATCCGTCGCATCGTCGACAAGGCCGACCATATCCGCCGCCACTCCGCCGCTTTCACCTGGAAAAGCGACGCCGCCAACCGCCTCTCTTTCATGATCTTTCTCTTCGGCTTCGATATTTTCCGCACCGTGAGTATGTTCATGGTGCTATGGTCGGACTTGACCATCGGCGAGATGCTTGGCGTCTACGCCTACCTCTGGTTCATGATGGGTCCGGTGCAGGAGGTCTTGAATATCCAATACGCCTACAATGGCGCCCAGGCGGCGCTGGGTCGTATCAACGACATGTTACGGGTCGATCTCGAACCGGCCTATCCCCATCATCAGAATCCTTTTACCGGCAAACTCACCGTCGGCCTGCGTCTGGAAGATCTCGACTTCGCTTATGGCGATGGATCCCAAGTGCTCAACGGCGTCAATCTGGAGATCAAGGCAGGGGAAAAGGTCGCCTTCGTCGGTGCCAGCGGGGGCGGTAAGACCACTTTGGTGCAGATCATTCTCGGCCTCTACCCGATCAAAGGGGGGCGGGTGCTATTCGATGGTGTACCCGTGGAGGAGATCGGCATGGATGTGGTGCGCGATCATGTCGCCACCGTCCTCCAGCACCCCGCCCTGCTCAACGACAGCGTGAGGGTCAATCTCACCCTGGGGCGCAACATCCCCGACGAAAAACTCTGGCAGGCCTTAGCGATCGCGCAGTTGAAACAGACCATCCAAGACATGGAACAGGGCCTGGACACCCTCATCGGCCGCTTCGGCGTCAGGCTTTCCGGCGGTCAGCGTCAACGCCTGGCCATTGCCCGTATGGTGCTGACCGATCCCCGTGTGGTTATTCTCGACGAAGCCACCTCGGCCCTGGACACCACCACCGAAGGCGATCTCCATGCCGCGCTGCGTGACTTCCTCAAGGGACGCAGCACCATTATCATCGCTCATCGTCTGAGTGCAGTGAAGCAGGCTGACCGGGTGCTGGTATTCGAAGACGGCCGGGTGGTCGAAGAGGGTCGTCATGCGGAGTTGTTGGAAAACAGCGGCCTCTATACCAGCCTGTATGGGCATCAGGAACAGGCCGGCGGGGGGGGGAGTGAGTTGTGAGTTAATGTATTCGCTTCGCTCATTGGTTTTTTAGGTTTAATAGAGCATCTCGCTAAGACTAAGACTAAGGAGTTCGTCCCATGTTTACCGGTATCGTACAAGGCACGGCGAAAATCATAGCCATCCATGAGAAAAAAGGTTTTCGCAGCCATCGTATACAGTTGCCGGTAACCGCCTTGGAAGGACTTCAGCCCGGTGCTTCGATCGCCCATAACGGCTGTTGCCTGACCGTGACCCATATCGAAAATGATGTTGTCGATTTCGACCTGATGCAAGAGACCCTCAACGTAACCAACCTGGGAGAACTTACTGTCGGTGACGCCGTCAATTTCGAACGGGCCGCACGCTTTGGGGATGAGATCGGCGGGCACGCCATGTCGGGACATATTCTCTGCACTGCCGAAGTAACGGATGTCATAATCAGTGAAAACAATCGGCGGATTCGCTTCAGCCTGCCCGGTAAGTGGCAAAAATATCTCTTCACCAAAGGCTATATCGGTATCGACGGTATCAGCCTGACCATCGGTCATGTTGAAAACCATGAGTTCGATATCAATCTGATACCGGAAACCCTGCAACGCACCAACATCGGCACACGTAAGATCGGCGACAGGGTGAATATCGAGATCGACCCTCAGACCCAAGCCATTGTCGACACCGTGAATAATCTTCTGCCCGATATGCTGATAAAACTAATGCCTAGGGGGGTGTTCTCAATTACCTGAGTGAGCGTGATTCTGAGTCATTTTTCGTGCCGGCAAGGCGCGATGAGGCGTAATAGTCATTCTATTGCAACGAATCGCAACGCCGCCAGCGCGGAAAAGGGCCGGAATCACGCCGCGAACGATGATTGAGAACACCCCCTAGTACTCCTTCAACATGATAATTCGACTGAAGAGAGGAACTTTGTGGCAGGAAGTCGTTGCACGCACACAAACCGCAACGGCTATCGGGGCGCTCCACAGCATAGAGACCGAATACCACTCACTGCAACAAAACGGCATTGAATTCGTGGTGCGCGTTGCGACTAACCTGAAACGAAAAGCGCAGCAAAAACAGGAGCAAAAGCGGTGCGAGGAGGCATTCAACCCCTTTCTTCCGCCGGAGCAGGAATTGACAGTGGCCGATATCAGTCCTACGCACCTGTCCGTTCTCAACAAGTTCAACGTGGTGGATCATCATCTGCTTATTGTCACCCGCAGCTTCGAACATCAGGAGAGACTGCTCACTCTTGAGGATTTTGAAGCATTGTGGCTCTGTCTGCGCGAATACCCGTCATTAGGGTTTTATAACGGCGGCGTTGCCGCTGGGGCCAGCCAACGACATAAGCACCTGCAACTGGTTCCCCTGCCTCTCTTTTCAAATCAATCCCAATATCCATTTAGAAAGGTCTACTCGTCAAATACGGAACGAAACGGAATCCGGCAATTGGAGCCGTTACCCTTCCTGCATAGCTGGCGCCGTTTGCCGAAAGATGTTGCAGAAGCCCCCTTCAAAGCCGCGCAATACACCCTGTCACTCTATCGGCAAATGCTGAAATCAGTGGGTATACGACAAGTGAATCGGCCGGATGGATATTATCAGTCCACACCCTATAACCTGTTGATGACCCTTGAGTGGATGCTTTTGGTGCCTCGTTCGCAGGAATGCTGCAACGGCATATCGGTCAATGCATTAGGTTTTGTGGGATCGCTGTTCGTGAAAGACCGCAATGGATTGGATACGGTGCGTAACCTGGGGCCGATGAATCTTTTACAGGCTGTATCGATGAATCCTGCCGATGTGGCTCGTCACTATTAACTTCACATATCAGAGCCTCTTGCAAAACTCCTGAGCATAAACAAAGAATCAATGGGTTACAGCGGCCAATGTTCAGTAAGTCATTGATTCTTTGTTGTCAGAAAATAGTTTTGCAAGAACCTCATTAGACACACATTTTTTCTATCTGATCTGCATTTCTACTTGATTGATAAGTTTTTCACGCTATATTTCATCATTATGCGTGTTGTTTTATCGGCATATCAGTTTTTTTTATGATTTAATATAGCTACGTCAAGAAAATATAGGAGGAGTTCATGGGACTGCTAACCTTTCAAAACCCTGTTATTGGTAGGTGTAAAATACCGCTTCAATTCGATGATGACGGATTTCTGATCAACACGGATGCATGGAGCCGTGAGACGGCCCAACTGATTGCCGAAATGGATGGCATCGGGAAACTCACCCCCGAACACTGGTCAGTCATCCTCTACCTGCGGGAAAAGCACCTAGAAGCCGGCGGACTGCCGGTCATGTCGCGTATCTGCCGCATCATGCATCTCGGCAAGCACGGTGTAGAACGGCTCTTCGGCGGTTGCCGGGAAGTCTGGCGGATTTCCGGACTACCCAACCCGGGAGAAGAGGCTAAAAACTATATGTGATCGTCAATGCCCCTGTTCTTCAGGGGCATTCCCTACAGTGGATGATGCCGGCGAACTTCCCCGGCAGTGCGCCTCGTCAAGGAGATATTGCCGGGTTCAAAGCCACCCGTGAAGCGATATCGCCGGACCGGCGTGACCGGTCGATCATCTTTTGTTTTGCGGTCGCACTCATACGCTTGATGGCGTATTCTCGGCGCAGGGCATCGCCATGGCTTTGCGCTGTCTCGGCAAAGACGAGTTCCACCGGAATGCGTCCTCTGGTGTATTTCGCCCCCGCTCCCTTATTATGCTGCGCCAACCTTTTGGAAAGGTCTTTTGCGATACCGGTATAGAGCGTCCGATCAGCGCAGCGCAAGATGTAAACACACCAGTTGTGATCAATCCCGCTTATCATTGATCCCGATGATAGATGGAGACAACAGTAAAAGACATCATGGATTCTAACTTGAAACCGGCACTTGGAATCCCGAATTTTCTTGATCGCATCGTTTTCCCGTCTAATCTATACCACTAGAGGTTCTTGCAAAACTATTTTCTGACAACAAAGAATCAATGACTTACTGAATATTGGCCGCTGTAACCCATTGATTCTTTGTTTATGCTCAGGAGTTTTGCAAGAGGCTCACTATTCCTATCATATCGACCCGGCGTTGAAATAGAACACCGCCGAGGGATTGGGCGAACGGCTAACAACTGCGGTTTTTAGGTTGAAGACCGCTTCCCATAGTCGATACCATGGTAAACCACTATCTTTTCCAATGTTTTCTCGACTTTACACAGCCCATAGCTAAATATAAC
>JAHXHR010000052.1 GCA_025656505.1 Candidatus Thiodiazotropha sp. (ex Epidulcina cf. delphinae) | reverse complement strand
GCGGCTGGCAGCCTTATGGCATGGGCGGCATGTCCGGCATGGGCGGCATGTCTGGAATGGGCGGCATGGGCGGCATGTCCGGCATGGGCGGCATGTCCGGCATGGGGGGCGGCTACTTTAATATTACCCCTCAGGGCCAGATCTTCTTCTATCCGGCCGGCGGTATGGGTGGTATGAGCGGCATGTCCGGCATGGGCGGCATGTCCGGCATGTCCGGCATGGGCGGCATGTCCGGCATGGGCGGCATGTCCGGCATGGGCGGCATGGGCGGCATGGGCGGCATGGGCGGCTGGCGCTAGGCTAGACCAACTATAAGGATATATCCCATTTATGGGCGCAGGGATGCGCCCTTTCCTTTACAACGACCAATCACTCCAGGCGAGGATTAGACGATGAGGTTGGAAGCACGATTCACATTTATCACCCTGCTTTCTTATGTGCTGGTTACGGCCAGTAGCGGGATTGTAGCCGGTGGCCTGAGTGGTGATTATGAGCAGGCCCGGTGGAACACGATCCATTTCAAGCCGGCTATCGACGATGCCGCTGACGAGCAGTGTCTGGGTTGCCATCAGGAGATTCTGGGCAGGAGGGTGCTTGAGCAGTCACCGAGCGGTGTAAGGGCGAGTAAGTCGCTGGCTTGGTATCAGACGCTGACCACCTATGCGGGTGAGCAGGAGACTTTCCATCGTCGCCATCTGGCAACGCCTTTAGCGATGCAGTTGATGGATATGAAGTGCAATACCTGCCACCAAGGGAATGACTTGCGAGAGGAGGCGCCGAACCCGCCGGATCACTCAAATACGGATTTCACCTTGCGCAAGACAGTGAATCCGGAGATCTGTCTGATGTGTCATGGGGTGAACCCTTACAAAATAATGGGGTTGCCCAGCCCCTGGCCTGAATCCCGAAGCGCATTCCAGGACAACTGCCTGCTCTGCCATGCCGGTATCCGCACCACCCGGCACCAGGTCAATTATCTGAAGGCGGACGCCATCGAGGAGGCGGGGAAACAAGACTCGGATGTCTGCTATGGCTGTCACGGTGGACGCCAGTGGTACCGCATCCCCTACCCCTATCCTCGCCATGCGTGGAAGGGAATGAAGAAAGAGGTACCCGAGTGGGCCAAAGACCGGCCTACAGAGTCCGAGCCGAGATTCCTGATAAAAACCAAACAGGCCGCGAAATAGCGTTCCTGCTGACGGAGTGGTATGGATGAGCACCAAGAAAAGAAACGATGATCTATTCGAGCGCCTGAATCTATCCCGGCGTTCATTCCTGAAAACTACGGCGGTGGGAAGCGCCGCCCTCACGGCCGGAGGGTTGGTGGAGCTGAAGACCGCCAAAGAGGCCAAGGCTTTCGCCTACGAACCCTATCCCAAGGATGACGAACTGCAAACCGTGGTCACCAGTTGCGCCCACAACTGTGGCTCCCGCCACATGCTGGTGGCGCACAAGTGGAAGGATGTCATCGTGCGTCTCTCCACCGACGACGGCCGCTACCAGCGGGGTGGTCATTTCGGCAAGGACACCAACGAAGAGCCGCAACTTCGGGCCTGTCTGCGTGGACGTTCCTATCGCCAGCGCCTTTATTCCGCGGAGCGCCTGCTCTATCCCATGATGCGGGTGGGTGAGCGCGGCGAAGGCAAATTCAAACGCATCTCCTGGGATGAGGCGCTGGACTTCGTCGCCAAGAAGATGGTCTACCTCAAGGACACCTACGGACGCACAGCGCTGCTGGACCAGAGCTATGCCGGCGCATCCTATGGTGTGCTGCACAAGTCGGATCAGATTGAGGGCCTGACGGGCCGTTTTCTCGGTATGTTCGGCAGCCGAACCACTTCCTGGTCGGTGCCCTCCTATCAGGGCACGACCTTCAGTTCACGCATGACCTTCGGCACCATTGAAGACGGCAACGAGGATGACGCCTTTGCCCATTCCAAGCTGATGATCATGTGGGGCTGGAATCCGGCCTACACCTTCCATGGCGGCAATACCGTCATGTACATGCGCATGGCCAAACAGCGCGGTTGCAAGTTCGTGCTGGTGGATCCGCAGTATACTGACTCTGCTTCGGCTTATGACGCCTGGTGGATCCCTATCCGTCCGAATACCGACGCGGCGATGATGGCGGGCATGGCCCACTATATCTTCACCAATAATCTGCAGGATCAGGCATTCATCGATAAATTCTGCCAAGGGATGGACGCAGGGACCATGCCGGAATGGGTGAAGGATAAGGAGAATTTCAAGGACTACATCCTGGGCAAGTATGACGGTGAGGCCAAGACCCCGGAGTGGGCGGAAAAAATCTGTGGCGTGTCCGCCAAGGACATCAGGAAACTGGCCGACATGTTTGCTAAGACCAAGCCGGCGGCGCTCAAGGCGTCCTGGGCGCCTGGGCGCAATGCCTATGGCGAACAGTACAATCGCATGGCTGCCGCCTTGCAGGCCATGACCGGTAATATCGGTATTTTGGGTGGCAGTGCGGAAGGCGTCGGTAAGGCCTGGCATGCGGAGGCCGTTGCCTATCCCTATGATCAGTACTCGAATATCTGGTTCCAGGCGATCAAGTCGGATCGCTGGGCGCACTGCGTGCTCAACTACCCGAATGTGAAGCGTGAAGAGGTCGGTCTATGGCAGCGCGAGGATGAGACCGACGGCCAGATACCCAATATCAAGGGTATCTTTTGGCAGGGTTCCGACTGGTTCAATCAGTTGACCAATATCAATAAAGAGATTGAGGCGATCCAAAAGTTGGAGCTGGTGGTCTGTATGGATTCCACCATCACACCCTCCGGTCTCTATGCGGATATCCTGTTGCCCATAGCCACACACTTTGAGCGGCATGATGTGGCGTTGCCCTGGTACAAGGGGCACTATTACATCCATCGGCCGAAGGTGATCGAGCCGATGGGCGAGTCGAAGACCGATTTCCAGGTCTTCACTGAACTGGCCTATCGCATCGGAGGGAATGTTTTCGGCCAGGCCTACAATCCCATGGCCAACCGGGACTACTTCCATATCAATGACAATGTTGACGAGGCCTATCTGCGGAAATGGTGGGAGACCAAGGTCATCCCCCATCAGCACGTCAATATGTCATGGGACGAGTTCAAGCAGCGTGGGGTATACAAATTCACTTTTGATCAGCCCAAGGTCGCTTTTCGTGACCAGATCGAGAAGGGGGCGCCTTTCCAGACCCCCTCGGGCAAGATCGAGATTCTCGCCACCCAGTTGGCGCAGATCACGGATTGGAAGAAGACCATGTATGGTTATCACATCCCCTACATACCTAAATGGATCGAGCCTTGGGAGTCGTTGAACAGTCCGAAAACCAAGAAACACCCATTCCATCTGATTTCGCCTCATCCCCGCTGGCGGACCCACTCCATTTTCAATAATTGCAGTTGGCTGCGCGAAACCTACGAGCAGGAGGTGACGATGAACGCCGCTGATGCGAAAAAACTGGGTATTAAAACCGGCGATACGGTGGAGGTCTGGAATGACCGCGGCAAGTGCGTGGTGCCGGCCTATGTGACCGAATGCTGCATGCCCGGCGTTGCGGTGCTGCATGAAGGCGCCTGGATGGATCTCGACGAAAACGGTGTGGACCGCGCCGGGAATCCGGACATGCTGACATTGGACGAGCCAAGCCCGGCCGGGGCCTTTGCCTACAACACGGTGTTATGCGATATCAAGAAGACGGATCTGGAGCATCGCCCGGGCTGGGACAAACTTGCAACATCCCGCGCCCATGTCTTCCGGCGTGATCTTTAATCTTGGAGGAGAGATAAATGTCAGAAGCAATAGTCAAGGCCAAGGCCAAGGCCAAGATCAAGGAAGCCGTCAAGCGCCGTAAGCGGGAGACGTATACCCCGGTCAAGCCGCTCCAGCAGCTTGGATTCATCCATAACAATGTGGACTGTATCGGTTGCCGGGCCTGTGAGATTGCCTGTAAGGATAAGAACGGCCTGGCGGCAGGGCCCCGCTTCAGACGTGTGCAATACATCGAAGGCGGGACATACCCGGATGTGTTTGCCTACAAGGTCAATATGTCCTGTAACCATTGCGAGTCGCCGGCCTGCTTGCCGACCTGCCCGACAGGCGCCATCTTCAAACGTAAAAAGGATGGTATTGTCGATATCGATTCCACCCTCTGTATTGGTTGCCGACGTTGCGAGGCGGCCTGTCCCTTCGGGGCGCCTCAGTTTGATCCTTACGACAGCATCGTCAAGAAGTGCAATATGTGCGTCGATGAGATCGAAGCGGGGCGCAAGCCTTACTGCGTCATGGCTTGCATGATGCGGGTGCTGGATATCGGGCCGGTTGAGCAGATCTGGAACGGTGAATTGGAGACGGTGGCGCTGGGACCAAATGACAAGGTATCCCGGCAGGTGAAAAATATGTCGAATATCGACTTGACCAAGCCTTCCATTGGCTTTGTGGCTCACAGCAAAGGGAAGGTCAGGTAATGGGACAGGCATTGAAAGATAAAAACAGCATATCGGCTAAAGCGCTGAAGGTGTTCAGCCGAGTGGTGGCCGATGATATGGCGATGCTGGTATCGCTGCATGATAAGGAGCCGGATGCAGAGTTACTGCAAGCCCTGCGCAAAGAGAGCTTCCCTGACGGGGTGGGGTTGAAGTTGATCGCTGAGCGTGGGCGCAGGGCTTTTGATCTGATGGAACACGCGCTCGCGGCGCTGCCTGAACGGATCGATGAAGCCATGCTCGATGAACTGGCCGCTGACTTCGCAAATATCTATCTGAACTACGGTATCCATGCCTCGCCGGAAGAATCCGTCTGGATCGACGACGAGAACCTCACCTGTCAGGATAGTATGTTTCAGGTGAGGGCCTGGTATGAAGAACATGGCTTGATGGCTGAGAATTGGCGCATCAGGCCCGACGATCACTTGGTTCTGCAAATCCGGTTCCTCGCGCATCTTTTTTCGAACGCACAGTCGACAGTCGATCTTAAACAAGCCGGCCGGTTTATGGATGAACATCTGCTGCGTTGGCTCGGTTCTTTTTCGGAACGTGTGGCGACTCGTTGCAGTACTGCGTATTTTGCAGGCATCGCCCTGTTGACTGACGCCTATTGTGAAGAGTTGCGGGATCTGTTGGCGACCATCCTGGAAGAACCCAGACCCAGTCAGGAAGAGATTGATGAGAGAATGAAGGTTGTACGGAAGCCGGAGGAGGTGCCCGTCAGCTTCATGCCAGGGATGGGACCAGCCGTGTAAGAAGGCGCTGAGTATTCGCCCATTAACGGCTTCAATATCCAACCATGAAAATAACGATCTTTAATGCTGAGGAGGTTAACATGAAGAAAATTGACTATTATGTTTACATCTTGTGTGGAGTGCTATTGTTGCTCACCGCTGCACAGAATGCGATGGCGGATGCAGCGGCGGGTAAGGCGATTTATGATGAAGCGGCATGTGGCAGTTGTCATGGTCCCGCCGGTGCTGGGGACGGTCCCGCTGCTATGGCGTTGGACCCCAAGCCGCGTAGTTTCTCCGAAGGGACGTTTAAATATGACACGGACGGTGACGGCAAGTCCGGTACGGACGCCGATCTGCTGAATATCATTAAGAACGGCTCTGAAAAATATGGCGGTGCAGCTACAATGCCGGGGCGGACCGATATCCCGGATAGTGAAATCCAAGCACTTATTGCATATATCCGCACCCTTAAAAACTGATAACGTTCTGGACATATATCGGATAGGCTGTTGTCCATAAAATGGTGTTCAAACTGCGTGAACTTGTCGATAACGCCCGGCAGGAAGAGAAACTGCCGAGCGTTATCGGTGAGCGCTGTGTTCATGCCAAGATAGAAACCGCTGGTTGTAAGGCATGTGTCGAGTCCTGCCCGCAGGATGCCTGGGTATTGGATGACGAAGCGCTCGGTTTGGATGCAGGCGCTTGCGATGGTTGCGGTTTGTGTGTGCCGGCTTGTCCGGAGGGCGCTATCGATTGTCGGCATGAGGTCGTGGCTGGGCAGTGGCAGGGTTCGAACGTAGCGATCTGCGCCTGCGAATATGTTGTCTCTGCCGGGAAAAGGGGTGGAGTATCCTGTATTCATGCCATTGGACTCCAGGATGTTCTTAAGCTATATCAAAAAGGGATTAAAGAGTGGATTGTGGCGACAGCCGACTGCGATAGTTGTAAACGCGGGCAAGGTATTCGTCTTTCTGACAGGTTGGGTCCGCTAAACAGCGCCCTGAAGAGAGACGGCCACACAGCAATCAAATTGAGTCGCCGATCCCAAGCGGCGTGGAGGCGGTTGAATCAGGAAATCGTTGACTGTTCAACGGCTCCCCAGCTCAGTCGGAGGGGGTTTTTAAAAGGCTTTATCAATACCGGTCTTCAGTACGGAGGGAAGCTGCTTGAATTGTCTAACAATAAGCAGATCCCTTTCACGCCCCTGGGCCGTCTATTGCCGAGCACTACGGAGGAAACGCTCTGGCCCTGTCAACCAGTCATCGATAGCCGCTTATGTGACGGGTGCGATGCCTGTGCGAGGCTCTGTCCGCATCATGCTGTTCAGTTGGTCGAGGTCGGTGGACGATCCAGCTATCAGCTAAATCCGCAAGCTTGTTCCGGTTGTCGTGTTTGTGTCGATGTCTGTGAGCGACAGGCCGTAAGCCTATATGAGTGGAAACGTCAGCAACAACCGGAATTGCCGCTAAATAATTTCAAATGTTCCTATTGTGGCAATCTATTTCACATTCCCACAGGCCAAACAGGGGATTCGGAGCACATTTGCGGCGTTTGTGCACGGTATAGGCACAATAAAAAGCTCTATCAAGTGTTGAGTTGATGGTCCACCTCTCGATATCCCTGCACAAATTCCCAGTAATTTACGGACACTATGAAATGGATAAATTGCTATATAAAACACATGAACTTGTGCTATTTAGTGATTGGGAATCCCGGATATAGCCGATAATTTTTATGAATGGGTAAATATACTATTTGATGAAAAACCGGGCCACTTGAATTATTCCGTAAATCCAGTCACATAAATAGGGAAGTTATTACGAACTCATTCCTTAGCTGCTGTAAGCGCCCCAGTAGCTATTATATTTTGAAAGGGTGCGGAGAAAGTGACATGGATAATATAATGAATAAAATTAGTTTAATTGGTGTTTTATCGCTTATTATGGTTAGTATCAGTTATGCGGGTTCAGGGCCAAGTTGGATTAGTAGAGACTGTCCTGGTGCAGGGGCAAAAGAATCAATCACCTGGGATTTCTGGAATCCTGGATACATGTATACACAATCGCATCATGTTAGAAAAAAGAATACTCCACCGTATTATGAGTGGGAGAAGCATGTGTCTAATTCTGATAATCGATTGATTTATACAAGGCACTCATATGCTGGGCAAGTAGGGAATTGGATAAAAAATTATTACTACTCTGGCGTATATGGCTTACACTGGTGGTATAACTTAGAAGCTAGGCGTATGGAAAGTAATAGGAAGTTTGTTACAAACTGTAATTTTACCACAAATTGGGGTTGGTAATATACGGTTTTCCTTGCTGTGCTTGCGCAGCAAGGAAAATTTAACAAAAAGGCTATGATTTTGTGAAAAAAACATTTGTTTACATAACGGTGATCGTGTTGGTTGTAGTAAGTGTTACATACTCCATAGAATATGCTGATTATTCCAATAATAAAATATCTCTGAGCGATGGGGAAATTAAACATCCTGAACTTGGTATTATTTCTCTTCTAAAGTCTGAGCCGGTGTTTATTCCTTCTAAAGACAATGCTGTACAAGATAGTGCAAGTGATTTTGATGATATAGACTCAGATGCAGAAATCAATAATATTTTTGTTGGCAAACAAGAGGCCGATAAATTGCCGAATATGCCATATGATATTAAAGAAAAGGCACTCTTGGAAATAGAGAGTACTAGTTTCCAACAAAGAGATCTAACTGACATGGGGTTTAGTAGTGAGGGAGCGGAAAAATTAGCATCTAATGATCCAAAAAACAACCTGATTTCTATTGAAGATATGCCAAAAGAGCTTCAAGATGCGGTAAGGCGTGAACTGGAAAAAAGTAAAGCGAATGGTTATGATGATGTGAGTGATAGAAGTGCTGATGAAATTACAGGAGTTATGAACTACATTGTAAGCACCTCCGCCTCAATACCTAATCTTAGATTTTCTTTGTCAAATATACCGAAGGCTATTACACAAAACTATAGTTATATTGGATATACCTTCCCGGGTGTTACTTACAATGAATCAGTAAGTTCTTATGGAACTGTAAGGCGTGTTTACCAAAGGCTTGATTCTAGTCACTTGCTCATTGTACAAGAAAGAGGCTTAGACAATGGGACAAAATCTAATTTAACTAAAGAATTTATTAATACTGAAGTAAACGGTTATCCTGCAATCTATGCTATCAAGAAGTCACCTAATGGTAATGCTTATGCCATGCTTGATTGGAATATACCATCATACTCTTATGTGTTTTATTTTGTTGGTCCATTAAAAAATTCAAGAAATATGCTTGGGTTCATGGGTGCTGAAATAAGCAAAGTGAATGCGGATAAGAATGATACGTCACAAGAAAACAATTCTGATGCTCCGATAAAATCAGGGAGACCATCGTTCTAAAAGGGTGGCGCTTCGTATAACTCAAGTTTCGGAGTTCAAACTCAGGTGGTGATTCATTGGGTTTACGGTAAGCGCAAATAAACCCGCGTACTTTGTATCTCTTCTGCTTGCTGAGCCAATAAGGAATGGGCACGTAATAAGTTGCTGTTTTTAAAACTCAAGTTTCGGAGTTCAAAATTTGCAAAAAAGTGCTGCTTTCTAAGCATTTCGCACGGTAACCCGTTATTTGGAGCCATATGCAAGTGTTCGTAAATGTGCCGGGAAACCAACACACAAGCAAAATACCTGCAAATTCATTGTTGACATAAAAACACAGTGCTTTTAAAGGAGAGATCGTAATTATTCATATTTATCATACTGTTAGAGGCTATTCGTATGTAAATATGAACTCCGAAACTTGAGTTAAAAGTAATGATCTGTTATGTTTCATTGAACTTTCCCGGAACTATTAAATCGTTTATGTTCGATTACGACGATGAAATAGCGTGAAACTTCAGCTTATTGATTTAATAATGTAATATTTAGAATATTAGCAACGATTTTCGAAAAATGCGCTACTGTGATCGTTTCTCCAAGAACTGCAATTTTATGGGGTTCATCTCACTCCTGTGCATTGCTTTTTTTTCGGCTTGTTCTGCCGAGACGCCTCAATCAGAGAAAGACCGGGACAAGACGAATAAGCTATCCGGTCCGGGAATCGAATTCGCCCCAGGATTGGCATGGTTGAATGTTGAGAGACCGTTAACCTTTGATGACATGAATGGGAAAATGGTCATTCTGGATTTTTGGACCTATGGCTGTATCAACTGTATCCATGTTTTGGCTGATCTGAAAAAACTTGAAGCGAAGTACGGTGATCAACTGCTGGTTATTGGCGTTCATACCCCGAAATTCGATAATGAAAAGAACATCGAAACGCTTCGGAAATTTGTCGTGAGGTCCGGTATTGATCACCCGGTCGTCAACGATGTCGATTCCGTACTGGGCAGCTATTACGGTATGCGAGCCTGGCCGACACGGGTGCTGATCGATCCTGCCGGGTCGGTGCTGGGCCGGGTGACCGGGGAAGGGAAATATGATCTTTTTGATCAAACGATCAGTCAGTTATTGGAGGATCACGCAGCGATCCTTGATCCCACACCGATTCCATATAGGCTGGAAAGGGAGCGGCTGGATGCATCCCTGTTGGCTGCGCCGGGAAAGATAGCCGCCTCAAAGCGCTATGTCGCTATTAGTGATACCTTACATAACCGAATCGTTGTCACCGATCACCAGGGCGGAATCCAACGGATATATGGTGGTAAAGCGGCTGGTATGCAGGATGGCGACAGCCGTACTGCCCGATTCAATACGCCGCAAGGGCTGGTGTTTGATGAGCATGGTATCTACGTCGCCGATACCGGTAATCACCTGATCCGCTATATCGATCTTGCTACTGACAGTGTGAAGACAGTGGCGGGGAATGGAAAATTGGAGCGCAAACGGCAAGGTAATTACGATGCCGGTTCAGTCGGCCTTGCATCACCCTGGGCGCTTGCTCTGCAAAACGATCAACTCTATATCGCCATGGCCGGCAGCCATCAGGTCTGGCGATATGACAGAACAACGGCAAAGATCGGCCCCTTTGCCGGCTCTGGGCGTGAAGGTATTGACGACGGAGATCTCCATGCCGCTACCTTTAGCCAGCCCAGCGGCTTGAGCCTGGACGGGGATTGGCTCTATGTGGCTGACGCGGAAGACTCCGCAATACGTCGTATCCAGCTTCGAGAGCAACGTGTTGAAACGCTTGTCGGAACCGGTTTGTTTGATTTTGGCGACCGGGATGGAGCGTTGGAACAGGCCAAGCTACAACATGTGCTCGGCATTGCAGTCCTTAAGACCGATCAACTGCTGATTGCCGATACCTATAATCATAAGCTCAAATCCATTGATCTGGACAAGGGTATAGTTCAGACACTCGTCGGCGATGGCAGACCTGGGATTGAAAGTACTGTAGACGGACAGGTTCAGTTGAATGAACCGGGCGGGCTGACGTTGCTGGACGGAAAGGCATTGATTGCAGACACCAATAACCATCGGATTATCAGTTATGACCTCGCTAGCGGCGATACCCGTTTATGGTCACTCGTCGGTGAGTGAACGGCCTGCCGCTGAGAAATCTCTTCGTCTTCTGCAAGGTGTCAATGGTCGGGCTGTGGAAGCAAGCGAACCAGCTTGCCCTGATCTTCATCCGTGAGCAGGTAGAGCAGTCCATCGGATCCCTGTCTTACATCGCGGATTCTTCCCAGTTCTCCAGTCAACATACGTTCCTCGTGTTTGACCGTCTTTCCATCCAGTTCGAGCCTGACTAGCTGCTGAAACTTGAGTGAACCCACGAACAGATTGTCTTTCCAGTTTTTGAATCGATCGCCGGTGTAGAAGGTCATACCGGATGGCGCGATGGATGGCGTCCAATGGTATATCGGTTGGGCCATGCCGGTTTTGTGGGTGCCTTCGCCGATTTTAGTGCCGATAAAGTAGTTCACGCCGTAGGTGATGACCGGCCAGCCGTGGTTCACGCCCGGTTCCGGGATATTGATTTCGTCACCGCCCTGGGGGCCGTGTTCATGGGTCCAGAGTCTGTTTGTGCGTGGGTGAAGAGCGGCGCCCTGGATGTTGCGGTGACCATAGCTGTAGATCTCCGGTTTGGCGTCGCGGCGATCGACGAATGGATTGTCATCGGGTATTCGCCCGTCGTCATGCAGACGGATCAGTGAGCCGGCGTGATCGTTGAGGTCTTGCGCCCGCGGCCGGTCGCCGCGATCCCCCAGGGTGATGAAGAGATAGCCTTGACCATCGAAAGTCAGTCGGGAGCCGAAATGACGCTGCGAATCCGTCTTGCGCTCCATGCGGAAAATCACCTCTAGCTGATCGAGGTTGTGGCCTTTCAGTCTGCCGCGCGCCACCGCACTGCCATAGGCGCCGTTTTCGGGCTCGGCATAGGAAAAATAGAGCCAGCGGTTTTCTGTGAACTTCGGATGCAGGGCTAGATCGAGCAGACCTCCCTGACCCTGTTGCCGGATCGGCGGGAGTCCCTCTATCGGTCTGGGATCGAGGTTCCCATCACTATCGATCAGACGTAGCCTGCCGCCCCGTTCGCTGACCAGCATCTTACCGTTGGGCAGAAAGGCGAGGGCCCAGGGGTGAGACAGACCTTGAGTGACGACTTCGTAGGTGACGCGTTGTTTCTCCGTTTGAAAAACCGATCCCGGTGCGGCAACGGCGGGAGAAAGCAGGAGAGCCGCAATCAGGGCGAATAATATCTGCGCTGGATAAGCCATCGGTTCCCTTCAGGCAGGGGGTGACGATTCGGCGCCACGCTGAAAACGGCAGACGATAGGATACACCATAACCGAATGTTAGCAGATATCGCTCATTGAGGGGTGCGGCGGCAAGGATGTCATTGTAAATGGTTTGACTTAACCACGGCCTGTCTGTAATCCTCATTATCAGGCTATACTTCGATTTATGATCCCATGGCGCTGAAAATCTCTAATCAAGTCGTGATCTCCGATAACGAGATCGAACTCAGCGCCATTCGCGCACAGGGAGCCGGTGGACAAAACGTCAACAAGGTCGCCTCGGCTATTCATTTGCGCTTTGATATCACAGCGTCCTCGCTACCGGACCATTACCGTTTGCGCCTATTGAAACTGCGGGACAAAAGGATCAGTCGTGAAGGGATTATCGTTATCAAAGCACAACGCTATCGAGACCAGGAGAAGAATCGTCAAGATGCCTTGCAACGTCTCCAGACGCTGATCCGCAGTGTGGCGATCACTCGAAAAAAGCGTATTGCGACCAGGCCTACGGTGGCCTCGCGCAAGCGACGACTCGATAGTAAGAGTCAGCGCGGGAAGCAAAAAGCGTTACGCCGAAAAATCGTGGAATAGAGAGCCGGTATTTCTTGATGTTTTGAGCTGGATTCGGGCTTGATCAGGGTTTAGTCCTGTAACTTGTCAGGTGAATAACAATGGCTGATAAATACTATTTAATACAGGAAGATGCGCATCAGGAGGGAGTCCGGCTGCCGGTAAAGAGCCCGGTGCAGGGTCCGTTGGCCGTGGATGTTACCAAACTCTATCGGGATCAAGGGTTGTTCACCTATGATCCGGGCTTCATGTCAACAGCCAGTTGTGAAAGCAGCATCACCTATATCGATGGAGAGGCCGGTATTCTGGAGTATCGTGGTTATCCTATTGAGCAGTTAGCGGCGAAAGCGGACTATATCGAGGTGGCCTATCTGTTGCTGTATGGTGAATTGCCGAATAGAGAACAGCTACGAGAGTTCGACGATATCATCACATACCACACGATGTTGAATGAAAATCTGAAGAATTTTTTCGGCGGCTTTCACCATGATGCACATCCGATGGCAATCATGGTCGGTGTCGTAGGATCGCTCTCGGCCTTTTATCACGACTCGCTGGATATCAATAATCCCCGCCATCGGGAGATATCCGCTCACCGCCTGATTGCCAAAATGCCGACCATAGCCGCAGCCAGCTTTAAGCACAATATCGGTGAACCGATTATCTATCCGGACAATGACCTCTCATACTGCGCCAATCTGCTGAAGATGATGTTCGCCACTCCCTGTGAGCCCTACCAAGCACACCCGATAGCCGTACAGGCCATGAATCTGTTGTTCATTCTACATGCCGATCATGAACAAAACGCCAGCACCTCCACCGTCAGGCTGGCAGGCAGTTCACAAGCCAATCCCTTCGCCTGTCTGGCTGCGGGGATTGCCTCACTCTGGGGACCGGCCCATGGTGGCGCGAATGAGGCGGTCCTGAATATGTTGACCGAGATAGGCGACGTATCGCGTATCGATCAATATATGGCCAAGGCAAAGGATAAAAAAGATCCCTTCCGTCTCATGGGATTCGGCCACCGGGTCTATAAACACTATGATCCGCGTGCCAATATCCTGCGCGAGATGTGCAAAAAAGTCCTTGAGGAACTGGCCGATAACAACAGTCCGATGTTCGAACTGGCGTTGAGGCTTGAGGAGATCGCACTGAAAGACGACTATTTCCTGGAACGCAAGCTCTATCCCAACGTGGATTTCTATTCCGGGATTATCTACCGGGCGTTGAACATTCCCAACAACATGTTCACGGTGATGTTCGCCATAGCCAGGACGGTCGGTTGGGTTTCTCACTGGATGGAGATGATGAGCGATCCATTACAGAGAATCGGCCGGCCGCGCCAAGTCTACATGGGTTCGCCTCGGCGGGATTTTGTGCCGTTGGATCGTCGTCAATAAGGTTTAGGGCCGCGGAAAAATCATCATCCAATCTTGCTTGCCTTTTGGTCCGCCCTGAAACGGCATGAACCGGCACCCAATCGAATCAATCCGATGGGTGATTGGGTGATCCGGCTCTTCTTGCGCACCCATCACATGGTATATTGAACCTACATCAAACAGGGTGGTATCCGATTGGCGCTTAAGGCAACGATTTTCAAAACCGAGTTACAGGTCTCCGATATGGAGAGGCGCCATTATCAAACGTATAGCCTGACCCTGGCGCGTCATCCCTCTGAGACGGATGAGCGCATGCTGGTGCGTCTGCTCGCTTTCACACTCAACGCCAATGATGCACTGGACTTTACAAAGGGGCTGAGTAGCGCCGACGAGCCCGATCTTTGGCAGAAGAGCCTGAGTGATGAAATCGAGCTGTGGATCGAACTGGGACAGCCTGATGAGAAACGCTTGCGGCGTGCGTGTGGGCGGGCGAAGCAAGTGATTGTCTATCCCTATGCCGAACGTAGCGCCGCCATCTGGTGGCAGCAGAACCAGCGTGTGCTGAAACGGTTTTCCAATCTGCGTGTGGTGATGTTGTTGGTGACCGGCGGGGTCCGGTTGGAAGATTTAGCGCAACGGAACATGCGCCTCCATGCCACAATCCAGGAGAACCAGGTCTGGCTGGGTGACGACCATCAAACCGTTACCGTCGAATTGAATAGCAGGCTGTAATTGAAGGCGACTATCCGATACATTGCCTGTATGGAAGAGATTAGCCCGCATTTCTCACCAGGATTTGGATTTTTGGTGCAACCAGGCCGAAGCAGGTTGGACGATCGGGCGCAGAAGCATAGCCGGGCCTATGGTTCAAGCCTGATCGTTGAAGAGGCTCGGCCTGGTTGTTCCAAAAACCAAATAGGACAGACTGTCCGATGAACGCCATACGGTGAGAGATGCTAACCTGTTCAACTTCCATAAGTTTTCCTGTTAGTACGGTCCGTCTGGTGAGAAATGCGGGTTAGCAGCCCCCAGGCCTTTGCCGCCCTGACTCCCGACGCCATGCTGGATGCCATTGAATCGACAGGTGTCATCTGCAATGGACGGTTTCTTGCCCTCAACAGCTATGAAAACCGGGTCTACCAGGTCGGTGTGGAGGAGGGCGCCCCCCTGGTGTCCAAGTTCTACCGTCCCAAGCGCTGGAGCGATCAGGCCATTCTGGAAGAACACCGGTTTACCCTGGCCCTGGCCGAGCAGGAGATTCCGGTCATCGCGCCTCTCTCCGATACAGAGGGCAATACCCTGTTGCACTATAAAGGCAGCCGCTTTGCCCTCTACCCCTGTAAAGGCGGGCGTGCTCCGGAGCTGGACAATCCGGATCAACTGGAGCAGTTGGGGCGGTTTATCGGCAGGATCCATCTGCTCGGCTCCACCCAGTCGTTCCAACATCGGCCCGGTATCGATATTGAAAGCTATCTACGGGCGCCTAGCCTCTACCTGTTGGAGCATGAGTTTATCCCGCATCATCTGCTCCCGGCTTATGAGAGCCTGCTGAAGGATCTGGTGCATCGCATTGAGGACTGCTATGCCCGCGCCGGGTCGGTGGATTCTCTTTGCCTACACGGCGACTGTCATCCGGGAAATATCCTGTGGCGTGACGAGGGCCCGCAGATCGTCGATTTCGACGATGCCAGGACAGGTCCGGCGATGCAGGATCTGTGGATGTTTCTTTCGGGCGACCGGGGCTACATGACGGAACGACTGGCTGACCTGCTGGAAGGCTACACGCAGTTCCACGATTTCAATCCAGCGGAACTGCATCTGCTCGAGGCCCTGCGCAGTTTGAGACTGATCCATTTTGCCGGATGGCTGGCCAGACGCTGGGATGATCCCGCCTTTCCCCAGGCCTTCCCCTGGTTCGACACGATTCGCTTCTGGGAGGAGCATATCCTCACGCTGCGGGAGCAACTTGCGAGGATGGATGAGCCGCCCCTGGTATGGTAATCAGTCTCCGTGCGGAATCGCTGACAACCAACGAAGCATCATCCATAATCAAATGCCCTGTACTGGCAAGAAACGGATTAGAATCGGAGGTCAGGTTGGCGCGGAGCGATTACCTGACTTGGTGGCGATGTCACGTATGAATCAATCGCAAATCCGCCCCTGAGCGACGCGTTCGGCACGATCATCACGTTCCTGAGGGAAACATCCGGGCTAGTCCTGCCCATTACCCACAAATATTTACACCCTTTAAAAACAACGAGTTACAAGCCATACCCCTAACAGCCAACAAAAATATGAACCTAACGAAAACAACAGGTTATGTCATGTCTGTTCCCATATTTCAGACTTATGGGTAATGGGCAGGGCTAGTCGCCTCCCGGTTTGCTCGATTTTCTCCCCGCCTTTTCCCCTGTTTATTTCCTGGATGTTCGGTACGGATTCCATTAGCTTTTAGCGAAGCCGATGGCGTGCTGAGTGATGGAGGAAAAAAGATACGCCCGATGACCATACAGGTTGGCTTCGCGGTCATAGAATAGCCGCTGAATTTAAGGTCCAAAAAGCGTTTGCGCACGAGCTTGGGCGTCGATTGGATAAGAGGATTGATGATCGTTACATCCGTGGTTTGGAGCTTTGTCACGAAAAATATCGGGATCAAGACAAAGTTCCCTACCAAGCCATAGCCGCGCTGCTTAACGAAAGGCTGCCTGCGGAAAAGCGGGTCGAGGTCGAACGATTGAGCCAAGCGCACAAACGAGATATCCACCACTGCGAAGTCAGAGAGCAGCGTGCGGCGGCACATATCGATGCGTCTCTGCTCCGTGAAGCGATTGGCTGCTGTGCCCCCCAATTGCAGGTCCCCCTGCTCCAGGCTTGGCAGGCAGCGGACAGTGTCGAGCGTGCCGCCCGAAATATCGCTAAACGGATTCGTACGGGCAGCGCAACAGAGGTACTCCGCCCGTTTTCCCGCCTCTTTGATGAAGTATACGCAAATGGCGCTGCTTCACCTGAGTTACGCGGGCAGATATGGGCCGTGGTTGAGGCGGTGAGCCGGGCGTGTGTGATTCCCGGTTCGGAATACCAGCCGGGAAAACGCCAGGAGGTCGGCACCGACCAGGCGTGGCTGCTCCGCATTCGCCTGCTGGTGGCGCAAAACCTTCCCATCAACGGACTTTCGAGTGATAAGGACAGGCACTTGAAGGATGAAGATACCCACGCCCTGATCACCCAGGGGGTGTCATCGGCCGGTGATTCATTGCAAAGGTTCTGGAAACTCGTGGGTTTGTTGGTGGAGCGTTACGATCCCGGACGTGAAGCCCCGCCCGATCCACGGACGGATCGGGCCGCCTTCCAACGCTATTGTGGCCGATTAAATGCCGGCCTGATCCTGGACAGCGAGACCAAGGCGCTCTTTTTTCATCTGATGACAAGTCCCGAGTCCGATGAGGTGACAGACCTGCTTTACCAGCACCTTCCCGGTTTAATGGGCTTTATCAGCCACGAAATCGATGGCCCGACCGAGGGCCTTCTGATCGATGACGAAGACCTGCTCGGTGGTTGGATCGCCCGCTGGCTCTACCGCACAGGGTGTCTATTGAATGAAGATATTCCCAGCCAAGGAACTTCCCAATCCACATCTGCTCAGGAGAAAAATGACATGACCACGCCCGCAACAAATCAGCAGTCCATCAAGGTAACCGCAGGCGAAGGCGCTACTGTAACGCTGGTAACCGGCCAAGATCGAAGCAGTCCAACGTTCCATCAGCGTGGCATCGACCCGGCCCAAATCCTGCCCCTGCTGGATCAACTGCTCAAGGCCACCGCACAGGAGCCCTCACCGCCAACAGATTTACGGCGTGAGATTCGTACTCTTCAGACCGATATTGAGGCGAAAAATGAGCTGCCGGCGGATTTTATGACACGTCTAACGGCTGCAATACCTGACGGCCTCGCGTTGGGGAACCAGGCCACAACCATACTGAATAACATCCGGCAGATGTGGCAAATTGGATTCGGCGCATGACTAACAAAACAAAGCGCCACGCAGCTCAATTGGCCCAGGACATCGCCCGGCTCGAAGCGGCCGAACAGGCCACCCAACCCCTAACGGCCATCGGCGCCTGGGGGGATGCCGTCCATTGCTTCGAGTCAAAACAGGCCCATGCCCTGATCGCCGCGTTGGCGGCAAACCGGCCGCTGCTGGTGCGTGGTGAGCCCGGCGTTGGCAAGAGCCAACTGGCCCGCGCCGCAGCGGCGGCCTTGGGGCGGCGCTTTGTGCCCGCCGTGGTCCAACCCAACAGCGAATACGCCGACCTGCTCTGGTCCGTTGATTACACCCGGCGTCTGGCCGATGCCCAACTCGCCGCCCATACCGGCAAAGCCGACCGTCTTGAGGAGATGAAAAACTATGTCGGCCCCGGTCCGCTCTGGTGGGCCTTTGCCTGGCAGGATGCAGAGGATCAGTACGCCCTCTGCCCACACAACTACTGTCCACCCGCTGATGCAAATGCGCCCGATCCCATCGAGTCCGGCATCGTGCTGTTGATTGACGAGATCGACAAGGCCGATATCAGCCTCGCCAACGGCCTGCTGGAGGTGCTGGGCAACAGCGCCTTTGCCGTGCCGTTGCTCGACATAACCGTGGTTCCCGTCGGCCGACCCCCATTGGTGGTGATTACCAGCAACGATATCCGTGAACTGCCACCGGCCTTGGTACGCCGCTGCGTGGTGCTGGAGTTGAGCCTGCCGGCATCACTGCAAGCGTATTTAGTCGAGATCGGTGCGGCGCATTTTCCTGACTTCGATGCGGATGTGTTGGCCGAAGCCGCACGCCAGATTCTCGAAGACCGTGCCGCCTGTCGGGAGCTGCCGAAGACCGGCTTGGCCGAATATCTCGATCTGCTGCGTGCACTGGACGGCGCCGCCGCCGATCAGGCAGGGCAGCTTGAATGGCTTGACCGATTGGGCTGTTATTTTCACAAAAGCCAAGCGGTCCCGCGTTAGCAGGCCCCGCCGTGATGAGTAGCCACCTGTCACGGGCCGATCTTCTCAACACGCTGTGTGCGAGTGCTAATGAGCACCTGTATCCGGCGCTGGCCGAGGCGCTCGGATATGAGCCAAAGCCGCCCGATACCGTTACCGAGCCGCAGCGTGCAAACCAAAACAGTGCATCTGGCCACGGCAACGGAGGGGATATCGAGCAGGGCGCTGCGGACGTTACCTATCTGCCCAAGCGCGAGCAGCGTTACTGGATCGTGGAGACCGGTCAGCCACGGGAGCGTCAGCCGCTCGGCTCTGGTGACTGGCCGGAGACTGAGCCTGATGAAGATAGCGCCATGCCCCAAGCGCTACCCGAACATCCCCTGCGTAGCGATGGCCAGTGGCAAAACCTGTGGGACAGCGCCCTTGCCGGTCGGCGCCGGGGCAGAAACATCGAGCTCAAGCGCAGCCTGCGCCTGTTGATTCGTAGCGAGCCCGTGCATGATCTACCGCGCTGCGAGCGCTCAAGTTTTAATCGCCCGGTGGTCGTCATGCTGGAGTGGGGCGAGGCGCTCTATCCCATCTGGCCGGACATGCGAATGGCATGGATCACCCTCAGCCGCTTATTGGGCAAACGCGCCCTGCGCGGTTTTTATATGGCAGACGGTCCCTTCAATGAATGGCGCTGCCTGCACCGCCGTAGCCGCGGAAGTTACATCGATATTCCAGCCGCCTCACAGGTGATGCTGATCGGCGGCTTCGGTATGCCCTGTGCTGAAAAGAGCGCTGAAATGAACGCCGAATGGCGGCGGCTGATCCGGCGGCTGGACAAGGATGGACATCAAACCACGCTGATCACGGCGCATCATCTGAGCCATCCGCCTTGTCCGGTCCATACCCTGGAGCCATCCCCCCCGCCATTCCCAAGCCAGGCGGCAGGTGATGCCTTGCTGGCGGCTATTGCCCGTCACTGTCTGCCGGATCGATTGCAGTTGCGCCATTTGCGCCAAGCCTTGCCGGGCGCCACTGTGGCGGCCGAGTTGGCGGTTTGGCAACATGACCACACCTTGTGTCGCGATGGTTATTTACAGATCACCGACAGTGCCGCGAGCCAATGGCGCGACCATTGGCGCGATTTGCCACCACAGGTTAACCATGCGCTTGAGTCGGCTTTAGCACAGTGCCGTGCAGGTCAGGATCGCGTCGCTTGCGATATGAGTCGGCTGCAAAACGAACTGGAGCAGACGCCCCAGGCCGGCCGGTTTCCCGCGCTTCAGGCACTGGGAAGAGAGGTCAAGCGCAATCGCCTGGCTGAGAAGACCAACCGTCATGCCCAATTTTTAATGCGTAGCTTGCTGCCCGGGTTGCGGGAGCTGGCCGACACGCAACCGGAGGCGGGCTGGCGACCGTTGATGGCTGAAGCCCAACGTCTCGCCATGCAATCCAATGCGCCATTGCCGCTCAAAGATCAAGGTCTGGATGAGCTTGGCGGCCGATACCGCCTGTATCAGCACCATCAGCAACTGCGGTTGGCAACCGGGTCGGGCGTGGGGCAGCTATCCCTGCTTGAACTCAGTTCGTTGCCTTACTGTAGAGAAACCCGGGGGATTCTGCCCCGCCTCTCCCCTCGGGCCTACGATGCGCTCAATCTCGCCGATAGTGACTATGACTACCGCTTAAAAGCCATTCGTCGCCCCTCCTGGGCCGAGCGAATCTGGCGTGACCGTGACGGCCTGTACGCCGCCCATGCCGATGGCGCTTTGTTCCGGTTGCAGGAAGCGGGGTAGGACCGTCCTCAATCCCACTGGAATTTATTGGAAAACCCTTGGCCCTGGGCGGATGAGGTCGGAGTAGATGAGGATTACCGCCTGTGGGCCGAGTTTTCCATAGGTAAGGCCCGCCAGCGCATGCGCTGGATTCCGCCGGGCCGTTTTATGATGGGTTCGCCCGAGGAAGAAGATGGGCGCGGTGAGGATGAAACACAACACCCCGTCACCCTGACGCACGGTTACTGGCTGGGTGAGAGCAGTTGCACCCAGGCGCTGTGGCAGGCGGTGATGGGGGAAAATCCTAGCCGTCATGAGGGCGATGATCTGCCGGTGGAGCAAGTTTCCTGGAATGATTGCCGGTCCTTCATCGCCAAGCTCGGGAAACAGCTACCCGGCCTTAATCTCGTCCTGCCGACCGAGGCGCAGTGGGAGTATGCCTGCCGGGCCGGAAGCAAAACAGCCTATTGGTGGGGAGATGAAATGGATGACGACTATGCAAATATGGGCCGCCGGACAGAGATCGAGGCCAGGTATCCGGCCAATGATTTCGGTCTGCGCAGCATGAGCGGCAATGTGTTGGAATGGTGCGCCGACCGGTTCGGGGATTATCCAAGTGAGCCGGTTACCGATCCCATAGGCCCGGCGGAGGGCCACGAGCGCGTGCTGCGCGGCGGCGGCTGGTTCAACTACGGGCGCTTCCTGCGCTCTGCTTGCCGCAGCGCCGACACGCCTGACTACCGCTCCTTCGGCTTGCGGCCGGCCGGAGGTTAAGACCCTCAAGCAAGCAGGAGGCAAGTGCAAGCGGCCAGGCATGCCTGGAGCGGAGCGCAAGGCAAGCGTGGACGCGAAGCGCCTTTGAGGACGGGAAAATCAAAAACGGCCTGGGTACGGTTTGTTACGGGCAAAACCTTTTTGATATCATCATAACTAACTGAATTATATCAGATTACAGGGGTTTTTCCCTTTTTGTTGGTGAAATATTGGGGTTCGTGTTCTTTCATGGATTCAATGTCCCCTCGTAGCGGATACCGATAATCCAGTAGCGTGCCGCACCCGCCGGGGTCTCCACCTGTACTTCATCATCCAATGCCCGCTTCATTAGCGCACGTGCGAGGGGGGAGTCCAGGCTGATATAGTCAGATTGATGATCTATCTCGTCAGGTCCGACGATTCGATACTCCCGTTCAGAACCGTCTTCCGTCTCCAGTCTGACCCAAGCGGCAAAAAAGACCTGTTCAGGATTACTCGGTGGCTGGTTTACCACTTTCAGTTCAGGCAGGCGTTTCTGTAGATAGCGGATGCGTCGGTCGATCTCGCGTAGCTCTTTCTTGCGATAGATATATTCCGCATTCTCGGAGCGGTCGCCTTCGGCCGCCGCCGCAGTCAGCGCCCGAGTAACCTCGCGGCGTCGAGGCCACAGCGCGCCTTCTTCCTCTCTGAGCCGATCATAGCCGGGTTCGGTGATATAGCGTGATTTGGGTTGTGTGGGTGGTCTGTAACGTCCCATGGGTGCCTGGTTGCTCTCTTCAGTTAGCGTCTTTCACTCCGTGTTTATTAACCCGGGATCGCTGATTCCATCCCTATTGCGCCGATCTTAACTGCCTCAGTATAGGGGAAATTCCGCCATTGAAATGGATTCTGATTCCATTACAATCCAAAGGTCTGACATTCACCTGAAGTGGCGGGGGAAACCTTGGAGTGGGTATTATGATGACAATGGATAACCTGGCGAAATTAGGGCTGACCCTGCTCGTGACTTCGGTCATTGCCGCTTGTGGCGGCGGCGGAGGCGGTAGTGACGACGACGGCGGTACGCAAAGCCAGGTGACTGTCAGCGGCCGATTGATCGTGCCTTCGTTTGTGGTCACCGACAGTGACGTCAACGATATTGAAACCGTTCCCAGCCCCAACCATCCCCGTACAGCGGCCCAACAGGTGCCTAATCCGGTCAATATCGGTGGCTACGTCAATCTGGCCGGGTTCGGACAATCGGGCAACTCTTTTTCCACCGGCGATCGGGAGGACTATTTCCTGATCAATATGACGGCGGGGCAGACGCTGCTACTCAATATTGCCGACCTGGATAGTGCCGATCTCGATCTCTATCTCTTCGATGCCAACGGCTTGGAGGTCGATCGCTCGATAGGGACTGCAAAATTCGAATCATTGGTCGTACCCGCAGACGGTCAATACTACGTCAGGGTCTATGCCTTCAGCGGCGCCTCCAACTACTTGCTCTCGATCGGCTTGACCCCCGCTGCGGCGCTGCCACCCGGTGCACTCAGGCTTTCCACCCCCTTTGTCCCCGGTGATATTCTCGCCCGCTTCAGCAACCCGTCCACTCAGGCCGCCAAGCCAGTCGATTTCACCTTGAATAAGTTCGAGTTTGTCGATTACCAGGGGGATACGGGTGGGGTCAGGCTGCTGAAACTCAAACAGGACTCCGGACAGGCCGCCTTTCGCCAGGCAGCGGATACCCGGCTCTCCCCGGAGAAGCAGCAAAAACTCGATACCCTGCTGGCGATCAAGGCGCTGAGTAAGCGGAGCGATATCGTCTATGCGGAGCCGAACTACATCCTCCAGCCCTTGGCGGAGCCGAATGATGAGTACTATGGCTTACAATGGCACTATCCTCAGATCAATCTGCCCCAGGCCTGGGATATCACCACAGGCGACAACAGCGTGATCGTGGCGGTTATCGATACCGGTGTTTTGTTGAACCACCCCGACATGGCCGGCCAACTGGTGGCCGGTTACGACTTTATCTCCGATCCGGCAATGGCGGCCGACGGTGATGGCATCGACAGTAATCCCGACGATCCGGGGGATGGGGTACAGGGAGGTTCATCCTCCTTCCATGGCACCCATGTGTCGGGAACGGTAGCCGCAAGCAGTAATAATTCACAAGGTGTCGCGGGTGTGGCCTGGGACGCCAGGGTCATGCCGATCCGCGTATTGGGCAGGGGAGGCGGCACCAGCTACGATTTCGTCCAAGGCATCCGCTATGCGGCCGGTCTCTCCAATGTATCCGGCACCCTGCCTGCCCAGAGGGCCGATATCATCAATCTGAGTCTGGGCGGGAGTGCGTCGGACCAAACCAGCCGGGATGCGATCAACGCCGCCCGCAATGCCGGGGTGATGATCATCGCCGCCGCCGGCAACGAGAATACCTCGCTTCTCTCTTATCCAGCCTCCTATGAAGGCGTGGTCTCAGTCAGTGCAGTGGACATCAATCGCAATCGGGCGCACTATTCCAACTTCGGCTCCGTGATCGATATTGCAGCGCCGGGCGGAGATAGGCGAGTGGATCTCAACGGTGATTCAAGGCCCGATGGCGTGCTTAGCACTGGCGGGGATGATTCATCCGCTACCATCAATTACCAGTTCGTATTCCATAACGGCACCTCCATGGCGGCGCCTCATGTGGCAGGCGTGGCGGCATTGATGAAGGCGGTCCACCCCGCTTTGAGTCCCGCTGAGTTCGACACCATGCTTGCAAGCGGTGAGCTGACGACAGACATCGGCGCTACAGGCAGGGATGACTTGTTCGGTCATGGGTTGATCGATGCCTTCAAGGCGGTGCAGGCCGCCCAGCAGCGTGGCGGTGGCGGTACACCGGTGGATCCCACGTTGAGCGTCAATCCCCGAAATATGAATCTATCCAACAATATTCAGTCGGCCACCCTTTTCATTGAGCAGATCGGGGGGGACCTGGGAACGGTGCAGATTACGGAAGAGATCGCTTGGTTGAGTATTGCGCCGAGCCAGGCCGATGTCGCCGGATTCGGTAGTTACACCGTGAGTGTCGATCGATCCGGATTGGCTCCCGCCGCTTACGCCGGGACGATAGCGATAACCGCCGGTAGCGCCACCGCCAGTGTCGAGGTAATCATGCAGGTTCTGGATGCCTCGCTGACCGGTGATGCGGGTACTCACTACGTACTGTTGGTGAATAATAGTACGAGCGCGGCTCTACAGCAGTTCAAAGTGGAGGCCGGCGGTGACGGCGCCAACTACAGTTTCAGCCAAGTCGGTCCGGGGGACTATCTCATCATTGCCGGCTCCGACATGGATATGGACGGTTTTATCTGCGATGCGGGAGAGTCATGCGGCGCCTACTCCACCGTCTCGCAACCCAGCGTCATTACGGTCGGTTCAACTAACGTCACCGGCCGTGATTTTACTACCTCTTACGAATATCAGTCACCGAGTTCCCAAGCCCTGCAAGGATCTCAGCCGTCATTTATATTTCCACGCCTGGATGTTCAATGATGAGACGTCTCAATCTATTAAACAAATGGATGAAATGGATCGGTCTGGCGCCAATGGTTATGGCGATCTCGGGTTGCAACACGCTGGCATCCTCCATCACTGTATTGGAGGAGGGATACGTCTGCGGCGTGAATCAGTCTGCCGGGGCTGACTTGGTTACGGGCGCTTCGATGAAGCATGCAGATCGCGCCAGGCTGGGTGATAAGGCGGTGACAGCCGAGAGCGACAAGATCGATCCGCAGCGGTTCCGGGTAGTCAGGGTCGATATGGGCCAACAACCCAGCGGTGGATATGGCCTGAAACTCCTCTCCGAGCAGCTTGAAATCTCCGCTGACACGGCAAGAGTCGCCGTCGAGTGGAGAAAGCCTGACCCAGGCATGGCGCAGATGCAGGTGCTCACCTACCCATGCCTCTATTTGAAACTGGAAATAGGTGATTACACCCGGTTGGAAATCATCGATCAAGAGGGTGTGGTGAGACATAGCTTGGATCTTGATTAGTTGGCGCCGGTCCGGATGAGCAGGATTTCGAGATTGATCCGATCAAGCAACGTACAGGACTGGAAATGCTGCTGCAATCAGATCAGGCGCAGGTCTTCATCGTTGAGACGGCAGGACAGGCCGCTGTCATGGCGACGCTGCAGATAGTCGTCTCCACCGGGGAAGGCGGTCTTGTCGGTTGGGTAAAGGATGTCGTAGTGGATCAATCCCACAGAGGGAAAGGAGTGGGCTGTATGCTTCTCGATCATCTGCAACAATAGAGCGATAGGCAGGGATTGTCCCGGTTGCAGTTGGCAGCGGATCGCAGTAATCGGTCAGCGCTCGATTTCTACCGTTGCAATGTCATGTCATTTAAAAACGCAAAAACAGTATTCGATGCGCCACATCCTGCTGCAGTTTGGGCTGAAAGCGTATCCCTCGGTCCGCTCCAGATTGATTGTGTTACAGCGGTGATGCTGACAATACTCGATAATCAATGCAAGATGGGGTTGGAAGAACGGATTGCGGGCTATATCCGTTTCTCTGAAACGAGCAAATGCAGTAATGTAGTTGTTTCACAGGGGTTCAGGCTGTTTTACAGTGTACGTAAATTGCTCGGAATCCGGGCAGGAATATCGAGGTCACCAACGGCCAGGTAAATCATGTCAGAGAAGTTGTGTGTGCCGCAGCAATGCGGATCGGTTAGCAGGGAGCTAACCGTGCAGCCTGAGAAGCAGCTGAAGTGATGGAGGAGCCGACCCTCGGG
>JAHXHR010000051.1 GCA_025656505.1 Candidatus Thiodiazotropha sp. (ex Epidulcina cf. delphinae) | reverse complement strand
GCCCATTCCAGACATGCCGCCCATTCCAGACATGCCGCCCATTCCAGACATGCCGCCCATTCCAGACATGCCGCCCATGCCATAAGGCTGCCAGCCGCCCCATCCGCCCATGCCGGACATGCCGCCCATGCCGGACATGCCGCCCATGCCGGACATGCCGCCCATGCCGGACATGCCGCCCATTCCAGACATGCCGGACATGCCGCTCATGCCTGACATGCCGCCGGCCGGATAAAAGAAGATCTGGCCCCGTGGGGTGATTTTGAAGTAACCGGACATACCGCTCATGCCACTCATGCCGGACATACCGCCCATGCCTGACATACCGCCCATGCCGCCCATTCCAGACATGCCGCCCCATCCGCCCATGCCGGACATGCCGCCCATGCCGGACATGCCATAAGGCTGCCAGCCGCTCATGCCGCCCATTCCGGACATACCGGCTGAAGCTAAGGGAGCAGCCGTTAGCGCGGCTGCAAAACCCAAAGCTTTAACCACCCCTTTCAAACTAGGCATACTGATTTTTTTCATGGTGTTTCCTCCATTGATGGATTTAATTTCTTCAGTCCCATGATCGAGACCATCTTCCACATCTCCAGCGACTGTGCCACCGGAGAATAAAAGTCTGTAGCTTCTGCGGCAGGCACTACCGATGCCAGCCCCGAATGTCATATCGTCCCCGCATGCCGGGACGGTTAAAAGGGGTGTACCAATCTCCCTGATTGTCGAGAAAAAAGAGGCTAAGCGGATAAGGTTTTTGTATCCCCGTCAGCGCTTGTTCGTACCAGGCCCTGTCGTGCCGCACCCGTTCGATGACCGGGGCGCCGACCGGCCGCTGGGAGGGCTCAGTCCCAGCAACGGGGTAATCCGCTAAAACCGATGATGTCAGTAACAGCAGCATACCGCTGCAGACAGGTGAAATGATCCGCATCCCGCTACCTCTCCAATATTTTTTCAGTTCGCATGGCTGCATTTGAATGCAACTACAGTGCCAAAAATGAGGACTGAATGCTTATCCATTGTTTTCCATGGAGTTCTTTTCCCAGCAGACATACGCTAACGTGCTTCGTAGCAGTGGAAACCTGACTAACTGTCAGGCAAAAATAAGATGCGACCCGGATCACACTTATCGTCCGCTTTGCGCCAGCCGCTATACAACTATTTTTATTAGGAATTTCCTTCTATTTTTATTTGAAATTTCCATTAGTTAGCAAACCTCGTCCAAATCGAATGTGGCATTGTTCGCTACATCACGATTAAACCGACAATTCGTCATGTTGTGCTTTGCTTTTCCTTACCCCTCGAATATAAGGCAGCGCAAAAAAAAGAGGCCCACATGAGGCCTCTGCTAAAAACAGAACAAGATTAAGTATGTATTTCAATTGGTTATAGCATTTACTCCAACAACATCACTCGCCCATCGGATGCGCGAATCGCCAGTTGATGCGCTAACTGATAAGGCGCCGTGTCTCCAACCAGACTAACGAGGTAAATACGCAGTATCTTACGAATCCTGCCTACTTGCAGTCCCTTAAGTCCGGACATGATCAGCCACTGCTTTGCCAGCTCATTTGCCTCAGGCCATTGATCGATGGGCAGTGAAACCTGTTCCGACTGCACCTCATAACCTTCGCAACGCCCCAATATGGCTTGATCCGCCATCATGACCGCAGCCGTTGGTGACCCCAATGGATAAAACCGCATCGACCCATCTTCGTCTCGCTCGATCCGCCAGTATTCAAAACCCGGCAGGTCCGGAATTGCCACCGCTCCCTCCTCCGTTCCCGGAACGCTTTCGGGCACCTGGGGGTTGAGGACCAGGCTTCCATCCGGCTCCCATTCCACCTGCCAACCACGTGCTTCCAGGGCTTCTCCGAGTTGACCCCTCTGCTGCTCCAATGTGGGATCCGGCTGATTCACAGGTCCGGACTGAGGGGCCGATTGACGGTAGATAAAGTTGCCATCCGCCGCCTGGTATTCCTGCCAACCCTGAGCCTTAAGAGACTTTCTCAAGCTGTCGGAGAGCCGGGTGTCGGCCTCCGCCAGACTGATTCCCGGTAATAAAGTCAAAAACAATCCACAGAAACCAAGGGCTGTGAAACATCCTACTATTTTCTCTCTTTTCACGGTCTGGGACTCCTCTCTTCAGTTGGCGATCCCAAAGGATAAAACCGCATCGATCCATCTTCGTCTCGCTCGATCCGCCAGTACTCAAAACCCGGCAGGTCAGGAATTGCTACGGCTCCCTCCTCCGTTGCCGGAATGCTCTCGGGCGCCTGGGGGTTGAGGACCAGGCTGCCATCCGGCTCCCATTCCACCTGCCAGCCATGTGCTTCCAGGGCTTCTCCGAGTTGGCCCCTCTGCTGCTCCAATGTGGGATCCGGCTGATTCACAGGTCCGGATTGAGGGGCCGACTGACGGTAGATAAAGTTGCCATCCGCCACCCGGTATTCCTGCCAGCCCTGGGCCTGGAGAGACTTTCTCAAGCTGTCGGATAGCCGGGTGTCGGCCTCCGCCAGACTGACCCCCGGCAAAAAAGTCACAAACAATCCACAGAAGCCAAGGGCTGTGCAGCATCCGACTATTTTCTCTCTTTTCACGGTCTGGGACTCCTCCTTCAAGGTGAAACACGCTAAACTTCTACAGGATTTTGCAATATTTATGCCAAACCATACTTGGCGGCTGTTAAAGCGAAGATCCAGACCAAACCGAGGACCGGCACATGACAAATTGTCAGAAAATATTTTTTTTCGGTGGTTACAATCAAGGCAGTAAAATCGGATGAGAGCTATGGTTTTTATGAACTGGATTAGCAATAGCCTGAATCGAAAATTCATCCTCGGCACTACCTCAGGACTCGCGATCAGTTCACTGGTGTTCCTCATGCTCTATATTCCGCTCTATCAGTCCGAGCTGGGAGGAGAAAGGGTTCGCACCGCCACTCAGGTCAACAACCTGCTCCAGACATCGCTGGAAAACGCCATGCTCAAACGGGACCTGCCCGGCTTGAGCCAGATGGTAAGAAAACTGAGCGAGCAACAGGGTATCGTCTCCGTGTTCATTACCAATCCTGCCGGCGAGATTCGTTTTACCAGCACACCGAGACAGTTCGGCAAGCAGTTACCCGATCCCTATCCTGAACGGTCCCTCACCACACTCTTCATGAAAAATGAACTGGGGCAGGAGATACTGCGCAGCATCAACCCGGTGCATAACAAAACACCTTGCACCGAATGCCATGGCCCGGTCGAGAAGAATCCCATCAATGGAATCCTCTATGTGGATTTCGATGCAGCGCCACTACGCAGCAAAGTTCGGAACACCACCCTGCTGTTGATGGGCGCGGGCGCCCTGATTGTGATTCTGAATCTGATCGGTGGCTGGTGGTTTATCCACGCCTATATCCTAAAGCCGGTAAACCGCCTAATCCAGGCCAGCGAAGATCTGACCCGTGGCAACCTGAAGACCCGTGTTGTCATGGCAGGTTCGGATGAACTTTCCAGGCTTGGTGATACATTCAATTACATGGTGACCAAACTGCAGGAAAAGTTGCTGGAACTGGAGGAACAAAAGGCCTTTCTGCAAGCCTTGGTGGACGCCATCCCGGATGGCGTGAGGATCATCGACAAAGACTACAACGTCCTGCTGACAAATAACGCCCATCGCGTTCAACTCGGACCAGGGGATGAAACAGGTGTCGGACAACCCTGCTACCTCACCACCCACAATACCGAGAAGCCCTGCCCTCCCACACTGATTACCTGTCCGGTGCATGAAGTCATCAATCACAAGAAATCCATTAAGGTTCTGCATCGACACCAACGAACCGATGGGGATTCACTCGATGTTGAGATCTTCGCCGCGCCTTTGACTGCCAACATCAAGGGGGAGGAACAGACCCTGGTGATCGAATCGATCCGGGATCTTGCCAAAGAGGTAAAATATTCCCATGAACAGAAACTGTCCGAGCTGGGCCGCCTGGCCACCGGCGTCGCCCATGAGATCCATAACCCACTGGCCTCGATAAAACTGGCGCTTGACGCCGCAAAGAAGGTGCTTGACTCGAACCAAGGTTGTCCGGCCTCAGTGGTGAATTACCTCAAGCTTGTCGATCATGAAATTGACACCTGTATTGAAATCACGGGCAAACTGCTGAAACTGGGAGCGCCGCCCACAAAAACCATGGAACTGGTGGATATCAATATAGCATTGGATGAAACACTGAGTCTATTGAGATGGCAGGCTGAGCAGAAAAACATTGAGATTCACGAAAAACTCGAACCCTCACTGTTGCGCGTCTTGGCCTCTGATAGCGAGCTTCGCATGGTAATACTCAATCTTGCGCAAAATGCCTTTCATGCCATGCCTACAGGCGGGGAGCTGGTTGTTTCAACCATCAGTAAACACAACCGCATCATCATTGAATTTGCCGACACGGGCGTAGGCATTCAGGCAGCGGACCTTCCCTATATTTTCGATCCTTTCTTCAGTCGTCGCGCTTGTAAAAAGACAGGCACCGGACTTGGGCTTTCCATAAGCCTCGCCATCGCTGAGAAGTACGGTGGGAGCATCGGTGTCGAGAACAAATTTTCCGGTGGAAGCCTCTTTTCCATTGATCTGCCGGATGCCCGCCATGAACTCGGAGAACAAGCATGAAGCCGAAGATCCTCGTGATCGAAGATGACGATCTGCTCAGGCAACTCATCATTCAGCACCTGGGCAGCCTGCAGTTTGATGCTTATGGGATTAACCTTTGGGAGAAGGTGCAAAACTATCTGGACAAATACGAACCCTCGCTGATTCTGACCGATGCCCGGCTACCGGACGCCAACTGCCTGGAACATATCTCCTGGCTGGCGAACAACTATCCGGTCGTCGTGCTGACCGCTTTCGGTTCCGTGCGTGATGCGGTAACCGCCATCAAGGCCGGCGCGAACGACTATCTGCTGAAACCGGTCAGCCTGGACACCCTCTCCCTCACTGTGCAACGGGTGCTGGACAATGCGGCGCTGCGCAAGGATCATCAGTTCTGTAAAGGACAATTGAAGCGGCGGGATCAGCGAAATTCCTCTCTGATCGGTTCAAGTCAGGGATTGAAAGAGGTCCAGCAACTGATTGAGGCGGTGGCGCCGAACGACATCACTGTTCTGGCCCAGGGTGAGAGTGGCACGGGCAAGGAGCTGGTCGCGCATGCCGTTCATGCCCAGAGCCATCGGGAAAAGCACAATTTTGTCGCGGTGGATTGCTGCACCCTGCAGGAGAACCTGTTCGAGTCCGAACTGTTCGGACATGAAAAAGGCGCCTTTACCGGGGCGGACAAGCAGAAAAAAGGCCTCATTGAAGGCGCTGAGGGAGGCACGCTGTTTCTCGATGAAATCGGCGAAATCAACACCAGCGGCCAGGCGAAGCTGCTACGCATCCTGGAGACAGGCCAATACCGGCGACTCGGCGGCACCAAGGACCTGACGGCCAATGTGCGCATCGTTGCCGCCACCAACCGCGATCTGGAGACGATGGCAAACGAAGGAACCTTTCGCTCAGACCTCTTCTTTCGCCTCAACGCCTTTAGCATCAAGGTCCCGCCGCTACGCGAGCGGCGTGACGATATCCCTGCGCTGGCTATGCATTTTCTGACGAATCATAACTTTTCCACCCGAGTCAACAAGACCTTGTCAACCGCTACCATTCGCGCACTGATAGCCTACGACTGGCCGGGAAACATCCGGGAATTGAAGAACATGGTGGAGCGCTCTATCATCCTCTCAGGCGAACGCCCGATGATCCGCCCGGAACATTTTACCTTCAGCCAATCGAGCAACACACAGGATGCTGTTGTCAATCTCAACTTTGACCACGATCCGACCTTGGAAGAGCTGGAGGCCCGCTACCTTGACGACCAACTGAAAAAATACTCCGGCCGGCGGGCCAAGGTGGCCGATGTGATGGGAATCAGCGAACGCAGTGTCTACCGCATGATCAAACGCTATAGTCTGGATGGATAGCCGAATTATTACGACCCATCAGGTGAATAGAGCACTATGAAAGATGAAGCAACGGCTACTCCCCGGACATGGTCGGCTTTACTTGATATCGACTCGAAACTTGATCCGCCCGCCCAACAGGAGTTTCAGCAGGGGATCGTTCGACTCCTGCTAATCACCCTTTTCTCATCCTATATCTTCATCCTCAGGACACTGATTCCGATGACGGAAACAGTGACTAGCCTGCATGTTTTCGCTACGCTCTGCTACACCCTGTTCTCCCTGATATTACTCGCAAGCTTTCTGATCCGATCAGAACCATCGCTCATTCGCAGGACGGTCTCCCTGATTAGCGACAGCGCTATTGTGCTGTACGGTCTTTACACCATGGGGGAATACGGAGCCCCACTCTACGCCATCATGCTGCTGATCACCGTGGGATACGGTGTGAGATTCGGCATGCCCTATCTGTATGCGGCAACAGCTATCTCCAACATCGGCTTTGTCACGGTTATCGAAACCGCCGCCTTCTGGTCGGAAATGAAATTCCTCAGCTACAGTTTGTTGATTACCAATATCATTTTTCCCGCATTCATCTCTTACTTGCTGAGAAGTATGCTGATCGCCAAACAACAGGCGCAAACGGCGAATCAGACGAAATCCAGGTTTATCGCCAACATGAGCCATGAGATCCGTACTCCGCTGACAAGCATCATCGGTGTCAGCGAACTGATGCGCCAGGAGAGACAAAGCGCCTCGACGAGAGAGAATATCTCCACCATCGAAAGGACTTCCAAGCATCTGCTGTCGATGCTCAATGATATCCTCGATATATTGAAAATCGAGGCCGGCTTCCTCACCATAGAGAACAGACCCTTTGATCTGCATTCGTTGATCAACTTTGTCGCCAACAGCTACAGATCGATCGCCGGAGGCAAATCAGTCGGTTTTTATGCCGACATATCCCCCCAGGTCCCCTTCCAAGTCTCAGGCGACCCGATTCGGTTACGCCAGGTGCTCATGAAGCTAATGAGCAATGCCGTAAAACATACTGATTCAGGGCATGTAGAGCTTGTGATCCGACTCACAGCGACTAAAGACGACACAGCCGTGATTCGCTTCGAAGTATCGGATACCGGAAACGGCATCAGCCGGGAAATGCAAACCGTTCTCTTTGATCGTTTCACCCGAATCGATGATTCAGATGCAGGAGGGATTGGCGGGTCAGGTCTTGGAGTAGCGATTGCCAAGGATCTGGTCGCACTCATGGGAGGAACACTGTCGCTAGAGAGTGCTTTGGGTACAGGCTGCCGGTTTTTCTTCGATCTGGAACTCGGCGTGGATCCGCATACGAACCGAAAGCAATTCAAAGGCAGGGAAGCCATTACCCTCAGCCAGAACCTGGAGTTCGCAGAAATCACTGAGGCATTTCTTTCAGCGTGGAAAATATCCAACACGCTGTTCCACGATAAAAATGACATTATTCGATTTCTCAACGCTATCACCGATAAACGGCCTCGGCCTTTGATACTCTTCGATGAGACCTGCCTGGCGCTTGAGCAAAAGGATTTCTTTAAACGACTGCTCGTCGACTCACTAAAGGGCGCTTTGACAATCTTCATCCGTAACGAGGAAAAATCGTCGGGCGATGATATCAAGCGTTTTGAAACAGGCATTGTCGTCGATAATCCCAGCGACAAAGAGCAATTGCTCAATGCGATCCACTTTATCGTTTCGAAGGATCTGCTGAGCGGAAACAACGATCATCCCTCCGCCCCCTCAGCCGGTCTTGTGAAGGGTAAACGCATCCTGATTGCAGATGCCGTCAAGGAAAATCGATATCTCCTCGAAGCGCTGCTAGTGCGGGAAGGTTATCAGGTTATGATCTCGAAGAGTGGAGAACATGCGCTTGAACAAGTGCTGAAAAGACGCTTCGATCTGGCGATCCTCGATATACAGATGCCTGTCGTGACGGGTATCGAGATCGCTACCAGGATTCGCAGCCGTAGCGGGATCAATCAATCCATGCCGATCATGCTCATTGCCGCCGACCTGAGCCGGAGCGCACAACAACAATGCGCCGCTTCAGGCGCAGACGCTTTCCTCACCAAACCCATCGACACTTCCCAACTACTGCACACCATCGAAGTACTGGTTCCTGAAGTACCGGACGCCGTATCGGGTAGACTATCCACACCCCACACCGGCTATTGACCGGCAGCTATTTTTTTTGCCATTTCCCTCCTGCGTCCTGAAACCAATACCCGTTCGGCGCCTCTTCCACCCACACACGGGCAAAGGTGTCGCGGATATTCCTTTCCCATTCGGGATGGCCGTTGGCGCGGGCGATTTCACTGTACAGGGCCTTACGATCGCCGTTTTCATCCGCCACCGTTTTCTTCACCCGGGTGCGGTCGCGCAATGGTATCCGTTTGAGGTCGCGCACGGCCACAAAGCCGTTGTTCGTGAATCCCAAAGCCCCGGACCGGTAGTGCCCGGCCAGTCCGGCCTGACGACCGGCCATGGATCTTCGCAGGCCTCTGATCGCGGCTGAATCGATATCGATATCGGGTTCCGCAGCGTGGGCCGGCGGGATGAGAAAATCCAGGAATCGCCCCAGCGAATCAGTCAGTCCGAATGAATTTTTTTCAACAGCGGATTGCCTATCATCACGGCTGGGGACCGGTTCCTGTGCAGGTTGTTCCCGGGGCGGAGCACCTTCATTGCCGAGCACGTCGCGGACAATGGTTCGCGCGGCCTCTTCAGCGGCGGCGGCAGGGAAGTAGATATTGATCGTCACACAAGCCACCAGGCTCAGCGCCATCATGGGATATCCGAGAATACGCTTCAGCATGGCTGATTCCTTAATTGTCAGCAGTTGTAAAATCTCATTTGCCACCAGTGTACACCGGCATAGATCCTAGGGGGCGTTCTCAATTACCTGAGTGAGCGTGATTCTGAGTCATTTTTCGTGCCGGCAAGGCGCGATGAGGCGCAATAGTCATTCTATTGCAACGAATCGCAACGCCGCCGGCGCGGAAAAGGGCCGGAATCACGCCGCGAACGATGATTGAGAACACCCCCTAGTGTAGTGTCCTATACTGTTTGACGTTTTCAGCGTGACGAGAAGCCGTTAGCCGCGCCCCGCAGGAAGTGCCCTTGGGGTGCTAGGCGCGTTGCGCCGGGAATGGCGTGCCCTTTCCAAGCAACGCGACAACGCGGATGATGGCTTCTCGTCGCGCCCGAAGGGAATCATCCGAATCACCTGACTTCCATCCCTTCGACACGAATATTTTTCAGGCGTTCCAACAGGGTCTTCCAGGCCACGTTGCGATTCCTAGCGATCACATCGATGCGCGGCAGGCCGGCCCCCTTGACGAGATAGTAACCGCCCCCGGGATGTTCAATGCCGTCCAGTTCCGCAATGCTGCCTTCCAGTTTCGCCTTCAATTCGATCCTATCGTAGCGAAACGCCTTGAACACCCCCAGAAAGGTGCTCGAGAGACCACTTGACAACCCATTGCCCAGCGAGGTCAGGTTATCCACCGCACGCTGACTGATACGATGCGGCGCTTTGTCCTTTTCCGGTGTATAGAAGCGTGCCCGAAAGGCAACCGGATCCCAGTCGACCAAATGGATGCCCCCTATCTCTCCTTCGAGGGTTCCCTCGATATGCCCGAAGGAAAATGTCCGCGTGATCCGGGCAAGATCCAGATCCTTCAACCGCACATCCGCAAACAATTCGGGCACCCTGCCCAGCGGATCCTTGATCGCTAGTTGACCGACCCTGACGCTGCCGCCGAAGACATCGACCTGCAACTCCCCATCCAGTCTCAAGCCACGATGCTGATAATAGACGGTGGGGATATTGCCGTTGAGTTCCCCTTGCATGCCGGGCCAGTCAAAGGAGTCGGCCAAGGCTTCCAGGGAGATACCGGATAGACGGGCGCTGGTAGTCCACTGAGGCGCCGCACTCAACAACCCCTTCGCGTTCAGATGCCCGATACGAATGACACCGCCCATCAATGGTATCTCCAGCGGATCGAGCAATGAAATCTCTTCTCCTTGAGCCTGGCCACGGATCGTTACGGGTCCATGTTCGATTCGATAAAGCCGACCACCGTCGGCATGCATGTGGGAAGTTTCCGCTTGCCCTTCCGCCGACCATGCCAGATTCCCGGACAGGCCATACAAGGCGAACAGGCCGCGTCTGTCATCCAGGGAAACCTGATCCAACGTGGCGTGAAAGCGTTGCAGTCGTCCCTGCTGCAACGCCAATTCCGCCTTCAAGGCGCCGGTTGTTTCGAGATCATCCATCATTGAACCGATCAGCAATGGCTGTAGTACCGTTGTATAGAGTCCTTTCAGCCTGTCTGCCTGCAGTTGAACACTGGCGTCCACCACTCGGGATGTTCCGGTATCAATCCTTGCACGGCCCTCTGCAACCAACACCTGTGGCACAATCAGCTGAGACTTGTCGATCTGCAACCGGTCTGAGGCCGGAGTCCATTGCCCCTGCAGACTCATCCGTAGAGGGGTCTGTCCCAGTTCCAGAAAGAGCGGATCCGAATAGAACCGTCCTTGCGACACAGAGAGTTTCACGCCTCCCAACCAGCCGCCACGCCGGTATTCGGCGTCGACATTCAGGCTGAGATTTCCATCTTCCGCAACCTGCAATCCCTCCACGTCAGCATAGGCCAGACGGCGAACCTGAAGCGCCAGTTTCATTGCCTCAGGCCGGTCTAGGCGTCCGGAGACGCTTGCCTGCAGGGATGCTCGCCCCGAGAGGCTCCAATCACTGGGCAGCGTCTCCACCTCAAGGTGGTGTCGCAGGGAATCAAGCTCCAGGTCGCCGGCATTCAGCAGCAGCGTCCACAACCCCTCTTTCAGCTCAAGGTCAAGCGTCACTCCACCGCCGGCCAGCTTTAGACCATCGACCCGCAGGTTAAGATGTTGTTCGTCAACGAACTGCCCTCTGGCCGCCAGATCCTGAGGGCCATAAGGGGAATCGGCGATCCGCAGACGACCCTCGGGACAGCGGTAGGCCTGCTCTTGCCGCTGCACAACAGGACAGTCAAGCTCAATCCCGCTGATCCTGCCGGGTAGTGCTTCATGGGTGAAGGCAGAGGCCGTCAAGTGAACCGCCAGCCGGCCATCGTCCGCCAGCATCAGCTCTACGCTCACGCCTTCCGCCGACCAACCACTGGACGCCAATCCCTTGGTCGAAAAATCCAGCCGCAGTTCCGCCGATACGCACAGCGGCAGAAGAATCACTCCGATCAAGATAGGTAAACCAACGACTTGATCAATCCCTGATTTTTCTCGACTCACCCCACTGCTTCTGTAAATTGCTGGTCAACCATACCGCCTCCAGATAGGGTACGACACCGTTTCTACGCATTATGTCACGACCTTCACGACTGTGCGCGAATGTGAGGAATTTTTTGACCTCCCTGTAGTTTTCACTCACCCTGTTAGATACGATGTAGAGCGGCCTGTAGAGGAGATAGCGACCTTTTTTTATATTCTCGAAATTCGGCTCCTTACCCTCGAGATTAAGGATCTTGAAATCGCGTTTGCGCGCACTGCTGATACCCGTCACGGCAATCGCATTCGGGTTTTTAATGACAGCCTTCTCAAGTGGGCCGGAAGAGGGGAATACCTCACTGCCGCTGAATTGCATTTCCACATCATCGAACAACAACTTCCGGATGGTGTGACCCACCCCTGATATCTTGCCTTTCCGTATGAACAGCTCCAATGGTTGATCCGCACCGCCCAGCGACGTCCAATTGGTGATCTTTCCGGTATAGACACCACGTAATTGCTCAATACTGATCGATTCCAACGGGTTGGATTTATGTACCACAACCACAAGCGCATCCCAGGCGACAGGATTGAAAACTATCTTGGAGCGCGAGGCATTATCCTCAGAAACACGAAACCGGCATGATCCGCCGATATCTGTAATGCTTGTGATAACCTGTCGAATACCTTTGGTAGCGCCGCCTCCCTCCAACTCAATCTTAATGCCTGTCTTCCTCTCGTAAGCAGTCGCAAGCTCAGCCATGAACGCCTTCTTGGTAATTCCGCATCCCGCCCATTTCAAAACGACGCCATGCGAGTAAAACGAAAAACAAAGCAATAGAATGAAAGATGAATAATTTATGATCGATTTGTTTGCCATCGAAATGCCTCAAGGTAGATTTGATGATTGATTGAATCTCACCCAGAGAAGGCTCATTTACCCTTCCTTAGGAACCAGCATAGCGGCAACCCGAGTAGAATCCCATACAGGATACTAGAGAGGTTAATGATATTGTTTTATTAGGGTTCCCCCTAATCAAGCCGGCATAAACACTACTACCAATGCAGTCGAACAGATTCAAATAGAGAAAAAAATAAAGTAACTCGATAAGTTGAGTTGCCGCCAATCAATTAGCCGGATCATTTTTGACTTTGCAAAAATGAGAACTGTATCACGTACCCGATGACTGCGATAGGAGAAGGATTCACGCCCCATGAGAGCGCGCATCAGTTATAGCCCCCCAAGAAAATAGGCATGACTTTTGCTTAAAATATTGCTTTTACCCAATATACCTTAACCAACTGTATAATTTGGCGGTTACCAGCAATGCAGGTGCTTCTGGGAAAAACCACACAAAATTTGTACCTTTTTTCAAAACCGACTAACTTTTCCGTTGTACGCCCTATATGGATAGACGGCGATAGCTTCACTGCAACATTTGTGAGAATCGGCCGGCAACTGCAACCATCGCCTGCTGATCTCGGCTAGCCCGTATTTCTCACCAGACGGACCGTACTAACAGGAAAGCTTATGAAAGTTGAACAGGTTAGCATCTCTCACCGTATGGCATTCATCGGACCGTCTGCCCTATTTGGTTTTTGGGACAACCAGGCCGAGCCTCTTGAACGGTCGGGCTTGAACCATAGGCCCGGCTATGCTTCTGCGCCCGACCGTCCAACCGGCTTCGGCCTGGTTGCACCAAAAATCCAAATCCTGGTGAGAAATGCGGGCTAGGGGAATGTAAAGTCATGCATCATTTCAAACGTTCAATCAAAGGGTTATCGGCAATACTCCTGTCTCTAGCGAGCATTCCGGCCATTGCCGGAGAGCAACTGCACATTGCCTTTTCGCAAGATACCCTGGGAAATGATTGGCGCCTGGCTCAGATACGACAGGTTGAGCAGGAGTTGGCGAAATATCCCGGGGTCCGGTTCTCCGTCACTGACGGGCTGGGGGATACCGCTTTGCAGATTCAGCATATCGAGGATCTGGCGCTCGGCGATATTGACCTGCTGATGACGAGTCCGAGGACTCGCGCAGCCTTAACACCGACCATACAAAAGGTCTATCGCCAGGGTATACCGGTGGTGCTCGTGAGCCGGGGTATCAACAGCCGGGACTATACCACCTTCATCCATCCCGATGACCGCCGGATTGCTGAAACCGCCACTCGATACCTGATCCGGCAAATCCATAACAAAGGTCATATTCTGATGCTTGAAGGCATCCCCGGGTCATCGACCAGTGACCTTCGCACAGCGGGCTTTCTCAACATCGTCAAAGAGTACCCCGAAATTTCATATACTCGCCGAGTGGCCAACTACCTTCGCGCGGATGCAATCCTTGCAATGGAAGACCTCCTCTCCTCCGGCATTCGCATCGATGCCATTTTTGCACAGAGCGACAGCATGGCTGAGGCCGCCCGCTTGGTCCTCAGCAAACACCGCATCAATCCCAAGTCGATTCCCAGTGTCGGGATTGACTACATCCGCAGCGCCCGTGAGGCGATCAGACGGGGTGAGCAGTCGGCCAGCTTCACCTATCCCACGGGCGGCGCCGAAGGCGCGCGAATCGCGTTGAAAATTCTCAAAGGCGAGGCGGTGCCCAAAGAGATCGTTCTCGAATCAACCATGGTCACCAAGGACAACGTCGATCAGGTAGAGCCTATTTTCTGATGAAGCCTTCAACTATTCGTGGAAAGCTGCTGCTCTATACGCTGTTGACGATAGTCATCTCGCTGGGTTTGGTAGGCATTCTGCTCGAATCGTTCAGCCACCGCTACTTCCTCGATACCGCCGCCCAGTCCGCCATCCAGGGAAGAGAAATCCTACGACGGCAGATGGACCTATTACAGGACAACCTCCAAAAAGAGATTCTTGACACCCTGAGCGATAAGCGTGTGGTAGCCAGCCTGAGTTTGATTGACGGCTATCAGGATCCATCGGATTACAACGCCATACTCTTCGACGAAGAGAAAAAAAAGATAGGATACAGCCTGCTGAAATCAATCCGCACATCCGAAGCGGATGAAGCGCATATATTCGACAGCGCAGGAAATCTCTGTGCATTCGTTGTCTTAGAAGGCACAGACAATAGCGCCTATGCGATGGGTATAGTGACCTATGCCGGAGGCAGACAAGCAATCACTGTCATGGAAAGCACTATCGATGAGATCGATACGCAAAATATATTTGAACATTTAAACAACAGGCACCGACATAACCGCCTACAGTCCGGTTACGAATCCCACTACCATAGAAACGCAAAAGGCCTGTTTCTGGAGCAAGCAAAACCAGTGGCGCGAAAGCTCCCTGAAGGCAAACACAAAATGGTGGGCACCGTGATATTCGCCAAGTGGATTAACAGAAACGTCTTCAACTCTTTCGGCAAGCCGGCAGCCATCTCCTATGGGATCATCGATAATGCCGGGGGGGTTATTCTTGAGATGACCGAAGATCAACAAATCTCCCGCTCAGAGCTGCAGGCCGGAATCGCGGCAAGCGATCGGCACGAATCAATTTTCGAAACCGAAAATAGCTTTATTCTTCTCAAACCCGAACAACTCATTGACAAAACCAGGTTTTTTATCATCAGCGCCTATCCGAAGGAGATCTATCTTCAAAATCGCTTTCATACCAGATTGACCATTCTGCTGGTCATGTTAGTCGTTACAATCATCGTCACACCACTAGGCATGGTGCTTTTACGGCGCTGGATATCACAACCCATGCAACAGTTGATGGAAGGCGTAGAGAGCATACGCCAAGGCAGCTACGATCAGCTCCTTCCACTTGACAGCGAAGGTGAGTTCCGCGACCTGGCGAATGCAATGAACACCATGGTCAATGAAATTAAGGAGCGAGAGCACGATCTCACCAGCATCATTGAGAATATCCCACTGATGGTGTACGTAAAAAACACCGAGGATCTTCGCTTTACCCATGTCAATCAGGCCTTCGAGGCGATTCTCGGCACCTCACGGGAAGCATGCGTCGGCAAGAGCGTCATCGACCTCCTCCCGTCCCACCAGGCCGAAAGCTTCACCCAAAACGATCGCATGGTGATTGCCGGCGGCCAGGCCCACGAAATACCGGAGGAAACGGTGGACACGGATATCGGGCAACGTATTTTATACACCCGCAAAGTTCCTATTTACGACATCAACGGCAAGCCACGTTTCCTGTTAGGCGTCTCTGAAGACATTACCGAAAAAAAGCAGGCCGAAGAACAGTTGAGACTCGGCGCCAAAGTCTTCGAAAGCACCAGTGAGGGCGCAATAATCACCGATGCGCGCCTACGTATTCTGGATGTCAACCACGCCTTTACCCGCATCACCGGATATACACTCGATGAGTGCCGGGGCAAGGAACCGAAATTCATGCAGACAGACAACCTAAACGACGATCTGTACAACAACGTGATGGTGGAGATCACGCACAATGGCAGCTGGCGCGGAGATATCCGGCATCGAAGAAAAAACGGCGAAATCTTTCCGGCCTGGGTGACCGTCAGCCAAGTACAAGACGAAGCGGGTAAAGTTACCCACTATGTCTCCGTCTTTACCGATATCTCGACGATCAAAAGAAAGCAGGACGAACTCGACTATCTGGCCCACCATGACCCATTGACCAAATTACCCAACAGACTGTTGCTGAACGACCGGCTGCAGCACGCCTTCGACAGAGCCAAACGCGACAACACCAAAGTCGCGGTCATGTTTCTCGACCTTGACCGTTTCAAGGACATCAATGACAGCCTGGGGCATCCCGTCGGCGATCAACTACTGGTGGCGGTCGCCAAACGCTTCCAGACGAAGCTGCGGAGCGAAGATACCCTTGCGCGCACCGGTGGCGATGAGTTCGTTTTCATCGCCGAGGGTGAGCAACAATTGCGTAACATCGTAACGATTGCCGGTAAAATCCTCGAAGTGTTTCACGAACCCTTCAACGTCATCAACCGGGAAATGTTTATCACCGGAAGTCTCGGCATCAGCCTCTTCCCCGATGACGGCGACAATGTGACGGCGCTCATCCGCAACGCCGACGCCGCTATGTACCGGGCCAAGGAGCACGGCCGCAACCAATTCCTCTTCTACACCGAAGATATGACCAAGTCTGCCACCCATCGTATGGAGACAGACCTGGCCTTGCGTGATGCGGTGCTGCGCAGAGAGTTCCGGCTCCACTACCAGCCTCAGCATCTCTTGAATTCCAGACAGGCCATAGCCTTTGAAGCCCTGATCCGTTGGCAACGCCCCGGACACGGATTGATTATGCCGGACCGCTTCATCTTCCTGTGCGAAGAGAACGGCCTGATCCTGCAAGTCGGTGAGTGGGTGCTTCGCAGCGCTTGTGATCAGATGGCGGAGTGGCTGGACAAAGGGCTCTCGATTGAGCGGATCGCCGTCAATATCTCGCCGCTGCAGATCGAGCGCGGTGACTTACTGAAGATCGTCACCAGCGCATTGGACAACAGCCGAATAATGCCGGAAAATCTCGAATTGGAAGTCACCGAGGCGATTTTTCTGCAAACCAGCGACACGGCGCGGGATGTCCTGCACGCACTTGACGAGCTTGGTGTTGTATTGACCCTGGACGATTTCGGAACCGGCTTCTCATCACTCAGTTATTTGCAGAACTTTCACTTCGACCGGATAAAGATTGACCGCTCCTTTATCCAAAACATGCTGGATAACCCGAACCAATTGAATATCGTCAAGTCCATGATCACCCTGGGCCATAGCCTGGGTATGCATGTACTCGCCGAAGGCATTGAAACGGAAACCCAGGCTTCACTGTTGCGTAAACTCGGCTGCAATGAGGGACAGGGCTTTTTCTTCGACAAACCACTCTCTCCTGAAAAGATCGCATCAAGCTTGAGCGCTTTTTAAAACATAGCGTCTCGGGGGCGTTCTCAATCAACACCGCCGCCAAGCATGAAAACGCCCAACCCAGGAGAGCAGTTTCTCAGGGGCGTGCGCCCGTTTCCAGACCCCGGCCGCATACTTGTTGGCCTCGAACAGGGTGGGGTAGATATGGATGGTGCTGAGTATCTTGTTGAGACCGAAGCCCTGTTTCATGGCCGCAGTGAATTCGCCGATCAGCTCACCGGCATTCTCGCCGACGATCGTGGCGCCGAGGACTCGGTCCTTGCCCGGCGGTGTGAGCACCTTGACCATGCCGTGCGCCTCACCCTCGGCGATGGCCCGGTCCAACTCGGACAGATCGAATCTGCTCACTTCGTACTCAATGCCTTGCGCTATCGCCTCTTGTTCGTTGAGGCCGACCCGCGCCACTTCCGGATCGGTGAAGGTGGCAAAGGGAATCACCGAGTAATCCACCCGAAAGCGGCGGAAGGCCCCGAAGAGGCTGTTGACCACCGCATACCAAGCCTGATGTCCGGCGGTATGGGTGAACTGATAGGGGCCTGCGACATCACCGCAGGCGTAAATGGTCGGAATGGATGCCTGCAGATAGGCGTCTGTCTCGATGGTGCCGTTGGGGTTGAGCGAGACGTTCAGATCCTCCAGACCAAAACCGCTGGTATTGGGTTTGCGCCCCACGGCGACCAAGACCCGGTCGTAGGGGACTTTCACCGGTTCGCCGTCACCCTCGCAGATCAATAGATCCTCGCCATCCTGTTGGCTGAATTCGACGGCCTTGTGCCCGACCAGCAGGTTGATGCCTTCTTCTCTGAATCGTGCCGCGACCATCTCCGCCACATCCTCATCTTCGCGGATCATCAGCCGTGGCATCATCTCCACGATGGTGACCTGACTGCCGAAACGGGCAAATGCCTGGGAGAGTTCACAACCGATCGGCCCGCCGCCCAGCACCAACAGCCGCTCGGGCAGTTCGCGCAACTCCCAAAGATTGTCGGAGGTGAGATAGTCGACCTTGTCCACCCCGGTTATCGGCGGCACAAACGGCCTTGCGCCGGTGGCGACGATGATGTGGGGGGTTCTCAATTCGATGCCGTTGACCTCCACGCTATAGGGTGAAGTGATACGGGCCTCCCCTTCGATGACATCCACTCCGAGTCCGGTATAGCGCTCCACAGAGTCGTGAGGCTCCACTGCCTTCACCACCTTCTGCACCCGCTCCATGATGTTGCTGAAGTCATATTTCACATCGATGGCGTCAAACCCCCACTCCTGGGCGCGGCGGCTCTGATTCAGGATGCGCGAGCAGCGGATCAGCGCCTTGGAGGGTACGCAACCGGTATTCAGGCAGTCGCCCCCCATTTTGTGTTTTTCGATCAGGCTGACCTGAGCCTTCACTGCTGTGGCGATATAGGCGGAGACAAGCCCCGCGGAGCCGGCTCCGATCACCACCAGGTTGCGGTCGAACACTGGCGGGCGCTCCCAGCCCTTGAGCGCCTGGTGCTGCTTCAGCAAAGAGACCAGCCTTTTCGCCAACAGCGGAAAAATGCCCAACAACACGAAGGAGCCGATTAGTCCGGGAGAGAGAATCCCGGAGGCCGACTCCAGGGTGGCGAACTGGGTTCCCGCATTCACATAGACCAGCGTCCCCGCCAGCATGCCAACCTGACTGACCCAGTAGTAGGTCAAGGTGCGGATCGGCGTCAGTCCCATCAACAGGTTGATGACGAAGAAGGGAAAGAGCGGCACCAGCCGCAGGGTGAATAGATAGAAGGCGCCATCCTTTTGCATGCCGTCGTTGATTGCCTTCAGACGATCACCGTAGCGGCGCTGCACCGTATCCCGCAGTATGAAACGTGCAAGCAGAAAGGCCAGGGTGGCGCCGATGGTGGAGGCGAATGAGACCAGCAACAACCCCCACAGCAGGCCGAACACCGCGCCCACCGCCAAGGTCATGATCGTTGCCCCCGGAAGCGACAGCGCCGTGACTGCCACATAGACGGCGAAAAAGATGATCGTAGCCAACATCGGATGTGAGGCCTTCCAGGCGATCATCGCATCCCGCTGGGATTTCAGATTGTCGAAAGCCAGATAGCTATCCAGGTCGAAGATAAAGAATGCGGCCATCAGCAGCGCTACCAGCAGAAGAAGCGTGAGTTTGCGGGAAGGCATAGAGGTTATTCCTTAATTCGCACGAGCTATTTTTCTTATAGAATTACGCCTTAGCCTAGCAGATAGATTCAATGCGGGGGGGTATTTGCAAATTTGCGGACTGATCAAGTTGCGCTGAGAAGCACGGGGGTCAGTTTTTGTCTTTTTTCGGGGAGGTGGGGCCTACCACAGAGAGGAGATCCTTCTGCATTTCGGTCCACAGCTTCATGTTGTTTTGCGCCAGATTGGTCATCGTGGTGATGAGGTCCTCACCCAGATCCTGTCTGAACTGCTCCTGCCGGGCGGTGAAAAGGTCGAGACTCTGTTCCAGATACCGGCCGAAGACACCCTGCAGGGTGTCCCCGTAAAAGCGTATGATCTGTGAAAGCATATCGGCGGTGAATAGGGGGTCGCCGCCGGATTCGGTCTCCAGGATGATCTGTAACAGGATGTTGCGAGTGATATCCTCTTCGCAAGTGGAGTCGATCACCTTGATCGATTCGCCTTGGATGATCAGCCGGCGCAGTTGAGAGAGGGTGATGTATTTACTTTGTTCGGTATCATAAAGCCGGCGGTTGGGGTACTTCTTAATGATGCGATCGGACATGGCCTTGGCGCTGTTCCTGACAATCGATGGTCGCTCAGTGTACCCCATTCCGCTGGGATGACCCAAGGCAACGGCGCCGACGGAGGAGAAGGCGTCCCTCAGGCCGTCGACGATCATGGCGCCGATCATCTTCCGGTCTCCCATCTTGTTGCCTCTGTGTGAGTTGGGCAGCACATGGGGCGCTACGCTCATGTCCTCCTGCCCTCCGAAAATGAATGATCCTGATACACTAATAATTCTTTGAGGGTTATTTAAAGAAAATCAGATATTGCCGCAAATCAGGCGCGAATGGCCAGATCTTCCATCGACCAACGCGGCTGAACCGAAAAGCGTAACGCCTCGGCTTCTCCGGCCAATAACCGTTGGCAACCGGCATAGGCGATCATCGCCCCGTTGTCGGTACAGAACTCCGATCGCGGGTAGTAGGCCGCCCCACCTTCCTTGCTCATCATCTCGTCAATACGCAAGCGCAACCGTCGATTGGCGCTCACCCCCCCCGCCATAACCAGGGTCTTGATGCCGGACTGCCTGACGGCGCGACGACATTTGATCGATAAGGTGTCCACCACCGCCTCTTCAAAGGCCCGGGCGATATCCGCCCTGGTCTGGCGGGAAGCGGTCCCCCCTTCCTGCTTATCTGCATCCTGCATAGTGTTGAGGGCGAAGGTCTTCAAACCGCTGAAGCTGAAATCGAGACCGGGACGATCCGTCATCGGACGGGGAAAACGATACCGCGAGGCATCGCCCTGTTCCGCCAGCCTGGCCAGTTCAGGCCCCCCGGGATAGGGCAATCCCAACAATTTCGCGGTCTTGTCAAATGCCTCGCCGGCGGCGTCGTCAAGGGAATCACCCAACAGTTGATAGCGCCCGATCCCCTCCACTTCCACCAATTGCGTATGACCGCCGGAAACCAACATCGCAATGAAAGGGAATGGGGGCGCTTCATGCTCCAGCATAGGCGCCAACAGATGCCCTTCCATATGATGCACCGCGACTGCGGGGATGCCCCAGGACCAGGCCAGGCTGCGTCCTACCGAGGCCCCCACCAGCAACGCCCCCACCAAGCCGGGACCGGACGTATAGGCGAGACCGTCCAGTGAAGCTGCCTGAATCCCTGCATCCGCTAAAAGTTGCCGGATCAACGGCAGCACCTTACGCACATGATCCCGGGATGCAAGCTCCGGCACTACACCGCCATAGGCCGCATGCAACTCAACCTGACTATGCAAGGCATGGGCGAGCAGGCCTTCTCCGGCGTCGAAAATCGCCACGCCGGTCTCATCGCAGGATGTCTCTATACCTAAAACACGCATCTTCGGCACTTTTTCCTGAATATTTACACCACACCTTTGCAAACCGGGGTGGCTATGAGTAGAATCTCCGCCTTTCGACTGGCTGAGAAGCTTAACAGATCCGAGGGAACTGCATAGATGCCTAACGTACGTGTCAAAGAGAACGAACCTTTTGAAGTCGCCATGCGCCGATTCAAGCGCTCCTGTGAGAAGGCCGGCGTACTCGCCGAAGTCCGTCGCCGGGAATTCTACGAAAAACCCACCTGGGAGCGTAAGCGCAAGGCTGCTGCGGCCGTTAAACGCAATTTGAAAAAGATCTCCCGCGAGAGCCGCCGCTTCGAGCGTCAGTACTGATCAGCCGCGCCTGCCCGGCAGGAGTCAACCCGGATGTTAAAAGACCGTATCCTAGACGACGTCAAGACCGCCATGAAGGCGAAAGAGAAGGCGCGCCTCGGAACCCTGCGCCTGATCACCGCCGCGATCAAACAGCGTGAGGTCGATGAGCGCATCGAGCTGGGCGACACCCAGGTACTAGCCATTCTGGAGAAGATGATCAAACAGCGCAGGGACTCCGTCAGCCAGTATGAGAGCGCAGGCCGTCAGGAGCTGGCTGATCAGGAAAATCGCGAGATCGCAATCATCGAAACCTACCTGCCGGAAGGCCTGAGCAATGAAGAAATCACCTCCATGATCGAGAACGCAATCAGCGAAACCGGCGCCGCCGGGATGCGGGATATGGGCAAGGTGATGGGAATGCTCAAACCCCGGATGCAAGGTCGCGCAGACATGGGCAAGGTCAGCGGCCTGGTAAAACAGAAGCTGGCCGGCTGACGCATCCCGGCCGGATATCGGTTATTCTTGCTGTCACGGTCGCCCTTCCATCGGCCGATTGACGCCCATGGCCGGAAAAATCCCCACACAATTTATTGATGAGCTGCTGAATCGCGTTGATGTCGTTGACGTCATCAACCGTCGCGTACCCCTTAAAAAGACCGGCCGCGACTATCACGCCCGCTGCCCTTTCCATGACGAAAAGACCCCTTCATTCACGGTAAGTCCGCAAAAGCAGTTCTATCACTGCTTCGGCTGTGGCGCTCACGGCTCAGCCATCGGTTTTCTCATGGAATATGACAACCTGGGCTTTGTAGAGGCCGTGGAAGAGTTGGCCCACCTCGCAGGCCTAGAGGTTCCCCGTGAAACCGGCATGGACCAGGGTCCTGATCTACGCCCGCTATACGCACTGATGGAAGAGGCCGGCCACTTCTATCGTCGCCAACTAAAACACCACCCCGATTCAAGCCAAGCGATCGATTATCTAAAATCGCGGGGATTGAGCGGAGATATCGCCGCTGCCTTCGGCATCGGCTACGCCCCGCAGGGTTGGGATAACCTGCTCACTGCGCTGGGTAAGGACAAACCCACCCTATCCCGACTTCTCGAGTGCGGATTGACCAATGAGGCGGACGGCAAGCGCTACGACCGATTCAGAAACCGCATCATTTTCCCCATTCGAAATCCACGCGGGCATATAATCGGTTTCGGAGGCCGCATCATCGGTGATGACAAACCCAAGTATCTCAACTCGCCGGAGACACCGCTGTTCCACAAAGGCCGCGAACTCTACGGCCTCCACGAGGCGCGCAAGGTAAACAACAAACTAGCGCGTTTATTGGTCGTCGAAGGCTATATGGATGTTGCCGCCCTCGCCCAGTACGGCATCCTCAACGCCGTCGCCACCCTGGGCACCGCCACCACCCACGAGCATCTCGAACTGATCTTTCGCACCTGCCCGGAAGTGGTCTTCTGCTTCGACGGTGACCGGGCCGGCAACGATGCGGCATGGAAAGCGCTGCTGACCAGTCTGCCCCTCATGCGGGACGGCCGCGAAGTGCGTTTCCTGTTCCTGCCCCAAGGCGAAGACCCAGACACCCAGGTTCGCAAAGAGGGCAGCGAAGCCTTCAGACAGCGGATCGAGCATGCACAACCTCTATCCAAGTTCTTATTCCAGCAGCTTATGGAGCAGGTACAGATGGAGACCATCGACGGCCGCGCAAAACTGGCTCAACTAGCCAGGCCCCACTTGGAAAAGTTGCCCTCGGGCGTGTTTCGCCGTATGCTGTTCCAGCATCTGCAAGAATTGGTGGGGATCAAAGGAGGCCATCTCGATACAGGCAACCGGGGGGGAATAGGGACAAAGCGCAGCCTCGCCAACCGGCAAACCCTCAACAACCAACGCCCCACGCCGGTACGGATAGCTATTGCACTTTTACTAGACGCCCCTCATTTAGTAGCTGTGGCGGACAGCGTAACTGATGATTGGCGAAAGTGGGACGCACCCGGCATAAAGATACTCAACCGGCTCCTTGAAATAATCCGTTCCCAACCTACGCTTAACAAAGCAGCCCTACTGGAGCGCTGGCGGGAGTCGGAGCACTTTTCCCACCTCAACAAACTAGCCAACTATGACCTGCCGGACATGGATCAAGAGGCCGAATTACGTGACGCACTCCTCAAATTGAACCAACAGTTTCACAAGCAGACCCGTCCCCAACCCGGGAATCTCCGCCCCAGCGAACTGTCAGAGGAGCTACTGGATGAACTGAAACGCCGCTATCCCGGCTCAACCGGTCAAGATGACGGCTGAGGAACACCAACAATTGGAAGCATCAATAATTGTAACAACTTTTCGAAAACGTGCTAGTATGGCGAGTTCAGTCTCAGTATTGCCAACCTCGTCTGATTACAAGCTAAAGTTTTACGGTTTTGTGAGCACCGAGGTGCGTAGTGGATATGGGCTAAGGTTATTTTTGATGGGGTTTGCCCGGTTTATAACAAACCCCCATAAAACTAATCCTGGGCGCAGCCGCTGCTTGCTAAAAAAACACTCTTTTTTCAATGAGATAGTCCATACGCTTAATATTACCACAAAACCAATAGCGTGAAACTTCAGATTACAAGGTATATGATGAACCAGGAACAGCAGCAATCTCAATTGAAACAACTGATTGCAAAAGGTAAGGAACAAGGTTTTCTGACCTACGCGGAAGTTAACGACCACCTTCCCGAGGGCATTGTTGAGCCTGAGCAGATAGAAGATATCGTCCGCATGATCAACGACATGGGCATCACCGTCCATGAAACCCCCCCCGACCTGGAGGATACCAACCTCAGCGACAGCGCCGTGTCCGCCGATGAGGACGCCGCCGAGGCCGCCGCCGCCGCCCTTGCCAGCGTAGACAGCGAGTTCGGCCGCACCACCGACCCGGTTCGCATGTACATGCGGGAGATGGGCACCGTCGAGCTGCTGACCCGTGAAGGCGAGCTTCGCATCGCCAAACGTATCGAAGAGGGCCTTAACCAGGTCTCCGCCGCTCTCTCCACCTTCCCGTCGACCGTCGACCTGCTTTGCGGAAAACTGGAAAAGATCGCGCAGGGCAAAGCGCGTCTGGCCGATACCACCAGTGGATTTATCGATCCCAATGCACCCGATGAGATCCCTACGCCCGTGCAACCTCAAGCCACCAATAACAACGGCAATAATGGCAACGGGAACAGCAGCACTACGACTGACGAACCGGAAAACACCGGCCCCGACCCGGAAGAGGTGGCCGCCAAGGGCAGACAACTACGCAAGCGATACAATGCGCTTTGCGCTGCCTTGAAAAAGCAGGGGCGATCCAGCGCAAAAACGCAGAAGACCCTGGAGGCGGTCTCAGAGACGTTTCTGGAATTCAAGCTGGTGCCCGTCACCTTCAACCTGCTCGTGGCCACCCTGCGCAATACGATTGAACGCATCCGCAACCAGGAACGCATCATCATGCACCTCTGCCTGGACAAGGCCCGCATGCCGCGCAAGGAGTTTATCGCCTCGTTCCCGGATAACGAGACCAACCCGGGTTGGATCGGCGAATGGATCAAAAAGGGCAAGGGCTACTCAGAAGCCCTTGAAGAACATGCGGACGAGATCATGCGTGCGCAAAAGCGCCTTGCCACCATCGAAAAAGATTGCCAATTGACCATCGGCGAGATCAAAGAGACCAATCGCAAGATGTCGATCGGCGAGGCAAAGGCCCGCCGCGCCAAGAAAGAGATGGTCGAAGCCAACCTTCGACTGGTGATCTCCATCGCCAAGAAGTACACCAACCGTGGACTGCAGTTTCTGGATCTGATCCAGGAAGGCAACATCGGCCTGATGAAGGCGGTCGATAAGTTCGAATACAGGCGCGGCTACAAGTTTTCGACCTATGCAACCTGGTGGATTCGCCAGGCTATCACCCGCTCTATCGCCGACCAGGCGCGCACCATCCGTATCCCGGTGCATATGATCGAGACCATCAACAAGCTCAACCGCATCTCCCGTCAAATGATTCAGGAGATGGGCCGCGAAGCCACCCCGGAAGAGCTGGCGGAGCGCATGGAGATGCCTGAAGACAAGATCCGCAAGGTGCTGAAGATCGCCAAAGAGCCGATCTCCATGGAGACCCCCATCGGAGACGACGAAGACTCCCACCTGGGCGACTTCATAGAGGATTCAGGCGTGGTCTCCCCCATCGAATCGGCCACCATGGAAGGACTCAGCGAAGCAACGCAAAACATGCTTGCAGGCCTCACCAGCCGGGAAGCCAAGGTGCTGCGAATGCGATTCGGCATTGACATGAACACCGACCACACCCTGGAAGAGGTCGGCAAGCAGTTCGATGTCACCCGTGAACGTATCCGTCAGATCGAAGCCAAGGCGTTGCGCAAACTGCGCCACCCTTCCCGTTCCGATCGCCTGAGGAGCTTTCTCGATAACGAATGATGACGGCGGGATAACGGTTAATTCAGTCCTAGTCTCCGCACCCGAGGATAACCGCTATCTGCTATAATTCCGCAGTTCTCGGGCCCATAGCTCAGTTGGTTAGAGCAGGGGACTCATAATCCCTTGGTCCTAGGTTCGAGTCCTAGTGGGCCCACCAATAAAAACAATAAGTTATGCTGCATTTCAGCATAAAAAGTTAAAGCCGAAAATCCTCATGTAGACGCAATGCAGACACTGAAAACTTTGATGTAAAAATACACCCCACCCCACACAGTAGTGGACCCCAATTTTCAGACAGCCCTATAAGTGCATTCCGCCCTTATTGATCATCACCTGATCATGCTGCTTGTGGCCATTCCAGATAAACCTGGTCCGGTGTTCGCCGATCCAAACGCCGGTGCCGGCGTT
>JAHXHR010000050.1:3907-26488 GCA_025656505.1 Candidatus Thiodiazotropha sp. (ex Epidulcina cf. delphinae) | reverse complement strand
ATAGAATGACTATTATGCCTCATCGCGCCTTGCCGGCACGAAAAATGACTCAGAATCACGCTCACTCAGGTAATTGAGAACACCCCCTAGTGTCCGTGCAGAAACAACAGCCACGGCCCTGAGTAACCATTTCCCTTTCGACCTGACCTCCGGCCCTGGTTATGAGATAATCATCTGTTTTTTAATCAAGCCGTTCTATCTTGCACATGAGTAATCAACCAGAGAGATTGTACTCCCCTTTTGCCCCGAAGCTGCCTCAGGCGATCAATGAACGATTGCAATGGGGCAGGCTGTATGGATGCGGCGCCTCTCTGGCAATTGCCAATGCGGCCTACGACTTTCCGGGACTGCTGCTGATCGTCACCCCGGATATGCAGTCGGCTACCCGGCTGGAGCGTGAACTGGGGTTTTTTCTCAATAACGCGGATGTGCCGGTGGTCAATTTCCCGGACTGGGAGACCCTGCCCTACGATCTCTTCTCTCCCTTGCCGGAGTTGATCTCCCAACGTCTGCTGACCCTCTACCGGTTGCCGCAGATGCACCGCGGCATCCTGCTCGCGCCGGTCTCCACCCTGATGCAACGACTGGCGCCGCGAAGCTTCCTGGACGCCCACTGCCTGGTCGTGGAGACCGGACAACGGCTCAATATCGACGATACCCGCAGACGCCTCGAACACAGCGGCTATCAGTGCGTCTCGCAAGTGCTTTCTCATGGGGAATTCGCGGTCAGAGGCTCGTTGCTCGATATCTTTCCGATGGGCTCTCAGACCCCTTATCGTATCGATCTGTTCGACGACGAGATCGATACCATTCGCACCTTCGACCCCGAGACTCAACGCTCTGCAGAGAAGATCGGGCGCATCGATATGCTACCGGCAAGGGAGTTCCCCTTGGACGAGGCCGGCATCACCCTGTTCCGCCGCAACTATCGCATCCGCTTCGAGGGCGATCTGCAGCGAAGCCTGATCTACCAGGATGTCTCTGGCGGCCAGGTCCCGAGCGGCCTGGAATACTACCTACCGCTGTTTTTTGAGGAGACCGCGACACTCTTCGACTATCTGCCCGAACAACGACTGCTGATACAGTTGGAGGGGGTCAGGGAACAGGCCGGCGCCTTTACTGCGGCCGTGGAAGAGCGTTTCGAGGAGCGATGCCATGACATTGAACGTCCCCTACTGCCGCCGTCCAGCCTTTATCTAGCTGCGGACGAACTGGCCGCGAAATTAAAACGGGGTAACTCGATCACCCTCAGCCGTCACGAAGTGGCGACTCGCAACAAAGGCTATGCCGGGGCTGTCAATTTCCAAACCCGGCAGCCTCCACCGGTTGCATTTCAGGCACGCAGCAAAGAACCCGCCGAGGCGTTAAGGCGTTTTCTCGACAGCCAACCGATGCGGGTGCTGTTCATCGCCGAGGGCGCGGGCAGGCGGGAGATGCTGCTGGGAACCCTGCGGGATCTCGCCATCCGCCCCAAGGTGGTGGATAGCTGGCGCGCCTTTCTCGACAGCGACATCAAGATCGGCCTCTGTGTAGCCCCCATGGAACAAGGGCTGTGGCTGGAGGATCAGGGCATCGCCCTGATCACCGAGACCCAGCTCTACGGCGAACGGGTGCGCCAGGAGCGACGGCGGCGCAAAGTCAGCCAGGATCCGGATCAGATCATCCGCAACCTCACTGAACTGCACATCGGTGCGTCGGTTGTGCATGAGGATCATGGCGTAGGCCGCTATCTGGGACTCCAGGCCCTGGAGGTGGGGGGGATGCATACCGAGTTCCTGACCCTGGAATACGCCCGTGGAGACAAGCTCTATGTACCGGTCGCCTCCCTGCATCTGATCAGCCGCTATGCCGGCGCCTCACCGGAACACGCCCCGCTCCACCGCCTCGGCGGCGACCAGTGGGAGAAGACCAAGCGTAAGGCGGCCAAGCAGATCCGGGATGTTGCGGCGGAACTGCTGGAGATCTATGCTCGTCGCGCGGCCCGTCAGGGTGTGGCCTTCCCGGCCCCCGACGCGGAGTATCAGGCATTTTCCGCCTCATTCGAGTTCGAGGAGACACCAGACCAGCAGCAGACCATCAGCGCCGTGCTGCAAGACATGGTATCGTCCCAACCCATGGATCGGGTGGTCTGCGGCGATGTCGGTTTCGGTAAGACCGAGGTGGCCATGCGCGCCTGCTTCATGGCGACCCAAGGCAACAAACAGGTGGCGGTGCTGGTGCCGACCACCCTGCTTGCCCAGCAACACTATCAAAACTTCTCCGACCGGTTCGCGGACTGGCCGGTGAAGATCGAAAGCCTGTCGCGTTTTCGTACCGGCCAACAACAGCGGAAGGTGATCGACGGTCTCCGGGACGGCACGATCGATATTGTGATCGGCACTCACAAGCTTCTCTCAGAAGGTATCAAGTTTAAAAACCTCGGTCTGGTGATCATCGATGAAGAGCACCGTTTCGGTGTCCGTCACAAAGAGAAGCTGAAGGCCCTACGCAGCGAGGTAGACCTGCTGACCCTGACAGCCACACCGATTCCCCGCACCCTCAATATGGCCATGTCGGGGATGCGTGATCTCTCCATCATCGCTACACCACCGGCACTGCGCCACCCGGTGAAGACCTTTGTCAGCCAATGGAACGACAGTCTAATCAGCGAGGCCTGTCAGCGAGAGCTGAAACGCGGCGGCCAGATCTACTTCCTGCACAATGAGGTCAGTACCATCGACAACATGGCGGAACGGCTTGAGTCCCTGCTGCCCGGCATCCGTCTGCAGGTGGCCCATGGCCGGATGCGCGAACGGGAACTGGAAGGGATCATGCGCGATTTCTACCATCAGCGCTTCAGCCTGTTGGTCTGCACCACGATTGTCGAGAGTGGTATCGACATCCCCACCGCGAACACCATGATCATCAACCGTGCGGACAAACTGGGCCTGGCCCAACTCCACCAGATCCGCGGACGGGTCGGGCGCTCCCACCATCGCGCCTATGCCTATCTGCTGACACCCCCGCCCGCCGGCATGACGGATGACGCAAAGAAACGGCTTGAAGCCATTGAATCCCTTGAAGATCTTGGCGCAGGCTTTACCCTGTCAACACATGACCTGGAGATCCGGGGGGCAGGCGAATTACTGGGTGAGGAGCAGAGTGGCCAAATCCAGGAGATCGGCTTCTCTCTCTATACCGAGCTGCTGGAGCGGGCCGTATCCGCCCTGAAGGCAGGCTTACAACCGAAGCTGGACCGGCCGTTGGACCACGGCACGGAGATTGAACTCAATATACCCGCCCTGCTGCCCGAGGACTATCTGCCCGATATCCATAGCCGCCTGGTGCTCTACAAGCGTATCGCCAGCGCCAAAAACAAGACCGAATTGCGCGACCTGCAGGTGGAGGTGATCGATCGTTTCGGTCTACTGCCGGCAGCGACCAAAAACCTCTTCGAAATCACCGAACTGAAACTGCGCGCCCATCCTCTGGGGATTCGCAAGATCGAGGCCGGACCCAAGGGCGCCCGACTGTTGTTTGACGGGAACCCAAAACTCGATCCCGCGAAACTGATCAGCCTGATCCAGAGTCGGCCCAGTACATACCGCATGGACGGCAGTGATAAACTGCGCTACGCCGCAGATCTGGAGATGGCCGATGAGCGAGTCAGAAAAATGCACGGCCTGCTCGACAGCCTGATAGACTGAGACTAGTGTGCTGTTTGACGTTTTCAAAGGCCCGCAAATGACTCAAGTCGCCCCGCAGGAAGTACCCTTGGGGCGCCGCCCGCAGTCAATGGTTACCCCGTTAACAAGGGCTGCAACACAGGGCCCGGCGCATTCGGGTGGCTTCGAATTATACACGATGATGAGGTATACCGGATGAGGTACGTTAGGGACAAGTTTGCAATCTCGTTACTCTGCATTCTCCTCGCACATCCTTTGGCGCTGCATGCCGAGAAGAATCGATCGGATGCGCCACCCGACTGGTATCAGTTCGAGGTTCTGGTTTTCGAACGCATCGCAGCAGGTGCAGGCTCCACTGAGGGCTGGCCCGGCGACCCGGGAAGACCTGAACCGAACAATGCAACCCGTCTCTCCCAGGGTAAACCCATGCAGGACGACATGCCTATCGCCTTCCGCGTATTGCCTGCCGAGGAGAGATCCCTGAATGATGCTTGGGACAAAATGCGCAGATCAAGGGACTATCGTCCCCTTTATCACGTCGCATGGCGGCAACCGGTGATGCACCCGGATCAGGCAAAACAGGTCTATTTCTCACTGCTGCCGGAAGATGGCGATCAGGCATCTGAGATCAATCCTCCAAAGCTGGAAGGCACCTTGAAATTCGGCGTCAAACGCTATCTGCATATCGAGGTGGACATCCTGCTGCGTAAGGCTGTCGGTGGTAGGAGTACGCAGCATTCGAACGGGGAGAGCATCAGCTTCGGCCCTCGTTTCAACAGCTATCGACAGCAGGCCGGTCGGCGTATGCGCAGCGACAAACTCCACTATCTCGATCATCCCGTGATCGGCGTGCTGACCATTGCCAAACGCTACGAAATAATAGAATCTGAAATCGTCGAACCCGCGCCTCCGCCAGCTCCCCAACAGCCAAAACAGCCCGCACAGACGCAGTCTCAGGACGGATGAGAGATGATTTCCACTAACTTCGATTGCCATTCACCGGTTGGGTAAATCAGGCTACGGGGCGAATTGCACGCTTGCGGTGGCGCATGGCTGCATTGCAACGCCTTGGAATAGCATGACTGTTGTGCGTCGTGCAGGGACGCACAAGTGTCGCAAGCACAGGGATGTGCAGGAGCGGCCCTTGCCCTGCACCCCCCGCAAGCGCACACTTCACCCCGTCCAACTGCGGTTTTCAGGTTCAAGCCCGGCAGTTGCTTACCGGCTCTGGTTACTCATAACGCACTTCCAGTATTTCAAACTCCCTTGCGCCGCCCGGAGTAGTCAGAAACACATCATCCCCTTCCTGTTTGCTGATCAGGGCGCGCGCTATCGGTGAACTGACTGAGACCAGGCCGTGCTTGATATCCGCCTCGTCATCGCCGACGATCTGATAAGTGAACTCTTCGTCATTATCCAATTCCAACACCACCACCGTTGCACCGAAAACGACCTTCCCCCCCGCATCCAGCTTGGTGATATCGATGACCTGGGCATGGGAAAGCTTGCCCTCGATGTCCTTAATGCGACCTTCGATGAAGCTCTGTTGCTCACGCGCTGCGTGGTACTCCGCATTCTCTTTCAGATCGCCATGCTCCCTTGCCTCGGCAATGGCTTTGATGACTTTCGGACGCTCGGTAGTTTTCAACCGCTTGAGTTCCTCTTGCAGCTTGGCGGCGCCTCTCGCTGTCAGTGGTACCTTACTCATCGACTGTTTCCTCTAAAATCCATTATTGATGTAGATCCTGAAGCCGGTTGACGTTCAGTTCATCCAACTGTTTCAGCGCCAGACAGGTTGCTTCAGCACCGGATATGGTGGTGGTATAGCTGACCTTGTGTTGCAACGCAGTACGACGAATCTCTGAGGAATCGGCAATCGCTTGAGCACCCTCGGTCGTGTTGACGATGAAGTTGACTTCCTGGTTCTTGATGGAGTCAACGATATGCGGTCGTCCCTCCATCACCTTATTGACCCGGGCGCATTCGAGGCCCGCATCCTGAATCGCTTTACAAGTACCGTTTGTGGCGCTGAGTATGAAACCCAGCTCGAGCAGATCCTGGGCCACCTGGATCGCCCTGCCTTTATCCTCGTTGCGTACACTCAGTAGGGCCCTCCCTCCCTGGGGCAATTCATAGCCGGCCCCCATAATCGACTTATTGTAGGCTTCACCAAAGGTTCTGCCGACCCCCATCACTTCCCCCGTGGATTTCATCTCGGGTCCCAGAACGGTATCCACACCTGGGAATTTCACAAACGGAAAGACTGCCTCTTTGACAAAATAGTTCTCAGGAATCACCTCTTTGGTGATACCCTGCTGCTGCAGGCTGATCCCGACCATGCATCGGGCGGCGACCTTTGCCAACTGTACGCCGGTGGCCTTGGAGATGAAGGGCACCGTACGCGAGGCGCGGGGATTGACCTCCAGGAGATAGATCTGGTTGTCCTTAATGGCAAACTGGGCATTCATCAAACCAACCACTTTCAATTCCAGAGCCATTTTACGGATCTGCTCGCGCATACGATCCTGAACCGCCGCCGACAGCGTGTAGGGCGGCAGGGAGCATGCGGAATCGCCAGAGTGGACACCCGCCTGCTCGATATGCTCCATGATGCCGCCGATGAGTACATCCTTGCCATCGCAGACGGCGTCGATATCGACCTCGATGGCATCGTCGAGAAAGCGGTCCAGCAGTACCGGCGAGTCGTTGGAGACGCTGACCGCCTCGCGCATGTAGCGACGTAGCTCAGTTTCGTTATAGACAATCTCCATGGCGCGTCCGCCCAGCACATAGGAGGGCCGCACCACCAGAGGATAGCCGATCTCCTCGGCAAGGCGCACCGCTTCCGCGGAGGCCCTCGCAGTCCTGTTCGGCGGCTGTTTGAGATTAAGTTTTTCGACAAGTTGCTGGAAACGCTCCCGATCCTCAGCCAGGTCGATGGAATCGGGACTGGTGCCGATGATAGGAGCGCCCGCCGCTTCCAGGTCATTCGCCAGCTTAAGCGGTGTCTGACCGCCATACTGAACGATGACCCCGGCAGGTTGTTCTTTGTGGATGACCTCCAGCACATCTTCCAGGGTCAGGGGTTCGAAATAGAGTCGATCCGAAGTGTCGTAGTCGGTGGAGACGGTCTCCGGATTGCAGTTGACCATGATGGTCTCATAGCCATCCTCGCGCATGGCAAGGGCCGCATGGACACAACAGTAATCAAACTCAATGCCCTGACCGATACGGTTGGGACCACCGCCGAGCACCATGATCTTGCTACACGCCGAGGGCTCGGCCTCGCACTCCTCCTCATAGGTGGAATACAGGTAGGCGGTACTGGTGGAGAATTCCGCGGCACAGGTATCGACCCGCTTGAAGACCGGTCGGATACCGGCATCGTGGCGACGTTGACGGATCTCCGCTTCACCGGCATCCACCAACTCGGCGATGCGTCTGTCCGCAAAACCCTTACGCTTGAGAAAACGCAGCCGTTCCTCATCCAGGGCATCCAGCCCTTGGCCGGACATCTCCCGTTCAATATTGACCAACTCTTCGATCTGCACCAAAAACCAGGGATCGATAGCGCAGATCTCGAATATCTCTTCCAGGCTCATGCCGAATCGGAAACACTCCGCGACATACCAGAGCCTTTCCGGTCCGGGCAGGCGGATCTCTCTCACCAGGGTGTCGCGCACATCCTGTTCGCTGAGATCGAGGATCTCGTTGAGGCCGTATTTGCCGATCTCCAGACCCCGCAATGCCTTCTGCAAGGACTCCTGAAAGGTGCGGCCGATCGCCATCACCTCACCCACCGACTTCATCTGGGTGGTCAGGCGATCATCCGCCTGAGGAAATTTTTCAAAGGCGAAACGCGGCACTTTGGTGACCACATAATCAATACTGGGTTCGAACGAGGCCGGCGTCGCACCACCGGTTATCTCGTTCCGCAATTCGTCCAGGGTATAACCGACCGCCAGCTTGGCCGCCACTTTTGCGATCGGGAAGCCGGTTGCCTTGGAGGCCAGCGCCGAGGAGCGGGAGACACGGGGATTCATCTCAATGATGATCATCCGCCCATTCTCGGGATTGATGGCGAACTGCACATTCGAGCCGCCGGTCTCCACACCGATCTCGCGCAACACCGCCAGGGAGGCGTTGCGCATGATCTGGTACTCCTTATCGGTCAGGGTCTGGGCCGGCGCCACGGTGATGGAATCACCGGTATGCACCCCCATCGGATCGAGGTTCTCGATGGAACAGATGATGATGCAGTTGTCGTTGCGATCCCGCACCACCTCCATCTCATACTCTTTCCAGCCGAGGATCGACTCTTCGATCAGCAGTTCACTGGTCGGTGACAGATCGAGGCCGCGTTCGCAGATCTCGACAAATTCCTCTGGATTGTAGGCGATGCCGCCACCGCTGCCGCCCATGGTAAAGGAGGGCCGGATGATTGCCGGAAAGCCGATCTGCACCTGTACCTGCAACGCCTCTTCCAGGCTGTGGGCAATGACGGAGCGGGGCATATCCAGACCGATCTTGCGCATCGCCTGACGAAACAGATCCCGATCCTCGGCCTTGTCGATCGCCTCCCGAGAGGCGCCGATCATCTCTACGTCATACTTCTCCAGGACCCCCTCGCGCACCAGATCCAGGGCCGAATTAAGCGCAGTCTGCCCGCCCATGGTCGGCAGCAGGGCATCCGGGCGCTCCTTTTCGATAATTCGCTCAAGGGTGGGCCAGGTGATCGGTTCGATATAGATCGCATCCGCCATGTCCGGGTCGGTCATGATGGTTGCCGGATTGGAGTTCACCAGCACCACCCGGAAACCCTCTTCACGCAGCGCCTTACAGGCTTGCGCCCCGGAATAGTCGAATTCACACGCCTGCCCGATAACGATCGGACCGGCGCCTATGATCATGATGCTTTGTATGTCTGTACGTTTTGGCATCTGTTAAATAAGTCCGCAAATGAGAGTGATATGTTTGAAGCATCATCATGTTGCCAAACAAGCCTGCGTACTCCTAACCCTGGTGTACCGAAATTCAATAATAAACCCAACACTCAATCCGGCTGCGCGTTCATTTGCGGACTTTAATCAATTCGATAAAATGATCGAATACCGGTGCGACATCGTGAGGTCCCGGGCTGGCTTCCGGGTGTCCCTGAAAACTGAAGGCCGGTTTGTCACTGCGGTGTATGCCCTGCAGCGTGCCGTCAAAGAGTGAACGATGGGTAGCCGACAGGTTTTCGGGAAGACTCTGTTCATCGACAGCGAAACCATGGTTCTGGCTGCTGATCATCACCGTACCCTTTTGCAGATCCTGTACAGGATGGTTGGCGCCGTGATGGCCGAACTTCATTTTCACCGTCTTCGCGCCGGAAGCCAAGGCAAGCAACTGGTGCCCCAAGCAGATACCGAATACCGGTAACCCGGATGCGACAATCGTGCCGATCGACTCGACGGCATAATCGCAAGGTTCAGGGTCACCCGGTCCGTTGGAGAGAAACACCCCATCCGCTTGCATGGCCAAGACTTCGTCGGCAGGCATCTGTGCCGGAACCACCGTGATGCGGCAGCCCCGGTCGGTCAGCATCCGCAGAATGTTGCACTTGACTCCGTAATCGTAGGCCACCACGTGATAGGGCGGCTTCTCTTCGAGGGGATGTTCCGCTTCGGGCAACCCCTCCTCCAGCGACCAACTGCCTTGCGCCCATTCGTAGGGGGTTCGGGTAGTCACCTCTTTAGCCAGATCCATGCCTTTGAGTCCGGGGAAACCCATCGCCTGCCGCAGCGCACCCTGTTCATCTATTTCGTCGCCGGCGACGATACAGCCGTTCTGGGCGCCCTTCTCGCGCAGAATGCGAGTCAGCTTGCGAGTATCGATACCGGCAATGGCGACGATGCCGTTGTGTTGCAGATAGCTCTCCAGGGACGCTTCGGAACGCCAGTTGCTGGTGATCAGGGGAAGATCCCGTATCACCAGACCGGCGGCGTGAATCCGCCCTGACTCCTCATCCTCCCGATTGATGCCGGTATTGCCGATATGGGGATAGGTCAGGGTGACGATCTGCCGGCGATAGGAGGGATCGGTGAGTATCTCCTGATAGCCGGTCATAGCGGTATTGAAGACCACCTCACCGACGGTTTGCCCCTCGGCGCCGATGGCCTCACCCCTGAATCGGCTGCCATCCTCCAGGACCAGAACTGCTGGTTTTCTCAAGAACCTCTCCGTTACAGGCGTGCAAAAAGGGGCAGGCCGCGAGGTGCCTGCCCCAGAGAATGCAAAATTAGCTGACTTCGGGAGTCAATACGATGAGACAGCCCGAACTGATTGGAGGGTCATTGTACTGATGGGCGGCGAAGCTGTCTATTGATTTCGATTTACCTATTCACCCCCTGAATCCATAAAACCCTCGCTGATCTCAACGATGTTTCCATCCGGATCGGACACCCAAACAGTGCGCCAGCCGGGAATGAAGTCGTCGAAATCCATCGGCCCTTGCATGACCTGTACCGCATTGCCCATCTCGGCCAACTTGGCGTCAACGCTGTCTACTTTGAAGGCCAGGTGGCGGATCGTAGGATACCAGGGTCCATCATTCGTAGGCGCCGGCAGCGGTGAATCCTCCTTCGCCCGGAACAACTCAAGGTAGAAGGCGCAGTCTTGCATCTTGATGAAGACAATTTGCTCGTCCTCATCGACTGGAAAGACGCGCACGCGTCGAAAGCCTAGGTAATTTGTATAGAATGCCTCCGTAGCAACCTGATCTTTGCAGGCCAGCGCCACATGCGACATGATCTGCATGGACATCGTCGTTATCCCTCCCATTGATTCCACTGGGTAAAGTCACCAGCCGAAAATCGTTTCGATAGGCTGCCCGGCGAACTGATGGCTGATTTCGTTTTCCTATGCGCTGTCGGGGTCTGTCATTTCAGCGAGTTCAGAATCTCCCGCACCTCTTCTTCGCGGAGCGGTTTGATAACGCTTAGAGGACCGAATCTGACAGCGCGTTTTGCGGCTTGCCCGATAATATCGTCGCCGATACCCGCCTCGGAAAGTGATAAGGAAATGCCAAGACTGCGCCAAAACTCTGCCGTTTTTTCAATGCCTTCACGGCCCACCTCCAGATCACTGCGAGCGTTTTTTTCGATCCCCCAGACCTTTTCAGCAAACCGGGCGAATTTACCGGGCAGATGGGGCAGCATGTAATTCATCCAGCCATAGAAGACTATTGACATCCCGTGACCATGGTTGATATCGGTAAGACCGGAGAGTTCATGCTCAATCATGTGGGAATCCCATCCGCCCATGGTTCCGGTCATGCTCTGATCACTACAGGCCCAGGAAGCGATATAGAAAAGTTCGGATTGGGCTGCATAATTCTTCTGTTCTTGCTGAAGAAGACGGCCGGATGTTATGGCCGCCCTAAGGTTGGCTTCTTTGTATTGATCGAGGATATCTGTATCTTTGGTGGGGGTAAAATACTGCTCCATCACGTGAGTCATGATATCGGCTATGCCGAAGGCCTGTTCCTTCCAGGGTAAGGAATAACCGAACTCGGGATCAATGATGGAAAACTTACTATACATGACTTTATTGATGACCATCAGCTTTTCCCGCGTGCTGTGGTTTGAAAGGACTGAGGTATAATCAAAGCCGGAACCGGTCCCCGGCTTGGTCATCACCGATCCCATGGGGACGGCTTCGTTTGGAATGTGTGTAAATTCACCCTGGTTGCCGTGAGTGATATTATGGAAGTCTTCATAAGCGGACCAGATATCATAATCGACTTTTGCGCCCATGGAAACAGCCTTGGCCGTATCAACGGTGCTGCCTCCTCCCACACCGAGAATAAAATCGATCGTATGGTTACGGCAGATATCAATGCCCTCGCGGACGAGCGACAGCCTGGGATTGGGCTGCACCCCTCCCAGTTCAATACAATCAATTCCCGCTTGTTGGAATTGTCCGACTATTGTGTCGTAGAGCCCTGTTGACTTGATATGATTCCTGCCGTAAATGAATAGAACCCTTTTTCCGTAAGGGATAATTTCAGCGCTAAGGGCACTGATCTGACCCTTGCCGAAAATGTACTTTACCGGGTTGGAATAAACAAAGTTATCCATAACGTTATCCTTTAATTCTCGATGAGTTCAACGACTTTGTAGCGTTTTATGACAGGCTTAAAGTTTCCTGGAAGGATGGCGACCTTCCATGACTGAACGGCATCGAAATCGAGGTGTGAGCTGTATGCCGCCGGAGCCTGCCAAGTTCTTGCCTGCCAGTTCACCAGCAGACTGATTTCGATCCCGTCGTTTCCCAGATCGATTTCCAGGTGTTTGACATCATGGTTCTGATCGAAAAACTTGGAAGTCACCTCCTGATACCAAGTTCGAAACTCCTCTTCATTACTAAGTGTCACCTCGGGAAACTGCAATACAAAGCCATCCGGCGCCAGCATGGCAAGCAGGGACTCAACCGGACTATGGTTGTTAATCTGAACAAACCATCCCCGGACGAATTTAAGGATGGTTGTTTTATCAATCCCTCTGTCTCCTGAATGGTTCATAGTGTTTCTTTATAAGTTATGGCGGCGACTTGGTCGCTGACACTTGCGGCAAAGGCAGCCGCCTGTTGATGGATGGGGTGATGAAAATAGATGTCGTAGTCCTCTTTCGAGGAAAACTCAGCATACACAGCAAGATCATACGAAGGATAGGGACTGTCGGCGTCAATATAGATCGGCGCCACCTCGATGGAGTGGATCTCTTTGATGGCGCTTTCCAGTCCATGAATGTTAACGGCAATCCGCTCAATATTCTCTTTCTTGTTCCGTCCGTTCGCTTCATCTTTTAATTTGAATAGGGCAATATGCTTTATCATAACGGCGCCTCGCACTCAGTTATCCTGGATGAGTTTATATAGTTTTGTAGAAACCGGCTCTTGATCCAGACAGGGCTCGAATGTATTCCATACATCAATGACCTTAGCAATATGCCGATCAAGCGCATCCTGGTCTTGCCACTGTTCTATAAGGGTGAAGCGGAGGGGTTCATCGATATGCTGGAACCACATGAAGGTACGCACGCCTTGATGAGTGTTGGCCTTGCGATCGATCTCTGCAAGTGACTCCAATGCTCTTTGTTCACAATCTTCTTTCACCTTTATACTGAGCATAAATGACAGCACTGTATGCCTCCCGTAGCTTAGATTGAGTTTGGAACCGGTAACGAATCAGCGGCTTCACGCACGAGCGTCGTCGGACTCTTCGATGCGCTCAACTTCTTTACTCAACTCCGAGATCTCGATGTTTTCGAGTCCCTCAAGGATTCTGGTCAATGCGTACAACACATGCACGGCGCCGAAAACCATCACCCCGTGATGGGTGCCGATGCTCCAGCCGAACATCTCCACAAAGGCGCTTTCAAAGATCTCCAGCACCCCGGTGGCAATGAGAATAAGGCCGGTGGTCATCTGTACACGGGGGTCCCCCGCAAATCGTTTGACCTTGCCGAGAAAAACCGCTCGAACACGCATCTGTTTAGCCACCGATATCCTCCAAGTCTGTACGCGGCGTCCCGACAGGCGGGACACCCTGCCACAACGGAAACTAGTTCATCTTCGCCGGATCGTAGCTATCCAGCAGCGTTATCTCATCGACGAATTCATCGCACTCGAACAATGCACGGATTTCGTCATTGGCCCCGCAGATGTAGAGGTCGGCGTCGATGGACATCTTCTGTTTTTCGAACACAATGGTGCGCACACCCTCGGCATTCATCGACTGCAGATCGTCCATGACAAGGGCCGACTTCTGTGGATTGCCGGCCACCACCTCGGATAGTTGCTTGCGGAAACCCGGAATGGCGCGGTGATCAAGATCGCCGCTCATCGTCACCCGCAGGATGTCGCCATCATGATCGACCACGGCCGAGAAATGCTCGACCGTGCCGACGGCCGTCACCCGAGCCCGCACCCGCACTTGCTCGCCGGTCTGCGGCAGGTTGACCGTCAATGTCTTACGATCGAAGTTCTCATAAGGCTTGCCTTCGATCCAAACCGCGTCCAGTTCGATGCTTCCCTCCGGCAGCAGATCGGGCGCCACCCGCAACTTGCCGTCTGCGAAGGCGTGCGGATAGGGTTTGAAGTAGAGGTCGAGGTGTTGCTTGGTCAATAGCAGGTTGCTGTAGACCGCAGCCAGGTAGGCCAATTCGAAACTGTGATAGCCGCTCATCGAATGGCTGCCCTTCATGCGCTCGGTGCCGAGCAAGTAGGGCATGCCTTCGGCCAGCACGTTGAAATAGATCCCGCCTGAATCGTGGTCGAGGAACCATGCGTTGTAGAATGCCGCCGATTCGCGGGCCAACTTGAGGTATTCCGGCTTGTGAACGGCGCCGGCCAGGATCATAAACGCCAGAATGCCCTGTTCCTGCTGCCACCAAGCCTTGCGGTCGTGCCAGGCGAAACGGTGGAAGTCCTGATCGTCGCTCTTGGTGCGTTCCATGACGTCGTACCAGCCGCCACGTTGCGGATCACCGCCGATGCCGGGCATCAACTCGGCAATGCGTGCGGCAAAATCGGCGTACTCCTGCTTGCCTTCCAGGCTGAATAGGCGCGTCAGATTCCAGGCGATCTTCAGATTGTGGCCGACCACGCCGCGGTTCTGCTGCCAACCCCAGGTACTGTCGTGACTCCAGTCTTCGTGGAACTTCTCCTGTACGAACGGGCTGTTGTCGTAGTCCTGGAAGTGCTCGGTGATGGTGTCCGCGGTGCGCAGCAACATCGCCTTGTAGCGCGGTTCCTCGGTGGCCAGCACGACGTTGATCAGGTAGGCCGGGGCGTGGTCGCCGACGGAGTTCCAGTTCTTGCGCGCCCGGTTGTGGCCCAATGTCTCGCTACGGGGATCAAAGGACACCGGATCGACATGCGAGAAATAACCACCCAACTTGCGGTCGATGAAGTACTTGTCGAACAAATTGCAGGTCATCTCGACATCCTGCAGAATCGCCGGATCACCGGTGATACGAAAGGTCTGCGTCGGGCCGGCCAAAGCATAGATCTGCTCGTAGGCAGGGATCGCGTCGTAGTCGTCACCAAATTCCGAGGCGAAGATCTTGCGCTCGTGCCCATTCGTTAGAAGATCGATGCCGTGGTACCAGAAGGTCACATTCGCTGAACCGTCGACACAGCGCATGTGGTCGCGCAGATACTTCGTACCGGCCTCGGCGGCCTCCAGGAAACGGTCCTCGCCTGTCATCATGTAGGCGGAGGCAAAACCGTAGACCAGGCGGGAAATGGTGTCGGTCTCCTGGCGGATGTTGCCCGTCTGTTCACCTTCGAGGTTCAGCATGGTCCGGTAGCGCGCGAAGTCGATCGGACCGTCGCCGAACTGGGCGCGCAGATAGAAATCCCCCAGCGCCTTAACCTGCTTAATCCACCAATCCTGCCGCTCGAACCGGAACTCGCCGATCTCGCGACCGAGGAAGACCAGATGCTTGGCTTCAAAGCGCAACTGCCCCTGTTCGGGGAAGAACACGCCGTAGGCGTAGAGAAAGCGGCCTGCACCGAGCATGTTCCTCATATCGCCGCTACAGTCGATGAAACCGTCGCCGAGATTGCGCACCAATTCGGCATAGGTATTGGCCGTCAGCTTAACCTCATAGGTGGCGCCGCCGGCGGTTTCCATGACAAAGGTGTCGCGGTCCCAATCGAACCGGCTCACATAGCCGGCGATGGTGTCGGAGAAAGTGAAGTGGATATCTTTGATTTCCATAGTATGAATCTCCTTTCCTAGCGACCGACGAGAATGGCGGTGCTGTGGGCGGCGAGTGTGTAGGTTGAGGCGGCAAACGGTTGTTCGCTGCCCGGATCGGCAATATCGGCCGGCGCTTGTTGCGCCGTATCGGCGTATCGTCGCCAGGAGCGCGAGCCGGGGAGTATCGGAACCTCGAATTCGAGCGGCCGGCCGTCCATGTTCAGCATCACGTGGATGTAGTCCTCGCCGTCGTTGAGCGGTCGCAGGGTAAAGGCCAACACCCGCGAACCCTGGTCGAACCATCCGGGCGCATCGAGTCGGCAGCCGTGCCATTCAACGTCGGGGGCGCCCTCATCGTTCGTGGAGCCGTCGAAGAAGCGCCCACGCCGCAATGATTCATTGGCCTTGCGCAGGGCAATCATATTTTTGAAAAACCGAAACAGTCCGGCATTCGTCTCGACCTCTTGCCAGTTGAGCCAGTTGATCTCATTATCCTGGCAGTAGGCATTGTTGTTGCCACCCTGGGAACGGCCGATCTCGTCGCCTGAAAGGATCATGGGTACGCCCTGCGACAACAGCAGAATTGCCGCGAAGTTCTTCTTTTGTCGCTCGCGCAATCGATTGATTCCATCGTCGCCGGTGGGTCCTTCGGCGCCGCAGTTCCAACTCATGTTGTCGTCTGCGCCGTCACGGTTTTCCTCGCCGTTGGCAAAGTTGTGCTTACCGTTGTACGAGACCAGGTCGGCCAGGGTAAAGCCGTCATGGCAGGTAATGAAGTTGATGCTGTTGTTCGGCGTGTGACCACTGGGTCCGTAGATGTCGGCGCTGCCGGAGATCCGTGCGGCAACGTCGCCGACCATGCCGGGATCACCCTTGACGAAGCGCCGGATCGAATCGCGGTAACGGCCGTTCCATTCACCCCAACGCCAGCCGGGAAAGGCGCCGATTTGGTAGGCCCCGGCCGCATCCCAGGCCTCTGCTATCAGCTTGACACCGGCCAGCGCCTCGTCCAACTCGATGTTCCAGAGGACGTGGGCGTGCAGCGTCGGCACACCGTCCTCGCCGCGGCTGAGCACTGATCCCTCGTCGAAGCGAAAGCCGTCGACGCGCATCTCCTTGACCCAGAATCGGAGGCTGTCGGTGATGAACTTGGCGACCAGCGGATGATTACAGTTGAGGGTATTGCCGCAACCGGTGTAATCCATATAGTACTGCCGATCCGACGGCACCGTATGATAATAGACGCGGTTGTCGATGCCTTTGAAGCTGAACGACGGTCCCTGGTGATTGCCTTCGTCGGTGTGGTTGTAAACCACATCGAGAATCACCTCGATGCCGGCCGCGTGTAAAGCCTTTACCATGTCGCGGAACTCGTCGAGGTGCCTGCCTTCCTCGGGCCTCACGCAGTAACCGGACTCGGGGGCGAAGAAGCCGATCGTACTATAGCCCCAGTAATTCATCAGACTGCGGCCGTCTTCGGTCACTCGTAGCGGGTGCTTGGAGTCGAATTCGAACACCGGCAGCAGTTCGACAGCCGTAACGCCAAGCTCCCGCAGGTAGGGAATCCTCTCGATGACGCCGCGGAAAGTGCCTGGGTGAGAGACACCCGAGGAACTTGCCCGTGTAAAACCACCGACGTGCATTTCGTAGATAACCGAGTCCTTCATCGGCGTTGCCGGGCGCCGGTCCCCTTCCCAATCGTAGGTTGTGGTATCGATGACGACACTGCGCATCGACAGCCCCAGGTTGTCTCCCGGACCGACGGCGGCGCCGCGATCGAACAGGGCATCGGTATTGCCGCGCGAATAAGGATCGACTAAAATCTTCGCCGGGTCGAAACGATGCCCGTCATGGATGTTCGCCGGGCCATTAACGCGGTAGGCGTAGTGGACCCCGGACTTGAGGCCGCGAACATAGACGTGCCAGACGTGGAAGGTGCGGTGGGTGATCGGGTCAAGCTCAATCTCAAATGATGCCTTCTCGGCGCTGTGGCTATCGAAGATGAGCAGCACGACACCGGTGGCGTGCTCCGAAAACAGCGCAAAATTGACCCCTTCGGCATCGGGTGTAGCCCCGAAGGGATGCACCCGCCCTGATTCAGTGGTCAGCGCTAGGGACATAGTCTCGCTTTCAGTTTCCATCTACCGCTCTCCCTTGGCTGCGATCCGCTCGATGATCGTTCGGGCAAACTGCGCGCACTCATGGCCGGTCCTCGCAGTGACGAGGTCACCGTCGACCACCACATCGTCATCGACGTATTCAATGCCATAGGCCTTGGCATCGCCGAGCAGGTTGGGATGAACAACGGCACGACGCCCCGCCACAAGATGTACGATCGGCGCCATTAACCACATGCCGTGACAGATGATGCCTTTGACGATGTTTTCGTTGGCAAAGGCGCGCTCCAGAAACGAACAAGCCGGCGGCAGCTTGGCAATATCATCGGTGTAGCGCAGGCGGTCGGAGACGATGCCGGACGGAATGATGATCGCCGAGTAGCCGGCGAGCTCCTCGTCGCTCATATCCTCAAAGCTTTGCCAACACTCTTGCTTGGCCCTGAACTCATGGCCCTCGAAGGTGATACGCTCCTGGTCCCAGAGCCGACTCAGGAGATGCAGTTCGGCGCCCTCTTCCGGAAACCGAAACTGATAATAGAAGATTTCGTTCTCGAAAAAATCGCTTTCAAAGAGAACGCCGATCTTGTGTCCGGTTAGTCTCATGGGATTCTCTCTCCTTTATTGACGCGGGCCAAGACCATCACCGCCCGGGCCACGATCATTGTCCGCATTTGACGCCGATCAACACCGGATGGGTATCGCCCGCCAATACCAGGTCGATCAGGAAGGGCCGGTCGTCCGCCAACATCCGCTCGATTGCCGGTGCGATCTCCGCGCTTTTCTCGACACGAACGGCGTCGACACTTAGCGAACGCGCCAGATCGGTAAAGTGGATCGGCGGATCGGAAAGATCGAAACAGAGCGGCGGGTCGTGAGCCTCGTCACCGACATCCTGCCAATACTGCTGGATATTGAGTTGCAGCAGCCGGTACGAGCCGTTGTTACAGATCACAAACTTGGCGCCGACGTTGTGCCGCGCCGCCGTCCACAAGGCCTGAATCGTGTACATCGAACCGCCATCGCCGGTGAAACCGATCACGGTACGCTCGGGACGAGCCAACTTCGCACCGATCGCGCCGGGAATGCCGACGCCCAGCGAACCGCCGCGGGTGCAGAAATAGCCGCCGGCGCCCTGCGGCTGCAAATAACGGGTCAGCTCGGGCGAGGAGGTCAAGGCCTCGTCGAACACGAGCACGTCATCCGGCGCCTGAGCGGCCAAGGCGCGTGCAAACTCAGCCATCCGCGGCGGGTTCCGGCCGCAATCGGCATCGTCAGCGGCCAGGTCGGCCTCGACCTCAGCCCTCTTCCGCTCGACCAACGCCGTCGTCAGCATTCGGGCCTGGTCCGCCTGGGCATTCGAACGGCGCGCCGCGATGGCCTCGGCTAACGCCGCCAGCGAGAGTTTGGGGTCGCAGACCACGCCCAGATCGACGCGATGATTCTTGGCGATCTCATAGGCGTTCAGGTCGAAGTGGACGACTTTGGCCGCCGGCGCGAAGATGTCGCCCAGTTCCGGGAAGACTTCCGGCACCATGTATGTGCCGACAACCAGGTTGACATCGCCACTGCGCAGAATCGGCAGGCTGTGTTCGCCGAACATGTGCCCGGTCGTGCCGCGGTAGAGCGGGTGGGTCCAGTCCATGTTCAAGTCGCCCTGATCGACACCATAGACCTCGGCGCCGAGCAACTCGGCCACTTGGCGCAGCTCATCGTTGGCCTGGGCATAGGCCACCCCGTCACCGATATAGATCATGGGCTTGGCCGCGTCCAGCAGCCATTCAGCGGCCTGTTCCACCGCTGCCTCGTCGGCGCACGCACGGGTGGAGGGCAGGGAGGTCGGTGCGATTGTTTCGTCGTTGAAGGCATCGAGCACGTCGGCCGGTAAACAGACGTAGACCGGCCCCATCGGCGGCGTCGCTGCGATCTTCAGCGCCCGCCGCAAGGTGCGCAGCAGGGACCGAGGATCGAGCACCATGGTGGCGTATTTGGTAACCGGCTCCATGATCGCCACGAGGTCGGCGGCCATCTGCGCGTCCATGTTCATGTAGCGCAGGCCTGCGTCACCACCAATGACCAGCAACGGCGCATGGCCGCGTTTGGCCTGATACAGGGCGCCGACGGCGTTGCCGATGCCGGGTGAACTATGAAGCTGCACCAGCGCCGGTTTCTGCATTGCCCGCGCGTAACCGTCAGCGGTCAGGACGGCAATGCTCTCCTGCAGCGTCAGGATGTAACGCATGGCCGGATAGTTGCGCAGGGTGTCCAGGAAGCCCTGTTCGACGGTGCCGGGATTGCCGAACATATGGTCGATACCGTCGGCCAGGAGTTGCTCGATCAGTGCGGCCCGCCCTCGCCTGCTGCTGCTACCAACCATAGCGGCGCAGGCCATGGTCGAGCATGTTGACGAACTGTTCGCCGAACTCGTGGGAGCATTGCAACGAGCGCGCCGTAATGAAGGGATAGTCCGCGATGACCGAGGTCGACTTACCGAAGTTACCGTGGTACCGGCCGTCGGGCCCGACGGCATCACTCAGCAGGTACTCCAGTACATAGGGCGGCGGGCCGATGTTGAAGTCGGTGCCGACGAAACCGGTGCCGTCATGGTAGTCATATTCGATACAGTGACCGGTCACGTGCTTACCGCGGATGATCGGGTTGCGCTCGTTGAAGTCACGGGCAAAAACCAGGCAGGCCACACCGTAACAGATAGCGGCAATCGGTTTGTCCTGCTTGTGGAATCCCAGGATCAGGTCATGCACACGCTGATTATTGACCATGTCGACGACCGGCCCGCTGCCGCCGACGATCAGCAGAGCGGCATATTCTTCGAGTTCAGCGTGACGCTTTCGCACCTCTTGAAAATAGGCTTCCCACTCACGCAGGAAGTTCGATGCGCTGAAATACGGCCGTTCCGGGAACCAGTCGCTCAAATTGATCGGATTATCCAACTTGGGACTATCCTTGATATCCATGACCTGCTGCGCATCGGCCTCTGTGGTGACGCACACGCCTAACGGAGGGTCCATGTAGTTTGTATCGTAGCTCGGCGGCAAGGCCACCGGTCGCTCACCCTTGGGCGTCACAAACGTCAATTCGTAACCCGCCTCTTCCAGCTTTACCATCGGGCCTGTCAACTCAACGCCCCAGTAACCGTAGTTTGACAAAACCGTCAAAATCTTCCCTTTGCCCATGCTTCTTTAGCTCCCATTGTAAAGTCGCCTTGGTCAATGCAGTACCGATTGCCATCGATACCAACCACACATCCACGGAGATGCCGCCAACGGACACGCCTCAGAGCACACAGTGCCTTACGCACCTAAGCGTGATTGAAACAGATCCGGGGAGAGGGTTAACAGCGGGGCTGTCGCATCCCTTGCCAATAACTGAAATCCGAATACAAAGTCGGCACCTCCATCTGCGCATGCACAAATCCCTTCCGGGGGTGATCATTCGTGTGGAAAAGGATAGACGATAAGACTAAACATGCAAGGTGAGAAACATGGCCCTGGACGTCAAGGGATTAACCTGCATTTCTCACCAGAATTTGTGATTTTTCGGGCAAGTTGCTTCGTTTAACCTAAAAACCGCCCGACCATCCGTATTGATAAATCTAATTGATTATAGCGAACCACATGGAGGCTGAGCCCGGAATCGAACCGAGGTCCACGGCTTGGCAGGCCGCTTGCCATCTTACCAATCAAGGGATTATGTTAAATTACACTCTAATTGACACCCTGCAACACTAAATAAGGTCGCTATTCTGTTAGCTGCACCGGCTTTAGCTTTCTTTGGCGTGCAATACACACCAGTTTTTCTTTAAGTTGTTTAAAAATGCCTGGCGGCAATACACCATAGTCGCATCGTACAGGCTCGCAGCAGGGGGGTTGTTTCCAGAGAAGAGAGTTCCGGCAAAGTACTACACAAGAATATACCGAATCCCATCCCCGTCTTGATTCCGGGTCGTCTCGCCGTGGATAAAACATGGCAAGGAAAAAGGGTCGGCGTAGGCATGCTCAAGGATGCCTTCATCCGCACGCTGGTGGTAGCCGAGCAGGCCGGTATCCGTGCTTTACTGGTTCATGCCCTGTCGAAAGAAGCAAAAGCGTTCTATCTCCAATGGGGCTTTCATGAGTCACCGGTTAGTAAGAGGTTTTTTCAGGCCTTTCAAATGACAACTATTCTGAACCATCCTTTTTGTCCATCTTCTTCTATTTCCCACCATTTTTTCTCCATACCTTCACTCCACGCCTTCACCAATTGCTATTCAGCTAAATCATCCAGCCCCTTCTTCAATTGAACTCTTTGCGCCTGCTCCTGCGAAAATAGCTGTTTCATTTTTCTCAAATGGAGTTTGTGGGGTGAACCACTCCGTTCCGTCTTATGTGTTACCGGGATGCCCATGCCATCAATCACTTGATGAACATGTTGACGCCGCCCCTTGGCCAACGGCCAAACTTTTCGATCCAGGTGGCTGGATTGTAAAAAACCCACGAGCACCTTACAGTCAGCACAATCACATTGCCCCGTTTCCGTAATCGACCAATCCCCGGCCTTGCGCAGTGGAGTATCAAGCATTTTGCTCAATTTACCTCTGACAAATGCCAGCAATAGGGCGGCCTCTCCTTCAGTGACGGTGACCTCATAGTTTTGTTGTTTCACGAAACGGGCAATCTCTACCCAATCAGAGAGAAGATAGTTTTCGTCATTAGCCAACAAATAATCAATCATCTCATGAAAACCCGCATCATCAGCACTCAAAAGCGTAGCGGATAGCAGATCTGTAACCTCGGTGATTCGGTGCGAGGCATTTTTTAGTCGGCTCACAGCGCTATCGCTCTGAGCTTGATCGAGATGTTTCTGTTTCAGCACACCCAGTTGACGTGCCAGCAACCAATGGAGCAACTCATGCTCTTTAGCAGGTACGTGGGCTATCCAACGCTCAGTAATCTTCACCAATTTGTCGATCAGCGCTCCCCTCTTTTTATAGGCTGGGGGGGCCAACCACTTCTGAATGATATCAATCAACCAAGCCGTGCCATAAGCCGCTTGC
>JAHXHR010000050.1:0-3897 GCA_025656505.1 Candidatus Thiodiazotropha sp. (ex Epidulcina cf. delphinae) | reverse complement strand
CTATCGCCTGGACGGTTTTGGGGCACAATGCATCAGCCCCCAACGGATACAGGAGTTCTCGGGCCAGATCCGGCTCATCAAGTTTGAGCGCAAACCTTAAGAGCGGAGAAAGCAGGGATGACTCTCTCCTCAGGCGATTAAAACCGGACCACTTAGGGAGAAGTCGACGAACGATCTCTTGAGCCTGCTGCTGTGTCTTCTTTTTCTCTGCCAGTTGGAGAAGCTCCCGAATCATTACCTCCGGTGCAATCTCAAGCAGTGCGGCATGGCGATCCTCCCGCCGCCAGAGAACAATGGCGGCACGGTGATACCAGCGCTCCATGGTATTGCCGTAATTTCCCATCCATCCCTCATATTCCGACTCAAATGGACTGAACTCATTCATCGCTTTGGTCCAGCAAATGGCGGCGCCATAGGCAGACCACTCAGGAAAGGCAACGGCCTTCCCTGCTGCATCACGCCAATGTTTTATAGTGGTCTTATCATCGATCAGTTCGAGCAGCTCAATATTTGCCTCATCACCGCTATCCTCTTCCCACTCATCCTCCTCATCTTCATCCTCATAATCCCAATATCGCCGCCTTGAGCCATAGCTCCAGTGAGGCTCATCGATCTCACAGTTCCATATCTCCTGCACATCGGCCAGTGCCAGATAGATCTCCAAATCCAACGTGTCGGCTGCCGCCATCAGCGCCGATACCCGCACCCGATCAATATTTTTAAGCGCCTTCCAGGAGAGACCCTTTCGCGTATATTGATGATCCAACAGATAGACGAGTCTGTTTGCACGCTCATGGCTTTTTTCTTCGGAAGAAGAGGCGAAATAGCGCTTCAATGTCTCAGCCAGTTGTTGCTGGGTACGAGTGGCTGAAGGTGATGCGATTTTTTCAGCCCCCTCTTTGAGAATCAGATTATAGATCAACGCAACGCGATAACCCTCGGTAACCGGGCGAACCTCATGCTGACAATCCGCATAGAAGGCGAAAAAGCTCAGCTTATCAGCAGCCGCCCGACAGCTCTGATAACGTCGCTTCTCCCCTTGATGATCAATAACCAGGGTTCCCCCGCTATGTGATGAAGGGAGAACCACCACCAGTGTCGCCACCATGCCGTCACACTTTTCAGAATCTTGGTGGAACTGAAAAAACTGCCCAGGCGCATAGATCAGCAGTTCATGCAGCTCTACTTGCAACCGACGCTGTTCCGGCAACCCCAACTCACCTTTTAGTCTCTCCACGACAGGATTTAGCGTCTTGTTCCAACGACGTTTATCGATCTTGACCCTGCTTTTGGGAATTTTCCAGGCATTGCGCACCTCACTGTCCAGGTGAGTCTGGTCCCGCCAGCCAAAGGTTGCCGGTTTGGCCACCTTGATCATTCTTTTGACCACGCCGGGTTTGAGGGGAAATTTCAAGGGACCAATTGGGTTGAGCTCAATATGCAAATCCTCTGCACCCATCGTGCTCCTGGCGGAGAAAGAGCCTTGTGCCTCAAACTGTTTCAGCACCGCTGTAATTTTTTCCGGCATTCTAACCTCTTAAGGGCTTGTAAAATTCGGGAGGCATATCAAAGCGCAGCTTCGACCCGCTGGGCCTGAGCCCTAATAAAATCAGCGGATCGCATCTCGTTCATACGATCGGAGGCATTGCGCCAGCCACCGTAATCCCGTTCATGGCTTTGAGAGATCACCACATCCATCTCCTCGATGATTGAACACACAATGGGATGCATCAAAAGCCGCTCATAAAAACGTTTTGTAGCGAGACTTTGATCAGAAAGATAACCCTGGAGGTTTTCCAGCAATTCCTTACCAGCATTGTGGTCATTTACCTGATCAAAATGGATAGGTTCTCCGGTACCTATTCCGGCCAGAATGCGCGCAGCCCGGGGATGATGCAAAATACCATGGAGAAAGAGAGGTACGGCCCGCTTCGTTTCACCCGCTTCACTGAGTGCTAGCCCAGCGATAAATGCGGCATCGGGCATCATTCTATCAATAACCCCCTCAGCATTTTCAAGGGCCGACTCCCAACAGCCCGTATTGAGATAGATCGCAGCTCGGTACCATTGCGCTGTATCCGCATCACCACACTCCCGGTCGAGTTTTTCACAAATTTCCAGCGCCTCAATATACTTCCCGGCGCGATTGAGGCTCAACAGCAGGTTACGCAAGCCGCGAATATAGGGTCGGGTCGCAAGATCCACCCAATAGTGCTTCTTGGCCAGGCATTTAGGGAACAGTTTCCGCCCTACCTCTGTTGTCTTGCCGAAGTTAATAATGGCCTCATCAATCTCCCCCTTCTCAAGCGCGATAAGGCCGAGGTAGTTATAGCCCTCCGCATAATCATCAAAGGCATCTATCAGCATCCGGAATATGGCCTTAGCCTTTTCATACTCCTTATTCTCAAAGTAACCGGCGGCCTCCGCTTCAATATCCGGCGGTACCTCTCTGCCCCGCAAGGCAAAGCGCCAATAGAAAGGATTATCCGCATTCCATTCACTCTTCTTTTGATCGCAATGATCGAGCCGCCACCGGATAAGCTCGCAAAGGTATTCAAGTTCATGGCGATTGTCGGCAATGGCCTTGGCGGACGACTCCAGATGATAAGGATCCGTCAGGATTAGCTGTCTGGCAAAACCAATGAGATCTTCTCGAAATTGCCCCGGACATCGTGATTGCCGATACTGGTAGAGGTCGGGCAGATGTTCCAGATTCTCCTCGATACCTTGCCGGACTTTATCCCAATTGAAGCGGATACCAGGGTACTCCCGTTCAAGTAACGATCTGAATCGATGACCTCCCTCTTTTCCGCCTGAACCACGGCCGATGGCTTCAAGGGCCTCAGCCTTGGAATACAAAGTAAACAAGACCCGCTGCTCAACCTTACCGGTCTCGGCGTCACGCTCTCCGTGTACAAGGGCAAGTTGATTACCCTTACGTCTGATATACGCCATCATGTACTCTCGCAAAAATTACCTGAATAACTTCGATGCAGAGAATACACGCAATAAACCTCGTTGTGCAACATATGGTAATATTGCACAATAATTAGCTCAACAGATCGATATCCCGGGCTGGTCGATGGATTGAGGAGGGTGTTTTAACGAAACTCCAAAACGGCCTCTACTACTACCCAAAGGAGTCCCGGTTTGGCGCTGTTCCGGCCGACGAGGCCGAGCCGGTCAGAAAACTCCTGAAGGATGATGATTTCCTATTAACCTCACCCAATGCCTATAACAGACTGGGCGTCGGAACCACGCAGCTCTACAATTTGACCGTGGTATACAACTATAAACGCCACGGCATCTTTGAATTGAGAGGCCGCCGCCTTGAGTTCAGGCGCAAGTATAGATTCCCTAAAAGGCTTTCTGATGAATTCCTGCTGGTTGATCTCTTGGTCAATGCCGGCTGATCCTCCCTATTTCCATGACCTGGAAGATTTTCCGGATCTGATAGAAATCGTCGCCAGTGAGCGAGGGATCATCGGAGAGGGACTATTGGATCATGCACGCCCTCTATGGCCTGACATCCCTGGGATTTGGTTTTGAACTCAAGAGAGGCACCTCTCTATCCAAGGGCTTTGGTGTCATCAAGCGCTTTTCGGAAGATATCGATATTCACACCCAAATATCGAAGTTGATATCACCTCGTGGGCATTTGAAAAAGCAATGGCATCACAGGTGTCCATCATTGATAATCGGGCAAAAAAGGTTAAGTGTTATCATCCCGGCTATACCTTTGTCGAAAAGCTCCAGACAGTTTCCACAAAATACCGGCAACAGAGAGCATCCGGATATCGTGGTCTGGGGTGAGTCAGCCGAGGGAACTGCCCCCTCAGCTGCTCGCAGAACCCGGCGTGAACCTCTCGACTCACCGGGCTCCCATTGCTTCAACCG
>JAHXHR010000049.1 GCA_025656505.1 Candidatus Thiodiazotropha sp. (ex Epidulcina cf. delphinae) | reverse complement strand
CCGCAAGGCGGTGTAGATGCGGGTCAGCGCGGCCCGTGCGTTGTCCAGATGCTCGGTGTCGTAATTGAGCGGCGAGCGATACTGGCTGGTGAGAATGAAGTAACGCACCTCCTCCGCCCGGTAGTGCGCCAGGATCTCCCTTACGGTAAAGAAATTCCCCAGGGACTTGGACATCTTCTCGTCGTTGATGCGCACAAAGCCGTTGTGCATCCAGTATTTAACGAATGGATGGCCGGTGGCGCCCTCGGATTGCGCGATCTCGTTTTCGTGATGCGGGAAGGTCAGGTCGGCGCCGCCGCCGTGGATATCGAAGCTATCGCCTAATGCGGTGGTGGACATGGCGGAACACTCGATGTGCCAACCGGGACGCCCCCGGCCCCAAGGTGATTCCCAGGCGGGCTCCTGCGGTTTTGCCGCCTTCCACAGGGCGAAGTCCAGAGGGTTTAGCTTGGCGTCCCCAGGCTCCACCCGGGCGCCGGCGCGGAGATCTTCGATCGACTTGCCGGAGAGCTTGCCGTAGTCGCTGAAACTACACACATCGTAATAGACATCCCCATTCTCCGCCGCATAGGCATGCCCCTTTTCGATCAGCCGGACGATCATGTCTACAATCTCATCCATGTGCTGGGTGGCCTTGGGTTCGCCACTGGGCTTCAACACCCCCAAGGCATCGGCATCTTCGTGCATGGCCTGGATGAACCGTTCAGTGAGTTCAGTGAACGGCACGCCCTGCTCGTTGGCCCGATTGATGATCTTGTCATCGATGTCGGTGATATTGCGGATATAGGTGACATCGTATCCGCTCACCTGCAGGTATCGGTAGACAACATCGAATACCACCATCACCCGAGCGTGCCCCAGGTGGCACAGATCGTAGACTGTCATACCACAGACGTACATGCGAACCTTACCTGCCTGCAGGGGCTGAAAGGTTTCCTTCCGGTTGGTGAGATCGTTGTAAAGCTTAAGCATGTTCTTTAGTAGGCCGCGTCCGCACTGGGATAAATCCCACGCATCTTAGCGAAAACGGGCTGTTACCACAAAAAACATCCTTCTGAACGTCAGGGATACTTGGCGATAATTGAACCTGATCATGCTCCCTGCCGAAAACGAGGATTGGAGCGAACTGAAACTGGACTATAAACAGCCCCGCTGCTTCCCTGCAAATCAGTTCAAATTCATGGTCAGGGTAAAACTTTACACCTTGAATTGTTTCACCGTCTTATCCAGCCGGGCGGAAATCTGCGCCACCTCTTCGCTCTCCTTGAGGGTCTGACCGGTTCCCTCGGCCGTCTGGTGAGAAACCTTACTGATAGCGATGATGTTGTTGTTGATTTCACTGACCACGGAAGTCTGTTCCGAGGCAGCCGTGGCGATCAGGGAGTTCATATCGCTGATCGACTTCACCGCGCTTGCTATCTGCTTCAAGGCATCCCCGGCATGACTGGAATCGGCAACGCTCCTGTCCGCCTCTTCTTTGCCGCCATCCATCACATTGACTGCCTGATTGGAAGCCGAGGCCAGTTGTTCGATGATCCCTTGGATCTCATGAGTCGCTTCCTGGGTGCGCTGAGCGAGGTTGCGAACCTCGTCTGCCACCACAGCAAAGCCACGTCCTTGCTCGCCGGCTCTCGCGGCCTCGATGGCTGCATTCAGCGCCAACAGATTGGTCTGCTCGGCAATCGCCGTGATCGACTCGGAGACCTGACCGATGCTTTGGGTTCCCTCGGCCAGTTGCCGCACTACGACAGCGGCATCATCGACACGTTTGGCCAGACTGGAAATGGAGCTGGTGACCTGGGCTACGACTTCACTCCCGGCATCCGCATTGGACCTCGCCTCAACCGCGGCCTGTTCAGCGCCGGCGGCGTTTTTCGCCACATCCTCGGCGGCCACTGACAATTCGCCGATGGCCACGATAAGCTGGCTTGTCTCCCTCTCCTGCTCATCGACACCTTCGCGAGTCTTCTTGGTCACCCGCGCCAACTGCTCGGCGGAGCGCCCCAATCCATCCATGGTTTTGGCCAGCTCTTTGATGGTCGGCTGGAATCTATCGAGCATTTTATTGACGGCATCGCCGACCTGACGGAATTCGTCATTTGCGCCAAGCGCCACTCTCGGACGCAGATCCGATTCCGCCCCGATCGTTTCTACGGTGCACTTCAGCGCCTTGAGCGGTTTGATCACCACCTTGCGCATAGTCATGTTGATGACGAACAGGCCGACTATCAGCACGATAAAGTTGATGGCGGCGCTGAACAGCAGTTCATGATCGATGACCTTGTCCCTTTCAGCCAATGAGAATTTCAGACGACCCGCACCGAGGATCGTCCCTTCTTCCAGTGCATGACAGGTCAGGCAGTTGGTGCCGTTACGATCCGAAACCGCAGCAAAGGGCTCTATGATGGTGACGACTCGTTGACCGTCGACCTTCCCGACTTCGACAATCCGCTCACCGCTGAGGGCGCGCCGGTCGAGATCATCCCGGGGTTTTTCATGATCGAATCCTACGCCGAACATCTCGTTGACGGCCTCGGAGCGCAGCATACGCACCTCCAACACACCTTCCCGCTTTTGGATCTTCTCCCGCAACATCTCCCGATTGCCCATGGCGCCGGTAAACATCATGGTGTTCATGCTGTCGAGATAGCCGTTCAACACATCAGTGATCTGATCCTTCGTCAGCCTTAACAGTCGATCCTTCTGTTGTTGCGCGGAATAGACCGTGACCACCGACATGATCAGGATGAAAACAAAGGCCATAGGAGTGAGTATCTTCCATTGCACCGAGACGTACTTATTCATGAGGGAACCCAACTTGTTGCTATTGTGTAAGTACTGCCGACTCGTGTATCTGTCATAGATACTCTTATTCGGCAACCGGCTAAAAAACTTGAATCATGATAGGGGTTCGCGGCCGGCTTCCTGTCGGGTCTGTCGACAGTGTGTATTCCAATCAAATGTTTTGTGCCTATAATCATGTGCTTTGTTGGTAACGGAGTCGATCAATGACAAGACCCAAGCCAATCCCGTTTCTCGCAACACTCTCCGCCATCCTTCCGGCAGGGTGCAGCGCCGAACCGGCGCCGGTATATTTCAAATCGGATATCAAGCCATTGATCGATAAGTACTGCGCCGAATGCCACTTGCAGGGCGGCGCAGGCACTGAAGCCAGCGGTTTCCTCACGGACAGCTACGACAACCTGATGAAAGGAACCAGGTTCGGTCCCGTGGTGGTGGCGGGCGACCCGCTCTCCAGTTCTTTCTACCGACTGGTAGCCGGTAAGGTGGCCCCATCCATCCGCATGCCTCACGGCAAGGATGCCTTGTCGGATGAGGAGATCGCAAAGATCGAACATTGGATCACTCAAGGCGCCAAAAACAACTAACCCGCATTGCTCACCAGGGTTTGCTTTTTTGGGGCAAGCCGGCGAAGCACCCCAAGGGCACTTCCTGTGGGGCGCGGGTTGAACGATTAGCCGCCGAAACATAGCCGTCATCGCTATGGTTCAACCTAAAAACCGAATGCCCCCCCCTTTTTATGCCGGTATTGAACCGCTATCATGCACCGTTTTACGATTAACCTGACAATCATGAGGATCCAATGAAAAAATTGATACACACCCTACTGCTGTCCCTGGTATTGGCGCCATTGCTCTATACAAATGCTTGGGCGGAGAATGTGCAGGTTCTGATGAAGACCTCGATGGGTGACATCACCCTTTCGCTCGACCGGGAAAAGGCCCCGTTGACGGTGGAGAATTTCCTGCAGTATGTCCGCGACGGTTTCTACGACGGTACCGTTTTCCACCGGGTCATCAAAGACTTCATGATTCAGGCTGGCGGTTTCACTGCCACGATGGAGAAGAAAAAGACGCGTGATCCCATCCGGAACGAGGCGAAAAACGGCCTCAAGAACAGGCACGGCAGCATCGCCATGGCGCGCACATCCGCTCCTCACTCCGCAACCGCCCAGTTCTTCATCAACCACAAAAACAACGATTTCCTCGATTACCCAAGCCGGGACGGCTGGGGTTATACGGTTTTCGGCAAAGTCACTCAAGGCATGGAGGTCGTAGATAGTATCGCCAACCAGCCCACGGGGCTCAGCAACGGCATGCGCGACGTGCCCGGCAAACCCATCCTGATCGAGAAGGTCAGCATCCTTGAGTGATAATCGCCCCGGACACGATCGATATAGCAAACAAACAGGAATCCCCATGATCACATTGACCACGAATCTCGGCCCCATCACCATCGAACTTGACGAAGAAAATGCCCCTAAGACCTGCGAAAACTTTAAACGCTATGTGCAGGACGGCTTTTTCGACGGCACCATTTTTCATCGAGTGATCGATAACTTCATGATCCAAGGTGGCGGTTTCATGCCTGGAATGGTGCAAAAACAGGCTGGGGAAGCGATTGAAAACGAGGCCAAGAACGGTATCTCCAACGAGACCGGCACCATCGCCATGGCGCGCACTATGGATCCCCACTCGGCCACTGCGCAATTCTTCATCAATGTCGCCGACAACAAGTTTCTCGATCATCCGGGGCAGGACGGTTGGGGCTACTGCGTATTCGGCAAGGTCTCCAGCGGCATGGACGTGGTCAATCAGATAAAGGGCACCGATACGACAACTCAAGCCGGTCATCAGGATGTGCCGGTAGAAGACATTATTATCGAGAATGCCGAAATTACTGAGTGACCGAATACCTGTTTATCTCGGATCTTCACCTATCCGCCGACCGGGCGGATACGGTGCGACTCTTTCTCCACTTTCTTGAGGGCCGCGCATTCCGGGCAGACCATCTCTACATCCTCGGCGATCTCTTCGACGCCTGGGTCGGCGATGATGATCGGCGTCCTCCGATCCCGGACGTGAAACGGGCGCTGAGGCAACTCAGCCGTGGCGGCACCAGACTGTGGCTGATGCATGGCAATCGGGATTTCCTGATCGGCGAGACCTTTTGCCGGGAGAGCGGCGTCGAACTCCTGACCGATCCCACCCTGATCGATCTCTACGGCACACCGACACTGCTTATGCATGGCGATCTACTCTGCACTGACGACCAGGCCTACCTGACTTTCCGGCGGGAGATACGCCACCCTGCCTTTGTCCAACGGTTTCTTGCTCAACCGATCCAGCAGCGAATCGCCCTCGCCAAGGCGTACCGGGTCAGGAGCGGTGAAGCCAATTCACTCAAATCCGAGGCCATCATGGATGTCAATCAGCAGGCGGTGGAGAGGTATCTCATCGAGCATCAGGCAGAGCGGTTAATCCACGGCCACACCCATAGAGCGGCCGACCATCCTTTCTCGCTGGCGGAGAGGGCGGTCAGCCGCCACGTACTTGCGCAGTGGCAGGGAAAGCGGGCGGAAATCATCAGCGTTACCCCGAAAGGACTGCGCAGGGAGGCGGTGAATTAACCTAAAAACCGCAGTTGACCGCCTGCCGCGGCCGGAAAACCAGGCAATAGCAATGACATGACCCGGCTTGAGAAAAACTTGATCAATACTGAGGACATAATGCCTCCAGGCGTTGCAGTTCCTGTTCGCTGAACCCCGCCTTCCGACGTGCCTGATGGTGCAGGGGGCAACGAATCTCACCATTCAGGAAGCTGTGCAGCAGTTCGAAATAGGTCTCTTCGGGCTCCAATCCCCGTTGCCGGCAAAGATAGGTGAACCAGCGACTGCCGAACCGAACATGCCCCACCTCTTCGCGCAGAATAATCCGCAGGACCCGGACTGTCTCAAGGTCACCGATCGCCTCGAAGCGTCGCATGATGCCCGGCGTCACATCCAAGCCACGGGCCTCCAGCATCCGCGGCACCAACGCCATCCTGATCAATGGATCGTGGGCGGTGCGCTGGGCCATGTCCCACAGACCGTCATGCCCGGAAAAATCCCCATAATCGGCCCCGCCGTCGCGCAGTCGTTGCCGCAATAAACGGAAATGGCAAACCTCTTCCCGGGCCACCTGAACCCAGTCGTTGTAGAATCCCCGTGGCAGGTCAGGGAACCGCTGGACCGCGTCCCATGCCAGGTTGATGGCGTTGAATTCGATATGGGCAATGGCATGGATCAAGGCCAAACGTCCCGTCTCGCTGCCAAGTCCGCGTCGCGGCAGTCGGCTGGGGTGGACCAATTCAGGGTTTCGCGGACGCCCGGCCCGGGTGATCGAATCGGCAGCCGTCCAGTCGGTGAGCGCAAGTTCCCCCTTCTCCCAGTCCGCCGCAGTCCGGTCGGTGAGATCCAGTTTGTCATCCACTGAATTGGATAGCAGGCAGGTTCTGGCCGCTTGGTAAAGACTCTGTTGTACGCCCATATCACCCCCGCAATCCAATCACCAGATCCATCACGTTAGTGCCCGTCGGCCCGGTCGTGATCAGATCCCCACTGGCTTCGAGCAATCGCCCGGCATCGGCGGCAGCCAGACTCCGTTCCGCCTCGAACCCCTCCAGTTCCGCTCGCGCGATCGTGCCGCCGTCCACCAGTGCGCCGGCATCCTTCGTCGGACCGTCTGTGCCGTCCGTGCCGGCCGCCAACAGGTAGCAGACTGTGGAACCGGCGAGTTCCCTTGCCGCCGCCAACGCGAGATGCTGATTGCGTCCCCCCTGACCCGGAGCGGGGGGTAACTTCACGCTGGTCTCTCCTCCCCAGATCGCGACACCGGAGGGGCCCTGCAACAACGCCCGGGCCAGTCGCCGTCCGGTAGCGGTTGCATCACCCCGCAGCATATCTTGATACAGGAAGACCGGGAATCCCAGCTCACCCGCCCTCTGCGCCGCCGCCGCCTCAGCGTCTCTCAGGGTGGCGACAATCTCGACAGCAGGCGGCGCGCGGTCCATCCCGATCCGTTGCCGCAACCCTTCACGGAGCCGCTCATCCAACCAGGCCGGCAGGACAAGAGAGGCAAGCTGCCGCTGTAGGTCGGGTTCAGGCGTCAGCAACCCGGAACCGATCACCGCTGGAAGATCCCCTGGCACATCCGATATCGCAAGCACACGAACCTTGCGTTCACCCAACCATTGGAGCAGACCACCTCCTTTGATCCGCGAAAGCGCCTTGCGCACCCCATTCATCTGCGCTATCTGAAGACCACTGCCCAACAACCAGTCGTTGGTTCGAATCAGGAAAGGCAGATCGACGCCTCCGATAGGCACTTCCACAAGACTCGAGGCGCCGCCGGAAATGAGAAACAACAGCGGCCGATCGGCTGTCTCCGAAACAAAACGCAGTAGTCGCAGCCCCGCCTGGAGACTCGTCTGGTCCGGGACCGGATGCGCCGCTTCGAGGGCCTCCCATGCTTGCCGACGACAAAAGGGGAAATCCACGTGTCCCGTCTTGGAGATGATTAACGCCCGCTCGATACGATTGCCTAAACAATCGTGGGCCCCGGACGCCATCGCCTGGGCCGCTTTACCGATCGCTATCAGCCCCACCGGCCCCGGCAAAGGGTTTTGCTTCAACCGACCCGATACAGCAATTCGTCCCTCCACGCTTGCCAAAGCAGCCTGAAATATCTCCACGAGTTGCTTGCGGTAATGGGCCGTCGATCTTCCTTGTTGCATTTGCTGCGCCAGCGTTACACTGTGGCAATTATTAAGCTGGCGCGCAACGGCTGAACCCGATACATTTAAGTTGCCGGGTTAATCATACCATCTCGTCAGGAGAAGAGCGTTGGGAAGCATACAGCTACGTCGAAACTTCAGCCGCAACATCCTGATCCGGATGATACTCCTGTCCGTCGTGATTGCCGCACTCATAGTATGGAAACTCGAATTCATTAATCAAGTCTATTTCCGCGACCAACTGACCAGCACCGGCCTGATCATCAACGGCGCCATTGTCGGACTATTCACCGTCGGCATCCTGCGCATGATCACCATCTTCCTCCACTATGCCGCGGAAGAGAACGCCCTGATCCGCTTTCTGCGCAATCTGCGTGAGGGAGAGCAGGATCCGTTGGCGCGCATCCACAAAAAGGCGATCATCGCCAACCGCTATCGCACCATGCTGGGACTGCACAAGGCGAATTGCCCGATCAACCACGGCTCCCTGGCCTCCACCCTGGTGGCCAATGAGAGCACCCGCAACAGTCTGCCCAAGTTTATCAACAACATCCTCATCCTGACCGGCGTATTCGGCACCATCGTCTCCCTCTCCATCGCCCTGATCGGGGCCTCTGACCAGCTCGCCACCTCGATCAACGTGGGCGGTATGGGAATGGTGGTTCACGGGATGTCCACCGCCCTCTCCACCACTATCACCGCGATTGTCTGCTTCATCTTTTTCGGCTATTTCCACCTCAAATTGAACGACGTTCAGACCAACCTGATCAGTGCCGTGGAACAGATCACGGTCAATGAACTGATCCCTCGGTTCCAGGTACAGACCGATAGCGCCCTCTACGAATTCACCGGTCTGGTGCGATCTCTGCAGGAACTGGTCAACCGGATGGCGCAATCCCAACAAACCTTCGAAAGCGTGGAACAACATATACTGGAGACCTTACAGGGATACGAAGAGAAGAGCGAAGCCCTGCATAACGACCTGACCGAGATCAAACATGTGCTAAAGCTGGGCTTCCGCCTGCACGAGGATGGCTGATCCGCATGGACGATAGTTTCATCGATCTGCGTCTCAACCAGCGAGGCAGCCAGGGGGAAGACAGCTTCTGGCCCTCGTTCACCGACATCATGACCGTGATCGTAATGATCTTTCTGCTGGCGATGGTGGTTTTGCTGCTGCGGAATATGGAGCTGTTGAGCCAGCTACGCGCCACCATGGAGGCCGAGCAGCAGGCCATGGAGCTGGTCCGAACCACCGATGAAGAAAACGAAACCCTTGAGGAGCGACTGATCGCCCGGGAGCATGAACTCTCCATGCTGCGCATGCAGATGATGCAGATGCGCGAGCGCTCAAAAGAGCAGGAAGCGGCCATCTCCAGCCAACGCTTCCAAATCAGCAACCTCAACCGGGAACGGGATGAACTCGACGGCAAGCTGAACAGGCTGGCCCAGGAACGGGAGTCGCTCAACACCCAGGTGGCGCGCCTGACCCTGGACGGCAGCCGTCTTCAGCGCCTGATCAGCGAGGCCGACCGCAATATCGAAGGCCTCACCGACAATCTTAAACAGGCCGATGCGCAACAAGCGGCCACCCTGCAGAACCTGGAACAGCTGCGGCTCTCCCTGCAAAACAAAGACCGGCAACTCTCGACAGCCCTGGCGCGCAGCCAGGAGAGTGACCTGCGGCTGATCGACGTCAAGCAAGATTACTCCAAACTGAAGATCCAGTACGACAAACTGTTGCGTCCCGCTCGCACGGCCAAAGGTAAGACCCTGGTGGAGGTGCGTTACACCAAATCAGGCAAAATCTTCCGTATTGACTACAAAGGTCCCGGTGAACCTGCGTTCAATTCCATTTCCCGCACTGGACTGGAGCAGAACCTCACCCGCCTGAAACAGGAAGACGACGATCTCTACATCAAGGTCATTATTCCCAAGAAGAGCGGACTCTCCTATAACGAAGCCTGGTCTTTCACCAACCATCTGCACCGGAAATACGACTATTATTACCAACAGGAGGCACAAAAAGAGCGCATTCCCGAATAACCGACCAAGCTAATATTCTAATATTCCATGTCAAATCAAAAGATTTATTCACATTATCAACGGCCGGATGAAACATCCCGGCTGTCTATGTACTGTCTCACACTACTGGGAATGATCGGTGCGCTGCTGCTCAGCGGGTGCGCCTCAAAAATTCCAGCTATCATTCACACCCCTCCCCCTGGGGATATCCGGGTGGATGAGGTGCAACAAGACCATAGCCGTTTCGTCGATTCCGCAATACGCTGGGGCGGCGACATTATCTCCGTGGAGAATTTCGCGGATGAAACCCATATCGAAATCCTTGCGCAAAAATTGAATAAGTCGGGAAAACCCCTCAGCGACAGCCGCAGCAGCGGGCGTTTTATCGCCCGCATCAAGGGTTTCCTAGAACCGGAAGACTACCCAAAGGAGCAAAAAATCACTGTCACGGGAGAGATCAGGGAAGTGGTTGAAAAACCGGTGGGGCGCTACCCATACCCCTATCCGTTGGTCGACGTCGATGCCTACTATCTCTGGCCCCTGGAAATGAGCTATCCCCGTCCCTACTACTACGATCCTTTCTATAGCCCCTATTACGATCCCTTCTACTACCCCTACCGGCGAAGACACCCCTACTACTACTGGTAGTCGAATCGATGCACTGGCTGATAGCCCTGTTCCCACTGTTGCTCCTGCAAGCCTGTAGCAGCCAGTCGGTCGTCAGCGATGCCGACCGCAGCCCCCCACCTAAACAAGCTGTCACCGGTGCGCCTGACCCTGACTCACCCCCTCTGCAATGGGGGGGCGTGATCATCGAGACCGTCAACCTTACCGAGACGACCGAGATTCAGATTCTCGCCTACCCGCTCAAGGACAACGGCCGTCCCGACACACAAGCCTTATCCAACGGGCGATTCATCGCCCGCCGGTCGGGATACCTGGAAGCGGCCGACTATGCAGCCGGAAGACAAGTCACGGCCACCGGTAAGCTGGGCGAAATCCGCCCAGGGCGAGTCAACCAAGCCGACTATCAATTCCCGGTATTGATCTGCGATGAAATCGTGCTCTGGTCCGAAAACAGCGGGCGCAAACCGAGGCCGCGTCTGCATTTCGGTTTCGGTGCGAGTTCCGGGGGGAGAAGCTATGGCGGCATCGGGATTGGGGTGGACTTTTAGCGGTAAACGCCTCATGCATTGATAGCTATGAGGTGAAATATCCAAAAAAAACCTACACGGGTCAAGTAATCTCGCAATCGACCGATAAAGAATGGGGTGGCAGTCCGTTTCTTGGTGTAAACTATGGTGCATTGCTTGTATCGATTCTTTGGGCCGCAGACTAAAGGGAAATTAAATCCGGCTCCGAAACCAGTATTTCGTTCGAAAAACAAATCTATCCTCGGCCTGTCGTTGCTGGAGTTGCTGCTGGCCATGACAGTGCTGGGAATATTGTTCTCTATCGTGCTGCCCAACTACGCGAAATACGTTAAAGACGCTAAGGCGGATCGCGCCATCCAGGAGATGCGGCAAATCGAGATCATTCTTCAGGATTACAAACTCGACAGAGGGCGCTATCCTGACAGCCTCGCAGCGATCCATTCGCAAATGACCGATCCTTGGGGCAACCCCTATCAATACCAACCGATCGAAGGCGCCGCCCCTAAACACAAAGGCCATCAGCGCAAGGATCACAACCTGGTGCCGATAAACTCCGACTTTGACATTTACAGTATGGGGGAGGATGGCAAAAGCGCACCGCCGCTTACGGCTTCGAGCAGCCATGATGACGTGATACGCGCCAACAACGGTTCATTCTACGGTTACGGGGAGGACTATTGATTCCATGCGGCTGACCACCAAAGCATTCACGAATGGCGTATCACGCCGCATCGTGCTGCTATTCTTTTCAGCCGCCATCCTGCCATTGTTGGTTTTGGCCGGGTTAACCCTCTACCAGATCAGAGAAAACCAGCTCGAACACCACAGTCAACAACTGAGACTGTCGGCAAAAAGCATCGGCATGGGTATCTTCGAGCGCCTTCAATACGCCAAGGAGCAACTGCAATTCATTGCGACAACCCTCGCCGTTGATAATAACCACGATATCGGGGAATATCTTTACCGGAAAGACCCTCACCAGATTGACCGTATCGAATCGCTATTCACCCTTTCCCCACATAACGGGCTACAGATTCTGTATGGCCGACTCAGCCTCGACGGCAAGGATCTCCTGCAGAACATCCATGACCAGCGCATTCCTGGTAAAACCATGCTGTTGGCCACCTCCAACGGTAAAGAGCATCAAGGCCTCGATCTGCATATATTCATACCACTGCATAAAGACCGGAAAACAGGTGAACTGCTTGGCGCCAAGTTGAACACACGAACACTGTTCGACAAAGATCAGGCGGACACCCAGGGTCAAGTTATCTGCATACTCACCGACTCCGGCACACCGCTCTATTGCAACAAACAGCAGGATATCTCCTGGATCGCCAAGATTGTTGAACGCGCCAAAAAAAACTACAGCGGGTATTTTCTGTTCCACGAACCCCGGCAAGAGAAGCTGATCACAGCCTACTGGTCGATATTTCTCAAACCGCACTATCAAGTCGATAAATGGAGCGTGGCCGTTGCCTTTCCTTACCTGAAACAGATGGGACCGGTGAAGACATTTGAAGATGTTTTTCTGCGTGTCGGCGTCGTTACATTGGTCCTGGTGTTATTACTGAGCATATCGTCCATTCGAAGAATCATGTTCCCCCTGGAGCAACTCCTTAGCGGCACACGCCAACTCAGCCGTGGCGCGTTCAAGACTCGCGTCTCCGTTAAGACCAAGGATGAGTTCCAGGAACTCGGGAATGCCTTCAACGATATGGCAGAGAAGCTTGGCGATCACTTCCATCAACAAAACATGCTGATCAATTTCAGTTACCGCATACAGCATACCGATGAAATCAAAACCGCACTACAGATCACTTATCAGGCGCTCCTGCCGTTCATTCACAATCAAAGATACGAATTAATACAGATTGAAATCCGCCCCGGTTTCTACGAAATGACCTGCATCTATCGTAATGATAATGCCATCGTTGATCGCAGCATGTTGCACACGGCGCCTTTTGAAGAACTGCCGACACTGCTCTGGAAAGGCAAAGTGGAGAATGCAAATCAATTTCTCCCGATATTGGATTATACGACTTCATCACCGGATGCTGAAGTCACACTACTTCCCGCATTGCACAAAGGGCGAATCATCGCCTATTTGGTGATACATAACCAAGGCATGGAAGAAAATGAGAAAGAAGTGCTTTTTTTACTCACTCAATTTTGCGATATTTTGGCCAGCGCCCTTTCCAATATCTCCTTAAGAAGACAGCTTCAATATCAAGCTGACCATGACTCGCTTACCGACTTACCGAACCGTAAAGTGATCAAAATCGAGACAGAAAAAGCCCTCAAACTTGCAGGTACCATGCAACATGAATTCGCCATCATGATCATGGATATCGATCGCTTCAAGATAATCAATGATTCCATGGGACATATAGCAGGTGATGATCTTCTCAAGCAACTTGCCGGCCGCTTAAGACAATTCACCAGTCGACGTGACCTTATCAGTCGCTTTGCCGGGGATGAGTTTGTCTTTTTATTTACAGTGGAGCGCGGATCCATTCGAAATACCTTGCCGGAAATCATTACCCGCCTGGATAGGGTATTTATCGACCCTTATGTTCTGGGAAAGCGCAATATTCGCATCAGCGCCAGCAAGGGAATTGCCGTCTACCCGGATGACGGTGAGACCTTTATCGACCTGCTGAAAAATGCTGATGCGGCGATGTATCAGGCTAAAAGAAGCAAGTCAGGCAGCTACACCTTCTTCTCAAAGACGCTGCAAGAATCCCTATCCGATGAAATGGAAATCGAACAGGACCTTATCGGTGCATTGACTGAACAGCAGTTTGAACTCTATTATCAGCCCAGCATACATCTTCCAAGCGGACGGGTGGTCGGAGCGGAAGCCCTGTTGCGTTGGCATCGGCCGGGATGCGGTTTAGTGACGCCCGGCGTATTCATCAAGCTCGCGGAAGAAACCGGTCTTATCGAACCGATCGGCAATTGGGCCATGAAACACGCTTGTGAGGCATACCTTCGGTGGCGGCAGCAAGGGATATCCATCACATACATCTCCGTCAACGTATCGAGTGTACAACTTAAAAGCCCGGAGTTCGTCGAGACCGTAAGAGATACGCTGGCAGTCACCGGCATGGAACCGAGCGCACTGGAACTCGAGATCACCGAAACGGCATTCATTGAGGATTTTCAAACCAGCCTGGAAAAGCTGACGGCGCTCAGAAAACTTGGCGTCAAAATCGCTGTTGATGATTTCGGCACCGGCTACGCTTCCCTGAAATACCTTAAGCAGCTACCAGCGGACAGACTGAAGATAGACCGGTTATTCATCAAGGGCCTGCCGGAAAATCCAAACGATGCCGCCATTATCAGCTCCCTGGTTACGCTTACAGGCAAACTCAAGCTCGATTTGATTGCAGAGGGCATCGAAACGAATGCGCAAAGAGATCATCTCATCCATGCGGGAGTCAACATGGCGCAAGGTTTTTTGATGAGCCCACCTCTCCCGAACGAGGCGTTTAAAAGCTATTGCTTGCGTAACAAACAACAACAGGCGTCAGCTTCGCTCCCTGAAAAAATCGCAATCGAAACCCCCTGACTACAATCATCTACCGCCCGCAGCGTGAGCAGTATATTGGTGCTGACAACCGCGGTTTTTAGGATTATTTTCTCCTACCCGCCTCTGCCGGCGTATTCATTTTCCGCGCCACCCTGTTACGCAGATAGACCGGTAACGCCCGTTCGGGCGCCACGGCCAATCCGGCCTCGTAATCCGCTGCCGCGAGCTGGACCACCTCACGCGCACTACAAAACATCTGCGGTATATAGCCCAGCAAGGCATTCCCCAGACGCTCTCCAAGACGTTCGCCACAACGGCCCCATCCCGAACCCGCACCGTACCACTTCCCCTCCGGCGGGAGTTCAACCTCTCCCGCTGAAGCCACCTGTTCAGGAATGGCAGGCGTCACCAGCTCCTTTTCACCGATCCGGTAGCCGGCCCAATAGAGTTCTCCCATCCTGGCGTCATACGCGGGCAACAGATTGCGTTCTCCCTTCTCCCGATAGGCCCTTTGCGCCAGCGCCGCCAAGGTAGAAACGGGGACAACCGGCAGTTCCGCAGCAAACGCCGCTCCCTGCGCCACCCCGGTGGCGATGCGCACCCCGGTAAATGAACCCGGTCCCCGTCCAAAGGCCATAGCGTCCAGATCCCTAATCTTCAGTCCAGCCTCGTTTAACAGGTCATCCATCATGCGCAGGATCAGTTCACTGTGACCACGAGGCCTGATCTCATAGCGCAGACGGGTCTCTCCGTCCATCAGCAGGGCTGCGGAACAGGCCTCGGTGGCGGTCTCTATGGCAAGTAATTTCATGATGGCTGCAGATACAAGGAAAGTTGTCGATTCCGGAATATTTTACAGTCCGGATCGATTTTCAGGCGAAAAAACATGAACAAAACCCGCACGAATACAGAAACAAGGCATTATCAAATTGATTTTATTGATATTTAACTCACACAGCAAGATTGTCGAATCCTTTTACACTGAGCGATACACAACCACCCTGCATGCCGCTAGCTACTTGTTTCTAAATGATTAACTACTATTGGCGCAGATTTTGCCAGACCATGATCAGCGTTCGTAAACACCATCACGACTGGTACGTTGTAAGGATTAACGATGTATATCGAGAAATTCGTTATCAATAGAGACGCCATGAACTGGTTGGAGCCAACAACCGCCAAAACGTCCAAACCGGCACGGAACCGCGATCGTTTGCAAAACCATCGCTACAGCGTAACCGAACCGGACATCGCCACACCAGCCCTGGCTACATTGGCGGAATATGAACGGCCGTGGTCCGGCCCTGCCCGCCAACGGAAAGGTTAATTCACATTATCAGCGTCCGGGGGAAATGTCCGGGCTAGGGGAAGCCCGCGAACGCCTGCGCGCATCCAAACGCTCCTGCATACCCTGCAGCAGGTCCCATAGCACCGGAATGATAAACAGGGTTAGTGCTGTGGCAGTGGCCAGGCCGGTGACGAAGGTGGAAGCCATCGTCCCCCAGATCAGGGAATAGCTTGGAAACCCGACCGCCATCGGCAACAGCCCCAAGGTAGTGGTCAAGGTGGTCAGCAGGATCGGGCGCAGTCGTATATGAACCCCTTCGATGATCGCTTCACGTCTCGACATACCGCTTCGATAGCGCTTATTGATGAAATCGATCAACACCAGGGCATCGTTGACCACCACCCCGGCAACACCGATCACGGCAATGAAGCTGTTTACGGTGAACAACGACTGAGTGACCAGCTTACCGGACACCACACCGATGAGGGCGAATACGATCGCCGAGAGGATGATCAAGGGTTGTAGATAGGACTGGAACTGGGTCGCCAGGATCACATACATCACCAACACGGCGATGATGAAGGCGTAGGCCAGGGATTCAAAAGAGCGCTGGGTATCCTCATGCTCTCCGCCGAAAGTGACCGTGGCCCCCGGATACCGGTCGCGGATGGTCTCGTAGTAACCCCTGACCGCATTCACCACCGCCGGGGTAGAGGTGGGCGCGCCCTCGCGGATATCCGCCTTCAGGCTGATCGCCCGCTGTCCCTGGTAACGCTTGATCTCTCCGGCCTCGTTATAGGCCCGCACGCTCACCAGATCGGCCAGATAGACAGGTCGCCCGGCATCCTCCACCACGGGAATATAGAGGGCGTTCTCCGGCTCTCTGAGGGCGTGCGGATCGATGCGGAGTTTCAGATCGACCTCTTCATCGATATGCCGATACTTGCCGATATAGCGTCCATCCAACACGCTCGAGGCAAGGCGCGCCACTTGGCTGTTTTCCAACCCGAACTCCGCTACCCGCGATTGCTCGACCTGCAAACGAAAGACCCGTTTCGGAAGCCCTCGGTCATCACCCAGATCGATCAGGTTGGGACCGATCTCCGACGACTCCCGCATAAAGGCCAGCAGCTCACGGGCCAGCCCGGAGACGGCATCCATATCGGCGCCCACAACCCGCACGTTAATATCCTTACCGCTGGGGGGACCGTCGTTCTGGGGATGGACGTGCAGGGTGTAGCCATCGGTTTCATAGAGCGGCTTCAATTTTTCACGCATACGCTGCAAGTGGGCAAGCGGATTATCGAAGCGCTGGTCACCCGCCGCCGGCATGGTCACCATCACCGATCCGTGATTGTTGCCGTAGACCGGCTCATAGTCCTCATTGAAATACATACCCGCCAGACCCGCGGCTGCATTCGCCATACCCGGGCCGTCTTCCATCACCGTCTCCGCGATGCGTTTGACCCGCTCGTCCACCTCATTGATGGAGACATTGCTCGGACCGACCACATCGACGTAGTAGAGCTTGTAATCATCGGGGAAAAACTGGATGCGGATCAAAGGGACCTTGCCGCTGGCGGAGAGCGCGATAATCATTACCGAGATGACGAACAGCAGGGTGACAACCATCACCGACAGAAAACGAAAGCGCAGGGTCACATTCAGCAGCCGGTCGGTGAACGCCCGCGCCACCCGCATCATGGCGTTGTCCCGCTCCAACAGATCCACCGCTGTCTGCTGCCGGGGTCCGAAATCCAGATAGTGAATGGGCAGGATCAACAGGCACTCCACCAACGAGGCGACGATGGCAAAGGTCACCGCCTTCGGCACCAGGGCGAAGAACTGCCCGGTGGTACCGGTCATGATCAGCATCGGCAAAAACGCCGCCACGGTCGTCATCGTGGCGGCGATCACCGGCATGGCCACCTCCGCAGTACCGTTGATGATCGCCTCGCGCAGGGATTTCCCCTCCTGTACATGGCGGTAGATGTTTTCAGTCACCACGATGGCGTCATCCACCACGATACCGGTCACCAGGACGAACGAGAACAGGGTGATCTCATTCAGGCTGTTGCCGGTAAGGTACATGATCAGCATGGTGATCATGAAGGAAAAGGGGATGCCGATGGTCACCAGGCCCGCATTCCTGATGCCCATGAAGTACCAGATAATCAGGGAGACCAGGGAGATGCCGACCAGCATGTTCATACCCAGGGTGGTCAGTCCGTCCTTGATATAGACGGTGGAGTCCTGCGTCAGCACGACCTCCACACCCTGCGCCTGCAGTGACGGACGAAATTCGTTGATTACCGCCACCACCTGATCGCGGATCTCCATCGCATTGCCCTGGTCCGACTTGATGACCTTCAACCCCAGCGAGGGTTTACCATTGACCGAGGCGATCACAATCGGATCACGATAGCCCATGCCGGCATCTGTGATCAGGTCTTCGATGCGTAACAGGCTGCCGTCGGCATCCCTGCGCACCACAGTGGCCTGCACCTGTTCGAGGGAGTGGTAACGCTCATCCAGTTTGATCAGGTATTCACCGCTCCGGTTGGTGTATTTGCCTGCGGGGATGGAAAGATTAGCGTCCATCAACACCTGCGCCACCTGATCGAAACCGACCCCGAACTCCCGTAGTTTCAGCGGATCGAGATAGATGTGAAACTCCTGGGTCTGCTTGCCCGAAAAGTCGACCTGCTGCACATGAGGGACTCGCAAAAGACGGGTCTTGATCTCCTCCCCCATTAACGCCAACGCGCGATTGCCGTGGTCTCCCGCCAGATTGATGGCGATCACCGGCAGCCAGTCCTGCACCTTGGCATTCAACAGTTGCGGTGGATCGACCCCTTCCGGTAGTTCGCCGATGATATTCAACACCTCGAACCTCACCTCGTTGTAGAGGGTGTCGTAATCGCTATCATCGACAAACTTGAGACGCACATTCGAGCGACCGCTGAAGGAGGTGGAGTTGATCCACTCCACGTCATCCACCTTCTCCAGAGCCTCCTCGATCTTGCGGGTAACCAGGCTTTCCACTTCCACCGGTGAGGCGCCGGGATAGACGGTGGAGATAATCACCTCGCCGAAACCGAAATTGGGATAGCGTTCCGCAGGCAGGGCGAAGAGGGAGACGAAACCCACCACGATCAACACCACGAACATCAGGTTATAGAAGACCCGCTGCTTTAGAGAGAAGGCGACGACCTCATACATGGATACTTACTCGCCGTTCAACTGGAATTGATCGCCGGGTTTAACCGCTGGCGAGACCACACGTATCCAATCACCGTCAGGCGCGGTGGAGCGGCCCAGATAGACCACCCGGATCTCTTCACCGCCGGGGCGTTTCAACCAGTACTGCTCATAGCGCTGCCGCAAGGCGCGCTGTGGAACCAGCACCGCACCGGTCCGCAGCGGGATATCCAAGCCCAGTTCGATACGCAACCCGCCTCTCGGCGATAGCAGCCCCTCCGCGATCTCCAACTCCAGGTGGATCTTGCGGGATACCTCGTCGAATGCGGGAGATACTCGTAATAGCGAGGCAGGAACCTCCGCCTGCAACTCGGGGAGTCTGACTTTGAGTCCCTCCCCCTGTGCGATCAATGCCTGATACTCCATCACACTGAGTGCGAACGACGCCACCAGCCGGCTGTAGTCCCCCACCTCGACCGCCGGTTCTCCTGCATTCACCCACTCTCCCGGCTCCACAAACCGCTTGATCACCAGCCAACCGGCCGGCGCCTCGATACAGAGCCGCTGCTTGCGCTCCCGCAGGATCTGCGCAGCGATCGCCAGTGCATCGAGTTGGGTCCTGGTCTTATTCAGGTTTCGCTGCGCCGAATCGAGTTGGCTCTCGGATGAGCTGTTTTGTTTCAGCAATTGACGGTATCGGGCGACTTCCTTGCGATAATAGGCCATGTCCACTTCCAGCGCCTCACGCTCCGCCTGGTTGGTGCGCAGCTCCAGATCGATGAAGGTCTTATCCTGGCAGGCAAAGGGCTGATCCGGGGCGATCCGGTCCCCCACATCCGCATTGACACGTTCGATGCGCCCGGCCTCCTCCACCGACAGCACAAGGCGGGTCCGCGCCCGGGTAAATCCGGACTGGACCTCCCGCTGCATTGCAGGCCGAGCGGTCGCCAGGGAATCCGCCGCATAGGCGACAGGTAGCCCCGTCAGGTAAAGCAGCAATATAGGCGGAAGCATGCACAATCTCATTTTTACAACTATCCCTATAACCTCGTTGGACAAATCGTCTGCCGCAGGATAACCCATTTCAGCAGGGGGGAATCAAGTCAAACCAACGGAAGCGCATCCTGACGAGAGAGTCGGTAAAGTATAAAATTGTCACCTAAAATCAATCAGGTGGAAATCGTCTGCTAGGGCCGCTGTTATTAATCTTGAAGCTGTCTATACTGATATAGCGCCTCGAAAAACACAACCGGCTCCCCGCGATCCCGATCAGTTCCGACCGCAGCCCCCCATTATTGAGCATTTAGATGGGAAGACGGTCAACGGCCTGTATCTGAAACCCCACCGCTACCATCGCAGGATTCACCACAGGGACCGACGCACAAGACAGACCCCTTTGGGTGGCAACCCGGAACGGCGCATAGAGGATAGGCGCAGAAGCAGCCTGGTCAAAAGGGTGCTGGAGATCTTCAGATGGAAGGCATAGGGCTAACCCGGATATTTCACCCAGCCGCTGATATATTGAATTAACCTTTTGATTTAACATGTAATATTTAGAATATTAGCAAAGTGCAAAGTGTTACCCGGCAATGCTGCGATGAATCGTTTCATGGCCAAATTCCTCCGCATCAAGACCTTAGGGCCTCGGAAAAAAAGATTTAACTCAAACTACTTGTCTTCTTGCCGGCCTTCTTTGTTGTAGCTTCGGTTACGTAGGCCCGGCTACGCGCCCTTCGCTACGCCTCGAAGGCAGGCAACAATCCGGCGCATTTTGGGTTAAATCTTTTTTTCCGAGGCCCTTATTCGACCCACACACCTCCGACTCAGGCCATACGCTGGTAGTAGAGATTCTGTGGATGCTTAGCCTCGGTAAAGAAGTGGTAACGTTCCAATATCAGTCCCAGGTATTGAATCATAAACGCAGCAATCGGTAACCGGGGTGATTCCAACAAGTGGGCGAGCAGGATCAACAATACCGGCAAGACAAACACCGACAGTAGAAAGGCATATCGGATCAGCCGTAAAAAGCCATCCGACCTTCCATGAAAGAATTCACGGGTATTGAACGAACCGCCCATGAAGCCCTGCGCCTTCTGTTGCAGTTGCGCATGATGCACACCGATGGCCGATTGCAGATCCACCTTGCAGCGGAATTTACTGTTGCGGTAGAGCGTCCCTCCCCGGCTGATGGCGCCAAGCAGCGTAGCCACTACTGCCCAGGCGCCGTAGAAGGCGGTCAGCGCCGTACCCAAATAGGCTGAGAGCATCGCCGCCAGCATAAAACCGGATGCGATACCGAGAAACAGGAAATTCGCAACGGTCAGTGGCGAATGCCAGGCCTTGACGAAGCGAAGACCGGCATAAATCATGGCAGTGCAGAGAAACAGCAGAAAGCTTGCCAGGGCGCCCAAGGCGCCGATGATCAGCGTGGCATCCAGCGGCAGGGCCTCGGAGATGACAAACCATGCCTCCGTCCAACCCAGATAGTGGCATAGCCCATACAGAAATATCAGTGCCATAGCCGCCGGTAGAGCAATAACCTCCCGTGAAAGCCAGGAGGTACGCCATTGCGTCGCCGCACGCCAAGCCCGTTCGGGACGCCCCAGGTGGAATACCGATGCAATCAGACCCCCGATCAAGAGCGCCAGGGAGAGCAGGCTGCCCATAACATAGAAGCTATTGACCTGCACCGGCAGCAGATTGGCCAGGGAGTAGAGCTGACCGGTATAGAGGGCGAGGAACAACCCCTGGCCGGCGCCTATCAGGGTGGTTAGAAAAATAACCGAGAAGGCGGGATGCATGTTTGATTCTCCGAAAACTGATTCATTTTGAATGATCCTAAAAACCGCAGTTGACCGCTCCATTCTGATACTGAACCACTGATAGGCAAACTATTAACCCGCATTTCTCACCAGGATTTGGATTTTTGGTGCAACCAGGCCGATCGTCCAAGAGGCTCGGCCTGGTTGTTCCAAAAACCAAATAGGACAGACGGTCCGATGAATGCCATACGGTGAGAGATGCTAACCGGTTCAACTTTCATAAGTTTTCCTGTTAGTACGGTCCGTCTGGTGAGAAATGCGGGTTAACTTCGATGTACCTATTCACCACGCCACATCATCCAACGTCTCTCCACCCACCGGCAGTGACGGCAACGCCTCTTTCTTCAACGGGTTGTCGGCACGCACCAGCTCATCCTCGTGGATCTGGATACGGGTCTTGCGTCGCGGCAGATAGTGATTGGCCGGTTTGGTGCCCCATTCCGGTTGTAGCGGATAACCGCCCTGTTCACGAATCGCCACCGATACGATGGAATTCGGATCGTGGACATCGCCAAACAACCGCGCACTGGTCGGACAGGCCAATACGCAAGCAGGTTTGCGCTCAGACTCAGGCAGCGTCATATCGGTAATGCGATCGATACAGAGGGTGCACTTCTTCATCACCCGTTGTTTCTCATCCATCTCACGAGCACCGTAGGGACAGGCCCAGGAGCAGTACTTACAACCGATGCACTTGTCGTAGTCGACAAGCACTACACCATTGTCTTCACGTTTGTAGGAGGCGCCTGTGGGACAGACCGGCACGCAGGGCGGCTCCTCGCAATGCAGGCATGACTTGGGAAAATGATAGGTCTCGGTATGGGGAAAGACCCCCGCCTCATAGGTCTGCACCCGATTAAAAAAGGTCCCGGTGGGATCTTCATCATAGGGACGCTGATCGGTCATGGGCCCCGCCCAGCCCGAAGTGTTCCACTCCTTGCAGCTAGTGACGCAGGCATGGCAGCCGACACAGACGTTAAGATCGATTACTAGCGCCAGTTGAGTCATTTTTTAATCCATTCAAAATTCATCATTAAAGGATGTTGCTCTTGCGTTTAAACGTACCCGCAAAAAACTCCTGCCACTTTCCACGCTTCCCATCCTGCCCCGGCACACGTTTCTGTGGCTCGAACTGCGGCGATGTGACTCGCGGTTCTTCCGCTTCCGCCGGATAGATCCTGACCCGCACATCGAACCAGGCGGCCTGCCCGGTCACCGGGTCGGAATTTGATATATGCTCACCGGCCTCACAAGGAGGCAGCTCTTCAGCGATCAGATGGTTGAGCAGGAAACCTTTCTGCGACTCGTTGGCCCTGGGAGACAAGCCCCAGGCGCCGGCGGCCTTGCCGATCGCATTCCAGGTCCAGACCGTGCCGGGCTCCACCGCCTCGGAAAAACGCGCCATGCAACGAACCTTGTTGGTCGGTGACTCCACCCAGATCCAGTCTCCGTCACCGAAACCGTTCGCCTCACCCAACTTAGGATTAACAAACAGGTAGTTGTGGGTATGGATCTGCCGCAACCAGGCATTCTGCGAATCCCAGGAGTGGTACATCGCCATCGGACGTTGGGTCAGCGCACTGATCTGGTATTTCTGCAAATCGATTAACTTGTGTTCCAGTGGCGCGGTATAGAAAGGCAGCGGATCGAAATGGTCGATAACACGTTTGCGTAATCGCTGAGGCGGCTGTTTTCCCGGTAACTTACCCTGAGCTGCAAGACGAAAACGCTGCAACACCTCTGAATAGAGATGCAAGGTGATCGGCTCCACATAACGGGTCATGCCATGCGCCCTGGCCCACTCCAGATAGCCCTGATTCCAGTTGCGCATATACTGGTAGGACTTGGGCAGCTCGTAGTGATAGACGCAGCCGTTTTTTTGATACATCTCCCACTGACGTGGATTGGGCTCGCCTTTGAGAAATTTCTCACCACCCTTGCCCCGCCAACCGGCGAGAAAGCCGATACCGGAACCAGGAGAGGTCTGGAAGTTGGTGACGAAATCGGGGTAGTCGCGAAATTTCCGGCTGCCGTCCTCCTTGACGAAGGCCGGCAACCCCAGCCTGCCGCCCAACTCGATCAAGACCTCCTGGAAAGGTTTGCACTCGCCACGAGGGGGCACCACGGGTATCCGTACTGAATCAACCGGGCCGTCGAATTCAGATATCGGTCGATCCAACATCGACATGGCGTCGTGTCGTTCTAAGTAAGTAGTGTCCGGCAGCACCAGATCGGCAAAAGCCACCGTCTCCGACTGGAACGCATCGGCAACGATGATAAAAGGGATCTTGTACTCACCGTTCTCATCCTTGTCCTTCAGCATCTGACGAACGTTTTCCGTATTCATCGATGAGTTCCAAGCCATATTCGCCATGAACAGCAACAAAGTATCGATTTTATAAGGATCACCGCGCCAGGCATTGGTGATCGCATTGTGCATCAGGCCATGCACCGAGAGCGGATACTCCCAGGAGAAGGCCTTATCGAGGCGCACCGCTTCCCCATCCTCATCCACGAACAGGTCATCCGGCTTGGATGGCCAACCCAGCGGCATACCCTCCAGCGGCGTATCGGGCTGCACCGCCTCAGGGCCTTTAGGCGGTTTCGGACAGGGCGGGATCGGACGGGGAAAAGGGGCCTTGTGGCGAAAGCCACCCGGACGATCGATAGTGCCAAGCATGGTCATCAAAATGCCCAGGGCACGGATCGCCTGGAAACCGTTGGAATGCGCCGCCAAGCCGCGCATGGCATGAAAAGAGACCGGATTGCCGGTGACGCTTTCATGGTCGTTACCCCAGCAGTCGGTCCACTGGATAGGCAACTCGATTTTCTGATCCCGCGCCACCACACCCATCTCATAGGAGAGACGGCGAATAGTGTCGGCCGGGATGCCGGTAATATCCTCGGCCCACGCCGGGGTATACTCCTCGACGCGCTCCTTCAGCAACTGGAACGCCGGTTTCACCGGCGTTCCATCGTCCAGTTCGAAACTACCCAACAGACGAGGATCGACGCCCGGCGTATGGGTGGAGATCTCACGATTCAGCTCACGATCCCACCAGAGTTTGTTTTCAGGATCGAAACAACCCTCTTCGATATGCATTTCAAAGCGACGGAACAGACCATGATCATCGCACCCAGGATCGTCAACGACCAACTCCGCCGAGTTGGTGTATTGGATCAGGAAATCCCGGTCGTAGAGCCCCTGATGGATCAACTCACGAATGATCGCCAACAGCAATGCCCCGTCGGTGCCCGGCTTGATCGGCACCCATTCGTCGGCAATGGCCGAATAGCCGGTGCGAATCGGATTGATGGAGATAAACCGCCCACCACGCCTTTTGAAATCAGCCAGGGCGATCTTCATCGGATTGGAGTGATGATCCTCCACGGTGCCGATCATCACAAACAGCTTGGAACGCGCCAGATCGGGTCCGCCGAACTCCCAGAAAGAGCCGCCGATGGTATAGATCAGACCGGCGGCCATATTGACCGAACAGAAACCGCCATGGGCGGCATAGTTCGGCGTACCGAACTGCTTGGCGAACAGTCCGGTTAAGGCCTGCATCTGGTCACGGCCGGTAAACAAAGCAAACTTTTTCGGATCTTCAGCGCGGATCTTGCTCAGGCGCTCCTCAACGATAGCGAAGGCCCTTTCCCAGGAGATCTCTTCAAATTCGGAACGCCCACGCTCAGCCCCCGATTTTCGCAGTAAGGGGCGGGTCAGGCGCGCCGGTGAATACTGCTTCATGATCCCGGAGGAGCCCTTGGCGCATATCACCCCTCTATTCAAAGGGTGTTTCGGATTGCCCTCGATGTGACGCACCTCACCGTCCCGCAATGTCACGCGAATACCACAACGGCAGGCGCACATGTAACAGGTCGTCTCCTTGGTTTCGACACGACCGGTCTCGCTGTCGGAGTGCTTGGTGGGATCCCGCATAGTGAAAAACCCTAAGAAATACTGATTTACATGAGGTTGTTACCGAATTGTTATATTAGCATTTTATTATATAATGCGCCAGACAAAATTCTGCCCGCTTTTTCTCGCCAGGTTTTGGATTACATCTTTTTTTCGAGGCCCTAACCCGGATGTTTCACCCGGGAACGTGATGATCGTGCCGATCTCGTTGCTCAGGGGCGGATTACACGAGTTTTAGGTCGATTTATCGAGGGAACTTCGGGTTAACCGGGAATGTAAAATATTGCACTATTCCCTGGAGTTGCCTGTCAGAAATCGGCGGGACTCCTCACAGGAACCATCCCAGGCCGATTCAACACCTGCGTATAAATCATGGTAGTAGACACATTTGCGTGGCCCAAAAGCTCCTGCACTGTGCGGATATCGTAGCCCGCCTCAAGCAGATGGGTCGCGAATGAATGCCTCAGGCAATGTGAGTTCGCCTGCTTGGCGATGCCACTCATCCCGGCAGCCTTTTTTATCGCCCGCTGCAAGGTGCCCTCGTACAAATGATGCCTGCGCACCCGGCCCGATCTTGGATCCTGCGACAGCTTACTGCTAGGGAACAGATACTGCCAGGCCCATTCCCGGGGTGCATTCGGATATTTACGCACCAACGCCTCAGGAAGGTAGACATCCCCCACGCCGCCGGCGATATCCTTCTCAAACTGATCCTTCAGTCCGGCAATATGTTGCTGTAAGTCGTCACGGAAACGCTCAGGCAACGGCGCCATTCGATCCTTCATGTCCTTACCATTGAAGACGGTAATCATGCGACGCTGAAAATCCACATCCTTGATGCGCAAACGCACACACTCCATCAGCCGCATTCCCGTTCCGTACATCAGTCCGGCCATCAGTCCGTAAACGCCGTCCATACAGCCCAGAAGCCGGCCAACCTCCTCTCGTGTCAGTACTACAGGCAAACGCTTCGGACGTCGGGCTTGTCCAAACCGCATATCCTCCAGCGGGCGCTCCAGCACCTCCCTAAACAAAAATACCAGCGAATTGAGTGCCAGATTCTGCGTGCTGGCGGCAACCTTACGCTCGACCGCAAGAAAACTCAAAAAACGTTCCACATCCCCAGCGCCCAGTTCCCGGATCGGCCTATCTTCGCAGAAGCGCAGAAACCGTTTGCACCAGTCCGTATAAGATTGCTCGGTACGGATGGCATACTGCTTCGACCTCAGTATGCGCGCCATCTCATTCAGCAAAGACCGAGAGTCAGTGTAAGGTAAAATTGTAAACCCATGCGCCGAATCGTCCGCAAGTGACCGCTCTCTTGCCACAGTGGCATGATCCACACCCAACTCCCCGGCGGCCTCACGCCAATAATCCCAATCAAACTTTCCGCATCGAGAGCAGACAATACGGCGCATGAAGGCGGAGCGCACGGTGCTGTGTGTACAGGATGGCAGCGATCTGAATTACTCACGATTAACGG
>JAHXHR010000048.1 GCA_025656505.1 Candidatus Thiodiazotropha sp. (ex Epidulcina cf. delphinae) | reverse complement strand
GACCATCATGTCCCAGGCTTCGCCTGGAACGGCGGCCTGTGCGTCATGCCAGGCACACGTCAAAACCACGTTCTTAGAACGTGGATTTTTATTTAAACTCGCGCTCAATCTGCTTTAAATCTTCAATTCGTTCTTTGCAAATCATTTCTGTTAAAGCAAGTAATTTATTTGCTTCTTTTCTCCAAAAATCTAATTGTTCCTTGGTCACCGGAAATTCATCTTCGCTTCGGTAACGCCCTCCTATGTAAGCAAAATTCAAATATTCAAATAGTTCTTGTTGTTTTTCTGTTTCGTAAGGCAAGGTGTTTTTTATTCGTTTATCGAACAGTAACACTCGATTTCTTAAAACTTCTAAATTGTGCTCATAAGGATTGTAATGAGTGAAAACCATTTCTATGGCTGTGTAGCACATTTCTACCGTTTGCTGAAGATTAAAAGATGCTATTCTAAACTTATTATCAGAAAAAGCGTGTTTATACTGCCCATAGAAATCATTAGCCATGTTAAACCACATCCTAAAATCTTCTTCCGCAATTTCTCGCCTACGGATTGGAGGAAGTTCTTTAGAATCAGCTAATATATGTATTCCTGAATTAAACAATACTTTTCCTTCTCGTTTGATGTCTGTAAAAAAATATTGTTTTTCTTCTAAATTACTATTCACAAAATCAATTTGCTCAACAATCAATTGTACGGCTATTCCAATATCTTTAAATATTTCCCTTAGTTCCAAACGCAATGCATTTTGATCATCAGCATTTGAGGTTACTACTAAAATATCGTAATCACTCTTTTTGCCCTTAGTTTCACCTCTCTGTTCTTTATAATCTCCTCTCGCATAGGAGCCAAAAAGTATAACTATTTCCGCCCTTCCCATACCAACAATTCGTTGAGTTACTATTTCTAATTCCTTAACCTTGTTGCCTGGCAAATAAGATAATATCTTGGCTAAATCTGTCATTTGTGTTTTCACTTTTTTGGGCTTACGACTGCTAACGGATAACCGAGGGCAACCATCGATTGAAATCCTGGGTGTCCTCGTATTTCCTCTTATTTCCCTGGATGTCCAGGTAAGACTCTATCGTGCATTAACTAACTCCGCTAGTGTAATGGTCTTAGACCATGAGAGCCCACCGCCAGATAGCACTACACGAATTTCAGTGCCAGGGTAAATTCCTGGATCAGGACCATATCCTTTGTCTTTTCCGAACCACCATCCACTAAATATTTCGCTCTTTCCTTCATTTTTTATTACTAGCGGAACAGCATACTCATGCTTGAAAAACAGCGGCTGGTCGTATGTTGCAGGTACCAGTTCAGGTTTGAATTTCGATAGATTGTCATTTTCGAGAGGATTTGGAGTTTCGTCCCATTTGGCAAAGACAGACTTACAGCACCACTGGATGGTCATGCGACAGAGCCCTGGTTCTACGCAACCTCGAAGTTGAAAACGCAACTTGTAGAGGTCACCAAAGTTGCTCTCCACCACAGCGAACCCAAGAAATTTCACCCGAGGTCGCCTTACCCAATCGACGACAAAAACAAGCACAAAGCCGACAACGCCACCCGCGAGCGTACTGAGGAGATCAAGCGGAAACTTAAATATCACGTAGTCTGGCATCTGCGTCTAAGACCTTCTGTTTCACCCTTCTAATTGTGTCACCTAATACCATACAGCCGATCCATAATCGGGGCGACTTCCTGCCGGAACAAATCAGGACATCCATCGATTGTACACGGATCACTCCATTTTGGTGTTGCCAAACGATGGGTGTCTCCGTTTATCACTATATTGGTATTATATGACCTAAATTGATAATGAAAAAAACTGCTACAATGGGAAGAGGATAAACGAGGATACCCATCGATTGAAATCCTGCGTGTCCCCGTATTTCTTTATTTCAGCCATAATTACTTTCTTATTTCCTTTTCTTTTCATCAAACTTATAGGCTATGCCTACAATAGCTATCGACACAATAGCGATAAATATTGTGGTAACTATAAAGTTCCCAGGCGCTATACTGGCCAACCAAACAATACCACCAAATAAAATCGCAATGCCCGCAAACAAAATTGCTAATGATATTGATGAGTTAAAGAAAATGTATTGTTTCTCCATTTTAATTATTTCGCATAACTCCTAGCTCGCCTGATACAAAACCCCATCATGGTTTTGTATCAGGCGGAGTGCCGTGTTACGCCATATTTTGCACTATGTTGACAGAGCCAATCCATTAAATTACAGTCAAGAAGCCTGATACAAATCAGGCTGGGATTGAGACCCCGAAACACACAAGGCGTAAGACGCCTACAGAATGTAGATTGCGTCTTTTTAACTATACAGCCCTTTATGGCGGGCTGTATGGGGCACCTTCGGGTGGCCGCTTCCTTGTGTGCGGCAGTCTCAACCCTGTACGGCTCGCCACCCTTAGATTGAGACCTTTTGGTGGCGATTGTTTTAACTTTAATACTACACACAAGGGTTAAATTATGCATGAACGTAATCTTATGGTTCGACAAGGGCACCGTGACTATTCCTTAAAATCAAAGCCTAATAGTGGCAACCCTAAAATCCCTTTTATTTTACTTAAGGGAACATGGCTTGAAGAGTGTGGTTTTGTCATTGGGCTTCCTATTTTCGTCCAAGTTACTAAACATCAATTAATCATTACTTCACGCATGTAAATTCAGTTACTTCTCTTTCGTTGAAGCAGCAGGCATCATTACTAGATGCCTGCTTTTTATTTACCGGCGTAATGCAACGCTTCACCGGACCAATAAAACATTCCTTACAATGTCTTGTTGGGTACAAGCACAAACACTTTCTCATACAATCATTTATATCACTTAACTACACATCCTCTGCCTTTAGCGACAACTCCGGATAATTATCTAATTCCTGATCTTCATTAGCGAGTATACTGGCGTATTCATCCTCTGTAATCAGTGTTTGAGGCAATAGATTATTGCTCTCTTTAAATAGATGGCATAGCGCTGGTTTATCTTCATCTCGATTAATGAATGTGGTGAGCAATTGACCCTTGACGTTAAAATCATGGGATATTTTATTCATGATATTTTTATGCACGATTAATGCGCGACTTGGGTTTTCGAACAGAATCATTTTGCATAGATTCTTATTCGCTAGCTCCCTCAACTCTTCAGCATGCTGTCTATCCACCGGCATCACCTCTATGATATCCAAACCATTTCTCTTGGTTATGAGTTTATATATTTTGACTGACAGTTTTTTAATTTTTTCCAACAAATCTTCATGGAAGCATGGCTTTAACGCAAAACCATCCATACCCGCCCCATAGCATTCAGATTCACAATCATCATTTGACGTAAGCGCCATGATTGGGAAATATTCAACCGTTTTTCTGATGATCCTTGCCGCCTCAATGCCATTCATTTTCGGCATCTCAATGTCCATCAAGCAGAAATTATATTTGCCGTTATTCTTCTGCGCGAGACTCACGGCTTCGATGCCATTTGATGCGATATCGAAATCATAGCCCCAGCAGTGCATCAGCTCACGGTGAATCACTTGAATAACCGGGCTATCTTCTGCAATCAATATGTTCACATCCTACTCCTTTTTCCCTGTGCATGACGAGAAGCTCAAGAGTGGCGACACTGGGAGCCCTCCGTGTGGAGCTTCTTTACGGCCTTAGTGTTTCATAGCTTAGCCAAGACAAGAAGCTCTGAAGGTTTCATTATTAGCGCATTTGCAATCCGGATGATATTCATGAGTGAAATATTCCTTTCCCGGCGCTCCACTGCGCCCATGTAGGTTCGATGCACCCCACAATGAGAAGCGAATACCTCTTGAGAATACCGGGGCGCCTTGCGCTACTCTGGATAACAGCACCGAGTCGTTGTTGAGCCTTTTCATGATCGATCGCCATACCTAGCAATTATTCGTAATGATGACTTTAAGTCTACACTTTATAAATGGCATTCAATTTCCAGCCTGCCATCATGAACACTATAGGCAGCCTTGTTGAATGCTTTGAACATTAAAAATATATAACGCCCTGATTTTTTAGAGTTTTTCTCTAACCAGGCGGATAAGGAAGGTAAAACACAGCCGGTTTCGCCGAGCATCGCAGCGCTCCCCGCAGGGGCGCGGCAGCCGGGCGCCCTTTCTTTTGGTACCTTCATCTTTTGGCGAAAAAAGAAAAGGCACTCGCCCTGGCGGGCGAAAAAGTGCCTTTATACAGGCACTTTATCAGGCGCATACCGGAGAAGTGGAGCATGGATGGACCGCTTACGGACCTAAGGGTGGCATCCTGTCAGTCGCTGAATTCCCTGGATCCCGGCATGCGCCGGGATGACGTGGTTTTTAACAATCTACGCTCTGAACGAAGACTAACCTGGATATTTCACCCGGCCGCTCCATCATCTTGGGCGCTCTGAATTATTTGCTTTGTCAGGGTTTCCCTACTATTGTGTACGTAGTTACCGTACGCCACAAGGAATCCACCCATGCATAGCATCAGCGTTAATAAATTTAGAGATAACCTGAAAAGCTTTATTGAACAAGTGGTTAACCAGCATATGCCGTTAAAGGTGACGCGCCGCAACGGGGAGGACTTCGTTGTCGTAAGCGCGGATGACTGGGAACGTGAGCAGGAAACACTCTATGTATTACAGAATAACGACTTAATGAAGCAAATTGCTTTATCAACGGCCTCTCACTCGCATGGTGAGGGATATCAGCCTGCTACCGGGGAGATGGATGAGATCACGGGTGTTTGAAGGCGACACCTGGACTGCCTATGAAGCGCTCAGGCAAAAAGATAAAAAGTTGCACAAGACGCTTTGCCGAATACTGAAGGCGATGCTCCGTGACGACCCATCCACTGGCATGGGCAAACCTGAACCGTTGAAGCATAACCTCTCGGGACTGTGGTCTCGCCGCTTAAGCCGGCGGGACCGTGTGGTTTATAAGTACGATAACCGATGCATCTACATTTTCGCTATTGGCGGGCACTATGACAGCCAGCAATAATCAAATGCTCTACCAGCATTTTTCGAGGCTAAGCTCGTTAAATTTTATAATATTTCTCAATTCATCCTATCCGCTGGATGAAATAGCCGGGCCAGTCACTCACTGAGCTGATAACGCGCTCCGCAATAGGGACAAGTGACACTCCCTGTCTTCTCAATCGCCAGATAGACCCGGGGGTGCAACCCGTCCAGGGCTTCGCCGGGGCGGGGGCAACTCAAGGGCAGATCGTTGCGGGTGACCTTGTGGATTGCCTGCTGTGGGGTTTGGGGCTGTGCCTGTGTCATATGCTCGACTCTCCTCATCAGTCGTGGTCTGCCTAGGGCCTGTTAACACTAATTCGCTTGTGTAACCGGAAACTATATATACGCCAGCCAATCCGGGTGTGACGCAACTCGTCCATGCACCAGATCGAAATAGCGCTTTTGCAACTGCTCGGTTACGGGGCCTCGGCCGCCGCTGCCGATGGCGCGGTTATCCACTTCGCGGATCGGCGTCACTTCGGCGGCGGTGCCGGTGAAAAACGCTTCATCGGCGATATAGACCTCGTCGCGGGTGATGCGCTTCTCGATCACTTGGTAGCCCAGCTCTGCGGCAAGCTCGATGACGGTCTTGCGGGTGATGCCGTCCAGGGCCGACGTCAGGTCGGGGGTATAGATCACCTCGTCGCGCACGATGAAAACATTCTCGCCGGAACCTTCCATGACATAACCCTCGGCATCCAGCAGCAAGGCTTCGTCATAACCGTCGTGCATCGCCTCCTGCAGGGCCATCATGGAGTTCATGTAATTGCCGTTGGCCTTGGCCCGGCACATGGTGATGTTGACGTGATGGCGGGTGAAGGAGGAGACCCGGATGCGGATGCCTTTCTCCATGTTCTCGGCCCCCAGATAGGCGCCCCACTCCCAGGCCGCCACCATGCAGTGGACCTTGAGGTTGTCGGCCCTGAGTCCCATCCCTTCGGAGCCGTAGAAACACATCGGCCGGATGTAGGCGGTGTCGAGATTGTTCTCCCGCACGGCTGCTTTTTGCGCCTGGTTGAGGGTATCCCGGTCGTGGGGCATGGGCATGTTCAGGATATGGGCGGAACGAAACAGCCGGTCGGTATGCTCCTGCAGACGAAAGATGGCGGTTCCCTGCTCCGCACGGTAGGCCCGTACGCCTTCGAATACGCCCATGCCGTAGTGCAGGGTATGGGTTAATACATGGATCTTCGCCTCGCGCCAGGGGACCATCTCGCCATCCAGCCAGATGACACCGTCGCGGTCTGCCATTGTCGACATCATTGGAGCATCTCTCGTTCCGCTTTCTTGTTTTGCATTAGACAGGACCAGATGTCCTGCACCAGCGCCCGCTCTTCGGTCAGTGTATCACCCTCAATCATGGCGGGCAGATCCTGTAGTGTGCTGCGGTGGTAAGCCACGCGCAACATTTTGTAGACCCCCATCATCCGTTCCGCTGCCTGATCGCTCAACAGGCCGAGTTCGGAGAAGGTTTCCAGCAAGCGGATGTTGTCTGTCCAGACCAACAGGCCAGGATAGTCATGCGCCCACCGGAGGACCGCGTATTGAACCATAAATTCGATATCGACGATACCGCCGACGCCCTGCTTGAGATCAAATTGATGCTGATTGCTTTTATCCAGGCCGGCGCGCATTTTTTCGCGCATCTCCACCACTTCGCCTTGCAGTTTATCCGCATCGCGCCGTTGACCGATGATCGAACGGCGGATGGCTTCGAAACGCTCCTCCACCCGTCGATCCCCGGCCACCACGCGCGCCCGCACCAGGGCTTGGTGCTCCCAGGTCCAGGCACTCTTGCGCTGATAGGTTTCGAAGGTCTCGAGGGAGCTGACCATCATTCCTGAGTTGCCGTTGGGCCGTAGCCGCATATCGACCTCGTAGAGGATGCCTGAGGGGGTGCGGGTGATCATGATATGGATGAAGCGCTGCGCCATGCGGGCATAGAAGACATCCACGGAGACCGGCTTTTTGCCATCGGTAAAGGCGTTTCTGTCGGGACAGCCCTGCAGGAAGACCATATCGAGGTCGGAGCCGAAACCGAGTTCGATACCACCGAGCTTGCCGTAGCCGACGACGGCGAAACCGGTCTCGTCATCCGCCAGTCCCGGGGGGTGGCCGTGACGGCGGACCATCTCCCGGTAGGTCAGCCGGATCACCTGTTCGATCGCGCTTTCAGCGATCCAGGTGAGGTAGTCGCTGACCACCATCAGCGGGATCTGCGCGGTAATATCCGCCGCCGCCACCCGCAACCGGTTGCTCTGGGCGAACTGGCGTAGCCGCTCCATCTGGCTCTCCAGGTCGTCTTCATCGATCGGTGATAGTTGATCGGCCAGTTCGGCGCTGAGCTGATCCTGCTTGAGCGGCGAGTAGAGCCGGCGGGGATCGAGCAATTCGTCCAGCAGGATGGGATGGCGGGTCAGCATGTTGGCGATCCAGGGGCTGACACCGGCCAGCTTCACCAATTGCGAGAGCACCAGCGGATTCTCTATCAGCAATGCAATGTAGGCGGTGCGCCGGACGATCGCCTCCAGCAGACTCAGCACTCTTTGCAAGGCTGCGTCGGCCCACTCCGATTGACCGACCGCCTCGAGCAGCAGCGGCATCAACCGGGCGAGACGTTCTCGCCCCTTGCTGCTGAGCCGACGGCAGGCATGACCGCCGCGAAAGGTCTCCAGTTGTTGCAACGCCGGCTCTGCTTGGTGGAATCCGGCGGTCTCAAGCGCCGCCACGGCCTGTTCCCGATCGAAGGTGTCATGCCATACCCCGGCGAGCGGCTGGCTCTCCTCGTCCGCCTCTGCCTGCGGCGCGGCAAAGACCATATCGAAATGCCCCTGGACCCGCTTGCGGTGGAGTTCGAGGTCGGAGGAAAAGGCGTCCCAGGCCGCATACCCCATGGACCGGGCCAGGCGCAACCTGCTCGGTTCGTCGGCGGGCAGCAGATGGGTCTGCCTGTCCTGCCAGGCCTGGATGCGGTTCTCCGCCAAGCGCAGGAACCGGTACGCCTCGCTCAACTCACGCACCACATATTCCGGCATCAGATCCCGCTCCTGCAGGCGTTGTAATACACTCAGAATGGGGCGAATCTGCAATACTTTGTCGCGGCCGCCGCGGATCAGTTGAAAGGCCTGTCCGATGAACTCGATCTCGCGTATACCGCCGGGGCCCAGCTTGATATTGGCCTCCATGCCTTTCTTATGGAGTTCGTTACTGATCAGATGCTTCATCTCCCGCAGGGATTCGATAGCGCCGAAATCGAGGTAGCGGCGGTAGACGAACGGGCGCAGCATGGCTGTCAATTCTTCACCGGCTCGCTTGTCGCCGGCCACTACCCGTGCCTTGATCATGGCGTAGCGCTCCCACTCCCGGCCCTGGGAGCCGTAGTAGCTCTCCATGGCGGAGAAGCTCATCGCCAGGGGGCCGACGCTGCCGAAGGGGCGCAAGCGGGTATCGACGCGGAAGACGAAGCCTTCCCCGGTGTGATTATCCAGCGCCTGAACCAGGCGCTGGCAGAGACGGATAAAAAACTGTTCGTTGGTCAGCCGTCGGGCGCCATCGGTCCGGCCGCTTTCGGGATAGGCGAAAATCAGATCGATATCGGAAGAGAGATTGAGTTCCCGCGCACCCAGCTTACCCATGCCCAGCACTACCAGAGGCTGCGCCTCGCCCTCGGCATTGCGCGGCGTGCCCATCTCATGGCAAGCCCAGGCATAGAGTTTTTCCAGGGCCTGATCGATACAGGCATCGGCTAGCGCGGAGAGATCCTCCAGGGTCTCGCCCAGCGGCGCTAGGGCGGCGAGATCACGCCAGATGATGCGCACCATCTGTTGACGCCTGAATTGGCGCAGGTGTTGTGAAAGGGAGGGTTCGTCGCTGACATCGGCCAAACCGGCGGCCAGGCGTTCCCCCATCTCTGTGTCTGTGAGGCCCCTGCCCAACACCCCTTGCCGATAGAGATCGGGGAGCAGATCCGGGTAGCGCTGAGATGCCTGGACGACATAGTCGCTCGCCTCCCAGACCTTCAACAGGCGTCGGCGAAAGGGTTCGTCTTCCGGCACGGACACGCCCGCATCCGCCAGCTTTTCACACCACTGGCGCCACTGCGCTTCTGTTTGTCGTTGCAGGTCCGCACACATACTCATATCAGGTTTCAATCCTTGGTTCTTCCCCTGATCGAGCGGGCGCTAAAAGCGACACACAACCCTCTCCCACGCGATATCAGGCGTAATGGGTCCGCAAATGAATGCGAATTAACACAAATGGAATTCATTGAACCGCTCAGCAATCATTGTAAACCGCCAGTCTATCAGCAATTCGCGGGCTTGATATACTAACCCTAACCCTGACAAAATCTCATTCAGTAATTCGTTGAGGCTGTCCAAGCATCCAAACAGATCGGCCATTCGTATCTTTTCCAGATTGCAATCACAACAACTGACGGAAATCCAAAATGGACTGGCTGAACGACTTCTCAACCCAGGGCGTGGCGCTGCTCTCTGCGCTGTTTATCTTTTTGATCGGGCTGGTGGCGCTGCTGGTCAGCATACTTTTCATCATCGACCTGTCGCAGACAAGAGACGCGATACGCCATAACTTCCCGGTCATCGGGCGCTTCCGTTATCTGTTCAGTCATCTCGGCGAATTTTTCCGTCAATATTTCTTCTCCATGGACCGGGAAGAGATGCCCTTCAACCGCGCCGAACGGGAGTGGGTCTATCTATCGGCGGCGGGCGTCGACAACACCATCGCCTTCGGCTCGACCAAGCCGCTCAACACACCAGGCACCGTGCTCTTTATCAACACCCCTTTCCCCACCTTGGACGATGACGCCTGCCGCACGCCACCGGTATTGATCGGCCCGGATTGCCGCGAACCTTACGAGGCCGGTTCGCTGATTCATATCTCCGGCATGAGCTATGGCGCGATCTCGATCCCTGCCGTGCGCGCCCTGTCTCTCGGCGCCAAATTATCGGGCTGCTGGCTGAATACGGGTGAGGGGGGGCTCTCCCCCTACCATCTCGAAGGGGGATGCGACCTGGTGTTTCAGATCGGCACCGCCAAGTACGGCATCCGCAACCCCGGCGGCGACCTCAGTGAGGAGAAGCTCAGGGAGATCGCCGCCATCCCCCAGGTGAGGATGTTCGAGATTAAATTGAGCCAGGGGGCCAAGCCGGGAAAAGGGGGTATCCTGCCCGGCGCGAAAGTGACCGAAGAGATCGCCGCCATCCGCGGCATCGAAGCGGGCAGGGATTCCATCTCCCCCAACCGTCATCCAGAGATAGCCAACTTCTCAGAATTGTTGAATTTCATCAACCATATTCGTGACATCACCGGCAAGCCGGTGGGGTTCAAGATCGTCGTCGGCACCCATGCCTGGCTGGAAGAGATGTGCGAAATGATCCATCAGTGCGGCGCCGCCTGCGCCCCGGATTTCATCACCATCGACGGCGGGGACGGGGGGACGGGTGCGGCCCCCATGACGCTGATGGACAGTGTCGGGCTACCCATCAAGGCCGCCCTGCCCAGAGTGGTGGATATCCTGCAGCGGCACGACCTGCGCAAGCGCATCAAGGTGATCGCTTCGGGCAAGCTGATCAATCCGTCGGAGACGGCCTGGGCCTTATGCACCGGCGCTGACTTTGTCACCTCTGCCCGCGGCTTCATGCTTGCCATGGGTTGCATCCAGGCGCTGAAATGCAACAAGAACACCTGCCCCACCGGCATCACCACCCATAACAAACGCCTGCAACAGGGACTCGATCCGAAACAGAAGGCGGTACGGATAAAAAACTTCGTTGACAAGATCCACTACGGCAGCGGCCTGATCGCTCACTCCTGCGGCGCGCCCCATCCACGGGCGCTGCGCCGCAGTCATTGCCTGATCGTGCAGACGAATACACAACCCGTTCCGCTGGATGAGCTCTATCCTTATCAGGTAGACCCTGCCGCCGGCGTTGCAACGCAGCCATTCGCCCCGTAACCAGGTTCACCCGACCGGTGAATAGGCAAATCGAAGTGACTAGTTTGCCTATCAGCAGGTTAGTATCAGAATGGAGCGGTCAACTGCGGTTTTTAGGTTCATTGAGGTAGCGGTGGATTATTCGGAAAACAAACGGGTCTTGATCGACGGACCGACCGCCATCGACTGCGGGGATAAAGGCTGACAACGAGACAAGGGGTTATTCACACTACAGGGGGATGGTGATTGCCAAGCAGGGACAAATCACATAGGGTTTCAGCCCATGATCAAGCTTTGCGCCATCGACTTCAACTACGCCAAACAACCACTACTTTTTAACGAGTTAAGTCTGGAAATCACTAAGGGTTCCCTGTTTGGGCTGCTCGGACCCAACGGCGCGGGCAAGACCACCTTGATGTCGCTGATGACGGGACTGCTGACCCCGTCCCAAGGCGAGGTCGCCATTGACGGGAAAGGATATCGCAACCATCGCTTCGACATCCTCAGCGGACTTGCCCACATACCCCAGGAGTACGCCTTCTACCCGCAGTTGAGCGCGGCGGAAAATCTACAGTTCTTCAGTTCCCTCTATCCGGGAACCATGTCTCAGAGGCGTCGGCGCATCGAACACGCCATCGAACTAACCGGACTGACAGGGCATGTAAAGCGGCTCGCCAAGCACTTTTCCGGTGGCCTGAAACGACGCCTTAACCTAGCCATCGGCCTGTTAAACAAACCTGAATTGATCTTTCTCGACGAACCCACCGTGGGGATCGACCCCCAATCGAGGCGCTTCATTCTACAGTCGATCCAGGCGCTCAACCGGGCAGGCAGCACGATCGTCTACACCAGCCACTATATGGAGGAGATCGAGCAGTTGTGCAACGATGTCGCCATCATGGATCATGGACGCATACTCGTGCATGGTCCGCTGAACCGGATACTGGAGAAGAGGCCGATGGTGGAAATCGACCTCGATCCGCAACAGCAGCCACTGGCTGGGACACCATTCAATCAAGCCATAGAGGAGATGGGTTTTACCCTGTCGCACCATAGGATCACCGGCAAGCCAAGGGATCAAAAACAGATCGCCGAATTGCTGACCGCTGTTTCGCGGGAGGGTATTCCAATCCTCAATATCTCCTACGGCAAACACACCCTCGAGAAGCTCTTTTTCGAGCTGACCAACACCCATCTTCGGGATTGACCGCCGATGTTGATCGCCATCGTAAGAAAAGAGCTGCTATTGGTATTCCGTGACATCCATGCGTTGATGGTGCTTTTTCTGCTGCCCATCGTGTTTATTCTGATCATGTCTCTCGCCCTGCAAGACAGAATGGGGGGTGACTCCAAAGAACATCCCGGCATCGGGCTATGGCTCGAATCGGAGACCTCTCTCGACAAGGAGATGGTCGCTATCTTCACCCGCCTCGAGGGTCTGAGGGTCGAGCGCGCCGCAAGCCGACAGCAACTGTTGCGGCTACTGGACGAGAAGAGAATACTGGCCGCAATCACTCTCCCCGAAAATTTCACGACTGCCATACGCTCCCCGATAACCGACGATCGGGAGAAGCTGCATATTCTCTATTCGGCAAGCCTTCCCGCCTCAATGCGACGCTCGATCCTCGGCGCAGTGCGCGAAGCCCTTGGCGAATACCAGGCCAACCGGCTTTTCGAGTATTACAACCTGCCTGACGAGCAGCGCAGACAACGTGTCGATCACCTAATCGGCCACTCGCTGGTGGTGACCAGCTACCACACCCGAAACGGCCGGGCGGAGCAGCCCAATTCGGTGCAGCAGAGCGTCCCTGCCTGGTTGATCTTCTCCATGTTTTTCGTCGTCATTCCCATCTCCACGACCCTGCTGACCGAAGGGCAGCAGGGTACGCTGCAACGCCTGCGCACCATTCCGGTTCCGGGCAGCTATCTGCTGATCGGCAAGCTCATTCCCTATCTTGGAGTGAACGTCATCCAGGCCGTGCTGATGCTCCTGGTCGGCATTCACCTGGTCCCTCTCTTCTCAGGCGAGGGACTGAGGCTGGAGGGTGAAGTCTGGCTGCTGATCCCCCTTACCCTGGCCGTGAGCCTGGCGGCAATCAGTTTCGCTCTTTTGATCGCCGCCCGCGCCAGAAGCACGGAGCAGGCAACCACCCTCGGCGGCATCGGCAATCTCATTCTAGCCGCCATCGGCGGCATCATGGTGCCGACCTTTGTGATGCCCGCGCTGATGCAGAAAATAGCCGCCTTGTCGCCGATGAATTGGGCGCTTGAGGGTTTCTTTGCGGTGCTCTTGAGACAGGGCGGATGGGAAATGGTCTGGCCGGAAATCTTCAAACTCCTGCTGTTCGCCGGCAGCCTGTTTTTGCTTGCACTCCATTCGTATAAAGGTTTGACGGATAGAAAACAATGAAAGGTTCACTGGATACCGCGTTTAAACTGGAACTCAAGCAGATGATTGTCGAGGAGTGCAGATTGGACGACATCAGCGCCGAAGAGATGCTGGACGACGAATATCTGGTCGGGCTGGAGGCGCGATTCGGCCTCGATTCCATCGACATGCTACAGGTGATCGCCATCATCAAAAACAGGTATGGCGTTCGTATCCGAAATGATGCCGAATCGAGAGAGATACTGGCAACCATCAACGCCCTTGCCGATCACCTGCAGCCCGAGTAATTAGCAGTGAGTCCAGCAAGATCGCCCATTATCGGTCTCTCCTGCGCCTCCTATCTCGGAACGGAACCGAGCGGTATCCCTGGCGGCGGCGCTTCGAACCTGAACCTCTCCCCACCCTGTATACAGTTGGAGTCGATCGGTCTCTCAATGCCCTACTACATGATCGGCGACGATGTGGACAATCCCGATCGGCCATTCGTCATTCTCGAGGATGTCATTGGCAAGGCCCTGGCCAGGAGCGAACTGGACCAACAGGAGATTGCTAAGACCGGGCTCCTCATCGGCTCATCCTCCTATGATCTGCACCGCAGCGAAACCGCATACCAACAACAACTCGAAGCGGAGGTGGAGAGTCCGATAGCCGTACCGTTCACCGGCCATCACAGGCTCGGCGAGTGGATCGGGGAGCGATTCGCCATTTCGTCGGAGGCCTTCAATATCAGCTCGGCCTGCACCTCCAGCGCAAATGCCCTACTGCTGGCGCACAACATGCTGAGCCAGGGCCGTCTCGATCACGCCCTGGTCGTCGGCATCGAACTGTTCAACGAAACCACGCTGTGCGGCTTTGCCGGTCTTCAACTCCTTGCCTCACACAGGATAGCCCCGTTCGATCCGGCCAGAGACGGTGTCATTCTGGGCGAGTCCTGTTCCGCAGTGGTATTGAGCGCCCGAAACGACGGACACCCGGCGCCCTTGGCGCTGCTTGGCGGCAGCAGTTGCGCCGACCCCTACAGCATCACCTCCGCCAACCCGGATGGTTCAACCATCGCTCGCGTCCTGAAGGATGCCATGCAAGAGACCCGCATCGAAAAATCGGCTGTCAGGGCCATCAAGGCTCACGGTACAGCCACCCTGATGAACGACACGGCCGAAGCCAGAGGGATCGCCGCAGCCTTCCCTGACGCCATACCGCCGGTTACCGCCATCAAACCCTACACAGGCCATACCTTGGGCGCCTGCGGAACACTTGAACTGGCCCTGTTCGGCAATGCCCTGACGCGGGGCTTTATCCCGCATACACCCAATTTCGAGAACGCCGACCCGGAACTGGACCTCTCCCCCCTCAACAACGATGCCGATGCGGACAGCGGCATCTATCTGCTCAACTACTTCGGCTTCGGAGGCAGCAATACCGTGGTTGTCATGGAAAAGGCATAATCCTAAAAATCGCAGTTGACCGCTCCATCCTGATACTAAACTACCGATATGCAAACTATTGACTTCGATTTGCCTATTCACCTGCCGGGTGAACCACGCTACGGGGTGAATTGCACGCTTGCGGCGGCGCACGGCTGCGTTGCAACGCCTTGGAATAGCATGACGATTCCGCGTCGTTGCGCGCCGTGCCGGGATGCACAAGTGTCTCAAGCACAGGAATGCGCAGGAGCGACCCTCGCCCTGCACCCCCGCACACTTCACCCCATCCAACTGCAGTTTTTAGGATAATGGAACTCAACCTTCCTATTTTCTCATGCGGCGGATACAGCCACCAGGTCATGACCCATCTGCCTGCGTTAAGCGATCACCTGCGGCGAACCCCGTTCAAACCACCTCGTCGGTCAGACCGGTTGACTCAGCTCGCTCTGCTCGGCCTTGGACAAACCAGGGGCGTGACTAACCTGCCGCCAGACACCGCCCTGATCCTGGCCAGCGGCGCCTCTAATCTGGAGAGCACGATCAGCAATTGCGAGCAGATATTCGTCGACGGCACCACACCCAATCCGATAGGCTTCATCAACAGTGTCAACAACTCGACCGCCTACCATATCAATCAGGCACTCACTATCCGCGGTCTAACGATTACCGTCTCCCGCGACCATTGTTCCCTGGAAGCCGGTCTCCAACTTGCCGACTCACTGCTTCAGGCGCAACACGCCCCCATTCTGCTGGGTACGGCCGATGAAGTGCCGAATGACCCACTGCTGCACAGACGCAGAACCGGCCTGGCGGCCGACCACCTGCTTGGTGAAGGCAGCTTCTGGTTCCTCTGCGGTCAGGACGGGAACGAGCCTGTCGCCAGGGTCATCTACAACGGATCAACTTCGGAAACCGACGGCATCGGCGGATTGCTCAGTGATCTAGATGTCACCCACTACCTGCTCACGGATCAGGCCTCGGGCCATATCAGGCAGGAGCAGACATGGACCGGAACCCGGATCGAATGCGCCACGCCGGGTCTCTATCCCACCCAGAACGCATACTATCTCCATCGCTGGCTCGAGACAGCCGAAAAAGGCGAGCGGCTGGGATTGATCAATAACACCTTCGAACGTAACAGGGCGTCTCTAACCGTTATCGATAGTTATGGAGCCGGGCGAAGAGGCTAGCTTCCCGGCCGGCTATCTTCTCCAGTTGATCGGCAATGCCGTCGAAGGTGTCATCGTATCGCGCCTTACTCTTGCGTGCGCACATCAGGGCAAAAAGTCGCCATTCATCGCCAATCTCCGACATCTCTTCAGCCGCATCGGCGAGCAGGTCCGATCGGAGGATCTCTGCGGCCTCTTGCAGAAAGGAGGCATACATGAATCTGAATCCACCCCCCCCGGTGCCTATCTCCTCCTGCATCCTGACGATATGGCCCAAATAGAGATTGGCATCTCTCTCCTGCGCCTTATCCAGCTTGCGTATCTGCCCGGCGACACGTTGTATGCCCTTCACGCCGGCGATGGGGACGGGTGAGCGGGCGCCGTTGATTTTTGCGCTAAAGCGAATCGACTTGGGCAGGACGCTATCGAAATCTATTTCATCCGGGACCTTGGCCGGGTAGTAGATCAACCCTTTCGGGGCCAATGCGCCCTTGGCGAACCTCGCCTTGCTCAGGCTCGCGCCGTCGACCGTCACCAGATGGGAAAACACCGGATCGCTTACCTGGTATTGCGCCTCCTCCCGGCCATAGACCAGCAGGTTGTGGGCATTGAAATGGAAGCGCATATTCGGCGGGAAATAGGGCAGAAAAAAGACTGAAGCCTGCAACCCGACCACCTTTCCATCGTCCAGCAGTCGATTCAGCGCCCGCTCCCCATCCGCCTCCCGCCTGAATTTTTCAAAAACCATCTTCAAACCTCCGATCCGCCTCGACAGGGCGCGGATAATCATTCGCGGCGGGGTTCTGTAGGCAATCAAGGGCAGGCCGTTGATTTTCACCAGGGGAATGTAGGCAAAGGTGATTCCACTCGCCAGACCGAAGGCCATCGGTTCCGAAATAGTCAGCCCATGGTAGCGCAGCATGGCTGACATAACGCCGGTTTCGCAGTGGGCGGCGTGGCGGTGCTCGAACGGCTCAGTCATATTGCTTCGGCAGGCCGGTGAGTGAAGTGACATCGATACCCAGCACCACTGCATAGCGCTCCAGTTTCTGCGGTGAAAGTCCGGCAAATCTTCGGGGGACGAAATCCCGTTTCACCAGCCACTGAAACCGCCCGACCGCTTGTGCAAGCATGGCCACATCCATTCTCTGGTTGTACATATGGAATTCGAGGGGGGAAGTCTCCCCTGCCTCAGCCCGCTGATAGGCATCCCTTGCCAGACGCCTGATCTCATCCAGGGCCAGCCCGAGTACAATCTCCTCGACTTCCCAACCGGTGGTTTGCGACGACTCGATCCTGCCCGCATCCGATCTGGCATAGATCACCTTCGTCTCCCCGTCCAAAGAACCCGCATTGTCTTGCGGTATATCCTTGATCTTCATACCACCGCCAGCAGCATGAATGAACTGGAAAAGCGCCCGCTCTCCGGCACAAAGCAGAGCAACCGGTCGCCGGATTTCAAACGTCCCGATTTAAGCAACTCGTCAAGCATGATATAAATCGAGGCTGAACCGGTATTGCCCTTGGTGGTCAGATTGGTGAACCAGCGGTCCCTGGGGATCTCGAAGTCGAGTTCGACCAAGGCCTGATAGACCTTCTCATTAAAATACATCGAGGAGATATGGGGAAGGAAATAATCCACCTGACCGACCTGCAGGCCGGTCTTTTCGATTACCCGTTTTAGGGTCTCCCTGACCGCCATTGACACGATATTCTCATTCAGCAGCTTGACATCCTGTTTTACGGTCATCACCGAGTGATCGATAAGCGCTTGCTGCGAATAGCTTTTCCATCCTCTCAAACTGCCGTCCTCCAACTTCTCGGCGCCGGAGTACATGCAGGTTTCCAATTCATTGGCATAAGAGTAGATCTCAATCCACGCTATCTCGACCACGGGCTGCCCGGCGCGCCGATGGGGGTGATTCTCTAGCAGAAACGCGCCCGCCCCATCGGACAACATCCAGCGTAGAAAGTCTTTTTCAAATGCGATTTCCGGTTTTTTTTTCAACCGCTCGATCTTGAACTTCGATTCGGCTTCGAAATTGCGTGCGCACAACAGCGGCGACACCAACTCTGATCCCGTCGATACGGCCGTGGCAAACGCTTCGCTCCTGACCCCCATCGCGGCGTACTTGAGCGCAGCCATGCTGCTCAGACAGATCCCCGAAGTGGAAACCACTTCACAACAAGCATTGCCCAACTCACCATGCACCATCAACCCGTGACCAGGCATGACTTGATCCGGTATCGAGGTGCCCGCCGCCAGACAATCGATACTGTCGAGCGCCTCCTCGGAAGCGAAAAGCCGTTTGACGCAGGCAGCGGTCATCTCGGCGTTGGTGTATGTGGGCTCGCCGGTCGACGGATCGACCGCGTAATAACGTTGCTTTATACCGTTACTGCGCAAAACCAGCCGCTTGGCCCGGGAAGGCATCCCGCCCACCATGCCGAGCACCTCTTCGATACGTTCGTTCTCAATGGGTCGATTCGGTAGGAACGCCGACGTGTTGGTGATATACGCCCTCATTTCCCACAACCGAACACTTCCATGCGTTCAGCACCCGAACCCGACGGCGCCTCATAATGGGTCTTTGCCTTGAGGTGTCTCTCTTTCAGCAATGGCGCCAACAACGACTTCAGCACGACCGACAATGGCACCAGAGTGATGATCATCAGGATCAGAAACACCACATACACCGCAAGCACCGGCAGCCGTTTGCGATCCCCCTGTTTCCCGACCAGGCGCAATAATCTCCCCCAGACCAGAAAGCTCCGATGGCCGGCCTTCTCGGATTGAACCTGACTGATATCCGCCTCCACCGCCTTCAGCCCGTACAGCAAGGGAGCAGCGCCTCTCTCCCGGTCATGCTTCAACGCCTCTTCGATGGCCAAACCGAAACGATGACAATTCTCGATATCCCTGTCAGAAACGCCGGCGGCGGGGAAGCCCCAAAACGGCTCTTTTTTCCCTGACAACAACCACCTCGGCGTGGTCACGAAGGATGCGAACCAAGAACCCTGGTCGGTCAATACGACGTTATCGATCAGTCGCGCACCGGTATCATTGAGCATCTGTTTCATGGTCTCCTGCGCCCGGCTCCACATGTTGCGGCAACCGATGAGCGTAATCACCGGTCTGTCCTTCAACAGACGCCTTGCCTGTTCGCTCTGCATGAACGCAGTGATGGGCGGGGAGGGCGCGAGGAACCAGACCTGATAGGCGATAATGATCAAATCAAACTCTTCAGAGCCACCCACCGTGAGTGGCGACAGGGCCGGAGGGTCCAAAGCGACACACTCGGGAAAGACATCCAAAAACTTGAAAAAAGACCAGGGATAGGGATAGGGCTTCTCCGGCCTGAGCGTCTCGATGACGACCTCGATATCCCTTGATGCGATCAAGGGGCGGCATAGGGAGTCGACGATTTTTGAGAGTTGCCCGGTTTGCGAATATTGAACTACGAGGATCTTTTTCATATCAGACAGGCTTTAATCGGACGTTGACTTCCAGTGTTACCCGCGCACTTCAGCGCTCAGCACCTTTAATCAAGGTTCGTTGAATTATTATCCTGAACGCCGATTAATATCTCCGCACCAGGACGAATTTCATGTGCTACCTAACATTCGTAAACCGGCTTTCGGGGATATTCGTATGTGGAAACACCGGTATCGTCAAGTCACTTCGGAGAGTGCTCAGTCTGCCTATCGATCAAGATTCTGTCAATTTTGTATTCCGCCGCATATGCTGCTCGTCTTGATCACACGACAAGGCATTGTTACACTGCCGATAACCGAAAGCACTTTGCGTATTCCGATGTAAGCAAACTCATCACCCAAGCAGTTCTTGATGATGATTTCGTTAGCGTTTGTCCTAAACCGGGCAAACCGACACAAAATTCATTTATCACTGCGCTACTCCGCATGGTCACACAGGGAAAAACATATAACTTTGATTAAGAGGGATTGTCTATGAAATTACTTACTCAAGTTTCGGAGTTCAAAATTTGCAAAAAAGTGCTGCTTTCTAAGCATTTCGCACGGTAACCCGTTATTTGGAGCCATATGCAAGTGTTCGTAAATGTGCCGGGAAACCAACACACAAGCAAAATACCTGCAAATTCATTGTTGACATAAAAACACAGTGCTTTTAGAGGATGGATCGTAATTATTCATATTTATCATACTATTAGAGGCGATTCGCATGTAAATATGAACTCCGAAACTTGAGTTACTTAAAGCCTTATTTATTTCGGTGGCTGTTCTGGGTGTGGCCGGCGTAGATGCGGCAACCTCGCGCTTTGAAGTTCAGATGCCGTTCAGTTCCACTTATTTCCAGTTTCCCGGCTTGGATCTGAATAATGTTGAGAAAATCAAACTGACTACCAGCACAACAATGGCGGCTCCCGGTTACAATATTGATCGAATGGAAATAGTATTTCCAAATGCCAATAACCTTGTGATCAACAATCTCAAGGCAGATCAGAGCGGTGCTTCATTCCATGCCGTGGTGAACAATGGCTGGGTGTTCCGTAAGCTGGTTATTGATGTGGGTATGCCTGCGGCAACACCGATGTCCGGCGATAATATCGATGTGAGCGTATTCGCTGCCAATGCTGTGTATTTCAATGATAATTTCGCTATGCCGCCACAAGGTGAGATGTTGGTTTCGGCTAGTGGTCCTATGGTTAATGTGACGCGTAATCCAGTGGCGGATAGACATTGGATGAAGGTGAACAATAAAGGCCTGAATATGAGGCTTTACCAACGTGCGGAAAGCAGGTTCATGGCGCCAACAAATCCTGCTAACGGCTTCAAACTATATATGAACTGGATGGGCCACGGCGAGCGTACGGTATACCTGACTGCGCCGTTTCAGCCGCAGGATTACGATAAGTTCAAGGCAGTGGCGCTGAATGTGATTACCAGTGCGGGTCCGGCAGGTGATGTTTACTTCTTGGAAGTTGAATTCGAGGACGAAATCGGCTCCAAGCAAACTGTCCCGGTGGGCGACTTGCAGAGCATTCTTGACCAGGCTTATCAGCCGTAAATGATTCTGTGACTTAAGACTTAAGGCACCCGCCCCAGCGGGTGCCTTTCCTGTGTTCGGAAGCAATAGGAGTGGATCCCAATTTTCGGACAGTCCTAATTAAGTGCTGAAGTTTTACGGTTTTGTGAGCACCGAGGTGCGTAGTGGATATGGGCTAAGGTTATTTTTGATGGGGTTTGCCCGGTTTATAGCAAACCCCCATAAAATTAATTCTGGACGCGGCCGCTGCTTGCTAAAAAAACACTCTGTTTTTCAATGAGATAGTTCATGAGCTTGATATTACCACAAAATCAATAGCGTGAAACTTCAGATTTAAGTATATTCCGCCCTTTTGATCAGTACCTGATCATGCGGCCTGTGGCCATTCTACATTACGGCTACATCCGGGTTTCTCAATTACCAAATCATTCCGATTCGTTTATTTTTATATTGTAAATCAACGATCTATCGGCACACTGACCACCCAGCTTTTGAGGAACTTCTCAGATGAAGTTGCGATAAGCGTAGTTCCGGAAGTGCTCAAATTCATCTCTGGGCGCCCAGACGCGATGGATGCGGCGATTGGAGTTGCGCAAGTTGCTGAGGAAGCGGGTGTTTTCCTTCGCGCGGTTTCCGGCGTACATGCCAAGGAGCCAGCGTAATCCCTTGATTGCCTTGCGCCCGCCGGTATCGAGCGTGCGCCACTCTTCCTTGCACACCTCATCTACTGCCTGCGCGCTGTGCCTTGTGCCCCAAGGACGCTTCCCTCGGAGCGTCTTGAGGCATTGATAGGCATCCGATCAGTATAGTTTATAGGTTACGCCACACTAGCTCGGATATTTCACCCGGCCGCTGACAATGTGAATTAACCTTTTGATTTAAACGCAATATTTAGAATATTAGCAAAGCGCAAAGTACACCTGGCAATGCTGAATGCTCCCGGGTGAAACATCCGGGCTAGCTAATGGCGCCCCTCAAAAATTTAAGCACACATTAAAAAACCCCGCGCCTCTGTAGGCGCGGGGTCTGGGACCAACCCGAACGCAGGCTGTGATTCAGCCGGCAGTCGGGTATTGCATCACATCATGCCACCCATGCCGCCCATGCCGCCCATGCCGCCCATATCACCCATCGGCGGGGCGGCTGATTCGTCCTTCGGCTGATCGGCCACCATACACTCGGTGGTGACCATCAGACCCGCCACGGATGAGGCGTTCTGCAGGGCGTAGCGGGTCACTTTGGTGGGATCCAGGATACCCATATCCATCATGTCGCCATACTCGTCGTTGCCGGCGTTGAAACCGAAGTTACCCTCACCGCCGCGCACTTTGTCGAGTACGACGGAGGGCTCGCCGCCTGAGTTGGCGACGATCTGGCGCAGAGGCTCCTCCATGGAGCGTCGGGCGATCTGAATACCGACATCCTGATCATGGTTTTCGCCCTGTAGGCCCTCGATGGCCTGGAGTGCGCGCACCAGGGCGACGCCGCCGCCTGGCACTATACCCTCTTCCACCGCTGCGCGGGTGGCGTGCAGGGCATCCTCCACGCGGGCCTTCTTCTCTTTCATTTCGACCTCGGTAGCAGCGCCGACCTTGATCACGGCGACACCACCTGCCAGTTTGGCCACGCGCTCTTGCAATTTCTCGCGGTCGTAATCGGAGGAGGTCTCCTCGATCTGGGCGCGAATCTGCTCGACACGGGCCTTGATATCACCCTCGATACCGGCGCCGTCGATGATGGTCGTCTCCTCTTTGGAGATGGTCACCTTCTTGGCGTTGCCCAGATCGTTCAGGGTGGCCTTCTCCAGCGACAGACCGACCTCTTCCGAGATCACGGTGCCGCCGGTCAGGATAGCGATATCCTGCAACATCGCCTTGCGCCGGTCGCCGAAGCCCGGCGCCTTGACTGCGGTGACCTTAACGATGCCGCGCAGGTTGTTGACCACCAGGGTGGCCAGCGCTTCGCCCTCCACATCCTCGGCAATGATCAGCATCGGTTTACCCGCCTTGGCCACGCCTTCCAGCACCGGTAGCAGATCACGAATGTTCGAGATCTTCTTATCGTGTAGCAGGATGTAGGGATCTTCCAGTTCGGCGGATTGATTCTGTTGATTGGTCACGAAGTAAGGGGAGAGATAACCGCGATCGAACTGCATGCCTTCTACCACATCCAATTCGTTATGCAGGGCGGAACCCTCTTCCACCGTAATAACGCCCTCTTTGCCGACCTTCTGCATGGCCCCGGCAATGATATTGCCGATATCGAGATCGGAGTTGGCGGAAATGGTGCCTACCTGGGCGATCTCCTTGTCATCGGAGCAGGGACGGGAGACCGTCTTCAACTTTTCCACCGCAGCGGTCACGGCCTTGTCGATGCCACGCTTGAGATCCATCGGATTCATACCGGCGGCAACGGCCTTCAGACCCTCACGCACCATCGCCTGCGCCAGCACGGTTGCGGTGGTGGTACCGTCACCGGCCACGTCGGAGGTCTGAGAGGCGACCTCTTTCACCATCTGAGCGCCCATGTTTTCGAATTTGTCGGAGAGCTCGATCTCCTTGGCTACCGAGACACCGTCTTTGGTCACGGTGGGGGAGCCAAAGCTCTTCTCCAAAACCACGTTGCGGCCTTTGGGACCGAGGGTTATCTTGACGGCGTTGGCTAGAATATTGACGCCCTTCATCATACGTTGACGGGCGTCATCACCAAATTGTACTTCTTTTGCACTCATGTCTTAATTCCTTGGGTAAATGTTGAGATTCGTCACCAGGCGAAGCCTGCGTCAGCTTGTCATCACAGGATTCGGGGTTTAACCCTCGATCACGCCCATGATGTCCTCTTCACGCATGACGAGGACTTCCTCACCACCCACCTTCACCTCAGTGCCGGAGTATTTACCGAACAACACCTTATCTCCGACCTTGACGTCCAGAGGACAGGCCTCGCCTCTATCAGTGACTTTACCGTTGCCGACAGCCAGCACCTCACCCTGAACAGGCTTCTCGGTGGCTGCATCGGGGAGCACGATACCGCCTGGGCTGGTGCGCTCTTCTTCCATACGACGAACGATCACGCGATCGTGCAGCGGACGAATATTCATCGACTGTTTTCTCCTAAATCATGGTGTTTGTTGAACATGTATTTTTTTAACCAGGCAAGGCTGTTAGCACTCACCTGAACCGAGTGCCAATAATAGTGCGAAAAACCGGTTAGTCAAGACTATCGTGAGAGATTTTTCATCCTCCAAAACGCACTTCATCTCCCCAAACACGCCTCGATTTGTGTGATAATAGACGTTTATTCGACATCCTAACCGAAAAATGAGGCCAATCATGAGGCAAGCTAAGCTGGGAGATACTGCCCGCATCCGCTATAGCGGTGCGCTGGACGATGGAACCCTGTTCGATACATCCTCCGACCGCGCTGCCATTGAATTCACTCTCGGGGGGAATCGTGTAATTCCAGGAATTGAGCCCGGTGTGACGGGGATTTAGGTCAGTGATCAGAAAAAAAACCCTATTCCGAAGGATGGGAATGCGACCATTGACGGCAGCCATCCACTGGCGGGCGAGGCACTCGCTTTCGACCTTGAGCTGGTCGGGATCGTCTAGTCTCAACCCCTCAGAGTCATCATGCATCTTTAAAAAACACACCTGAACGGGGAGGCACTCATGGCGGAAGTAAAAGAAGCGAAAAAAGAGAAGAGCAAAAAGTCAAAGAAAATTGACAGCAAGACCTACGAACAAGCGCTTTTCAAACTCCAGCTCGAACTGGTCAAACTGCAGGAGTGGATCAAGCATAAAGGTCTTAAAGTGGTGGTCATTTTCGAAGGCCGCGATGCCGCCGGCAAGGGGGGTGTCATCAAACGCATCGATCAACACCTCAACCCCCGCATCTGTCGTATCGCCGCTCTCCCGGCGCCGACTGAGCGCGAACAGACCCAATGGTATTTTCAGCGCTATGCGCCCCACCTACCCGCCGCCGGCGAAATGGTGCTGTTCGACCGCAGTTGGTACAACCGCGCCGGGGTGGAAAAGGTCATGGGTTTCTGTACCGATGAGGAGTATCAGGAATTCCTGCGCTCCTGTCCCGAGTTCGAACGCATGCTGGTGCGATCAGGCATCATCCTGATCAAATACTGGTTCTCCGTTTCGGACGAAGAGCAAGAGCGCCGCTTCCAGAGCCGATTGGAGGAGCCGCACAAACGCTGGAAACTGAGTCCGATGGATCTGGAATCACGATCGCGCTGGTTGGAGTATTCCAAGGCCAAGGACGAGATGTTCGCCCATACCGACATCAAGCAGGCCCCCTGGTATGTGGTCCACTCCGATATCAAGAAGCATGCCCGACTCAACTGCATCGCCCACCTGTTGAGCATGATCCCCTACGAGGATTTGACCCCCGAACCCATCGAACTGCCACATCGCACGGAGAGCACGGGATATGTGCGTCCGCCGATGACCGACCAGACTTTCGTACCGGCCGTCTATCCCTGACTCCATACTCCCGCATCCGGTCCGTCTCGGCCGGGCGCGGTGACTCAATCCTTCTCATCCTCGCGCTGAAACTCTCCCTCGATCACCCGGGTCTCATGCCGTGGCGGGGATTGATCACTGCGCGAGCCGGTCGGGCCCATGATGCCTCTCCCCTGCAAACCTGCCGTGAGCAGCCAACGCCGGACCGGGGGAACGAGGAAGATAAAGCCCACCACATCGGTGACGAAACCGGGCAACAGCAGCAGCAGTCCGCAAATCAGTAATACCGCACCTTCCATCATCTCGAAGGCGGGCACCTCTCCGTGGTCCATTGCCTCGCGGACCCGAGACAGGGTGGCAAAGCCCTGCGCACGCACCATCCCCCCCCCCAGCAGAGCGGTAAAAATCGTCAGAAAAATGGTTGAAAAGGCGCCGATCTGAGACCCGACTTTAATCAGAAAATAGAGTTCGATCAGCGGAACACCGACAAACAACAGCAGAAAAATGAGCACGGAATTCATCACAAACAGCTTACGCCGCGCAGTCCGCCCAGACAAGACAATGACCATGAACCCCAGGTATTTTTATGCCGATCACTCAGCCATCACCTATAATTCGCCCACGGACTTTTTTATTGCGAGGCCTGCCTCAAAGCGACTATTCGGGTATATCCGGCAAAGCAATGAGATTCGGGTGACCGAAGCAATTGAAATCCATGAATATTCATGTTCTGATCAAACGATGATAACGCACTCGATGCCATTTGCCACCGCTTGACTGATCAATCTCTGTAGGGGAAAAGAAGGATGAAAATGACGAATCTGACAGACAAATACAAGGCCTCGGGCGCTATGACTTTTGTCGGTATAGCGACCGCTGCGATGATCGGCTTGAGCGGCTGTGACGCTACCATGCCCACGATGGGCGGCTCTTCGGGCAACACCGTTACCGGCGCCGCCGGGGGTGAAACGGCTGAAAACGCCAACACCGCACTAGAGAATTGTGACGAAACACTCGGCACCCTGGCGGTCGTGGAGGACCAGACCGCCCCCTGGTGGGCCACCTACAGGAGTCGCTATCCGACATTGGGCACCACCGTCCCCGTGCTTCGCATGATGATCCAGCAATCCAACTGCTTCGTGGTTGTTGAGCGTGGCAGAGCCATGAATAACATGATGCAGGAACGGGCCCTCATGCAATCCGGGGAGATGCGTCAGGGCAGCAATTTCGGCAAGGGCCAGATGGTGGCTGCGGATTACACCATGAATCCCAGTATCCAGTTCTCCGCAAAAGGCACTGGTGGACTCGGTGGAATCGTGGGTGGACTTTTCGGCTCCACCGCGGGAGCGCTCGCGGGCGGACTAAAGTCCAACGAGGCGGCCACCACCCTGTTGTTGGTGGACAACCGCTCCGGTGTGCAGGTCTCCTCGTCCGTCGGAAACGCAAAAAACTTCGATTACAATCTCTTCGGCGGTCTGTTCGGCGGTAGCGCGTTCGGTGGAGCCGGCGCATTCAGCAAAACGCCTGAAGGCAAGGTGGTCACAGCCGCCTTTGCCGACTCCTATAACCAGATGGTCAAAGCCCTGAGAAACTACAAGGCCCAATCCGTGAAGGGCGGCCTGGGCAAGGGCGGACGACTGAAGGTCGGTGACTGAATGTCCATTGCGTGATTCATCGGCACTCGCCGATAAGGCGGCCGGGAGACCGGCCGCCTTTTTCGTTTCCCGTCGAAACTTGCTGACTTTGCCACCTAGGGGGCGTTCTCAATTAAGCCAAATAACAGTGGCTACCAAACTGAGCATGGCTTGATAAGTAATGGCTAAACGCTCATATCGGGTTG